>CAIMEY010000072.1 GCA_903840165.1 uncultured Myxococcales bacterium | reverse complement strand
CTCATTGAACAGAGGAAGCAATTCGTGGAGGCCTACGAGGACGCCTCGCTGGCCTACCGCGCTGGCAGGCGTCGCCGGCCGCAGCTGCCCCCGCATTCGTGCGCGCCGCCGGCGTTCTGGCTGCAAAAGGACCACTGCCGCGCGGGCCTGTTTGCGCGCTGCGGGTAGGGCCAAATCGGCGTGGCGAAACGTCCACTGCGGAGGCATATTGTGAAACAAATACAATGGTTTGATCCTTTGGACACCAAAGCAGTTTTTCAGGTGGTTTCCTCGGGCCACAGCCCGCCTGAGCGCTCCAACCCACTGCCGGCGTTCTTCGAAGTCATCGCCACGGCAGACCGCACCAGCCCGCCGTTGGCACCGGCGTGCTTCAGGCAGCAAGCGGCGGCCGTCAATTTGTACGGCTCAACCGACCACGCCGACACCATAAAATCTATGAATTACAAATATTTGTCTCGTTGGATACCAGACCGCGAAAACGGCCCAAGCCCCCGCCCGTCGTCCTTGACCGCGCCCTCGACTCCTCGCACCATAGCGCTATGAACTTCCGACGCACTAGCTCCGCTCAGCCGGCCATTATCTACCTGCTTGTTCAATCAATTACCTGGCCTGCGACCGCCCACGCAGCGCCGCCTCGACCCGTGCTGGCAGAGCCGACCGCCCAGGCCTGCCTGGACCATCCCCCCGCGGACATGGCGTGCATTCCGGCCGGTTGGTTCGTCCGTGGCCGGGACGACGGCCCGGCTAATGAAAAACCCTCTGGCCAAGCGTGGTTACAGACATACTACATGGACCTGCTTGAGGTCACATTCGCCCAATACCAATCGTGCGTGCGCAAAGGCAAGTGCCAGCCAGCCAAGCCGATTTACAGCGATTTCAACCGCGCCAAGCAACCCATGGTGGCGATGACGTGGTTCGACGCACGCGACTACTGTAAAGCCGTTGGAAAACAGTTACCTACAGAAGCACAATGGGAGAAGGCGGCACGCGGTGCGGACGGCGACCTGTATCCTTGGGGCAACGAACCTGTGGACTGCAGCCGTGCCGTCATCCAAGACGGTCGCGGCCGGAGTTGCGGCGTCGCCAAGAATGGTCTAGCCCGATTGGCCGATGTGGGTAGAACGTTTGAGGTTCCTTCCCGCCCCGCCTACCGATACGGCATCCACGACCTAGTTGGCAACGCCTGGGAATGGGTGGCCGACTGGTTCAGTGCCGATTACGCCAAGTGCGGTGAGGCGTGTCAGGGCATTGATCCCAAAGGACTATGCGCTGGTGCCGACCGGTGCGCCAAGAGCAAGGAGAAGGTCTTGCGCGGTGGCTCGTGGTATTGGGACGCTAGCTACGCCACGGGCACGTACCGTCGCCCATATGTACCTGAAAATAAGCCGACTTCTCACTTCGGCTTCCGTTGCGCGGCGACCTGGGCCCAAGCGCAGCAACTCAGTGGAACAACACGATGATCCAGGCGGGTGCGACGCGACCGCAACGCAGAGCGGTGCGCCTGTTCGGACTGCTGTGCGGCTTGGTCGCTGCGACGGCATTGCCACAGTCGGCGTTGGCCGTGACCCACGCGGGCAGTGCGGGTGAAATAGCCGTTTTTACAAGTTCTTCGCCGCTACCGGCCGCAGACCAGTTGGGGCAGTGGCGCCTCCAAGATGGGCAACTTCGGCTTTCCCGCGTCGAGGCCGACCACGATCACTGGTTCGTGCCCCAAAACCCCACGTTTCGCGACGGCTTCGTGCGCATGACCGTGGAAACGCCCCGCGCCGGGCGTCTGGCCTTGGGCGTGCGCATGTCACTTCCCAACAAAGACCCAACAAAATCAAACGGTTATGCCGTTGTGCTTACGCCGCAGAGTGTGTCGATGGAGCGCTGGGATGGCGGCCGCCTGCGCCCACTGGACAAGGCGGTGCCCCTGCCAACGCTGATCAGCTTGACGCGCGTCGAGCTGGAGGTGTGGGCCGTCGGGCCGCATCTGGGTGTACAGGTGATCGATGGCGTCACGCTAAGGCCCCTGGCGTCGCTTTCGGTGAGCGATTCGACCTACGAACAGGGGCGCACGGGTCTGTGGCTCCTGAGCCGCTCGCTGCCGGCCCCAGCCGTGCTTCATTGGTCCGTTCGGGCTGCCGGTCTCCCTTCCACGCCGCCTGGACCTGCAGAGCCTAGGGCGCCCCAAGGCCTCAGCCGCTACATCAAGATCGCACAACAGATTGAAATAACTAGTGATCTTAAAGATCTCCTGCACCAAGTGGAGGACGATGTCTACCGCATCGGCGTCCCCGAGCTCGAAAGGCTGTTGCGCCAGTCCGTGCCCCTGCAGGTGCTAGATGTCGACGCGCCGCTGAAGTGGCAGGATCCAACCTATGTTCAATGGCATAGGCGTGATGCGAGCCTGCCTGTGCCAGGGCTGCCGCCCAGCTATCGCGACCCGACGATGGTCGAGCAGACCTTGAGGCGCCTTGCCGCCGAGCATCCCCAGGCGGCGCGGCTTGTGTCGCTGGGCACGACCGCCCAAGGCCGGCAAATCTGGGCTTTGCGCGTTTGGATCCCAAAGGGACAAAACCTTGATTCCCAAGGTAAATCGACCTCCCAACCCCCCGCTATTCTCATCACCGGCGGGCACCACGCCGACGAGTTGCTGAGCGTCGACTTCGCCCTAGACGCCGCCCAAGGACTGCTCCAAGGAGGCGATCCGCGCAACCCGGCCGACGCTGACGCGGCGCTGCAGGCGTGCGCGCAAGGGTTGCAGACGTGGGTGGTCCCGGTCGTCAACCCGGACGGCTTGGCCGCGGCTTTTGAGAAATCGGGCTACGCCGGCCGCAAGAACGCTCGCGACAGCGACGGCGACGGCTGGACGGCCGACGATGGCATTGACATCAATCGCAATTACCCGTTTTTCTGGCACGCTGATGGCGAGGTCGGTAGCCGTTCGCGCCCCCACGACCCCTGGTACCGCGGGCCAGCGCCGGGGTCGGAGCGCGAAACCCAGGCGCTCATGGCCCTGGCCGACCGCGTGCACTTCGCCGCCTCCCTGTCCTACCATACGCTAGGCACTGTCATATTAGCGCCTTACACGGCAAACGGGACGCGCAATCCGCAGCCCAATGACGCGTGGCAACTCGCTTCGGTCATCGCCCACGCCCTGCCGCGCCAGGCCAATGGCCGACATTTCGTCGTCAAAAAGCAGATTTACCCCGTTGCGGGCGTCGACCAAGACTGGCTACGAGCAAGCCATGGCACGGCCGCCCTGCTTCTGGAGGGCGCATTGCAAAACCCTTGGGAGCCGACACTTCATGCGAAAATCATTGCAGATACGCGACCGTCCTGGCGGCAACTGCTGCTGCAAGTACTCCACGGGCCGCGTGTTTCGGGCCAAGTCCTCGATGCGCGAGGTAGGCCAGCCACGGCCGAGGTCGTCGTCCTACAACAAGCGCCGCAGATGGGCGAACGCTGGCTAAGTCGTTGTCAAGATGGGCATTTTGACCGTATTCTCGCCCACGACCACGCCGTCACCCTACAGGTGCGCGTGCCGGGGCAAGCGACGGTTGAGCTGGAGGTTCCAGCGCATTCTCAAGCGCCTGTGATGATTCAGCTTCCCTACGCCCTGCCTCAGCCCACTGTCTGCGCCGTGCCGGCCCTCTGTTCGCAGGCGGCGCTCAAGGCGCAGCGGGAAAATACCTGTCTTTCCATGGACATCCCCTAGCAACTCTGTCCCTAGCACACCTAACCCTAAGTCCTTTCCGGGTTACCGCAGAGGACTCCGCGTTGTGGACTTTGCAGCCGCGGACCCGGCCGAACGCAGGGGTGAGCCCGCGCGCGCGGGCGAGGGGAGCCGCGAGTCACCCTGAAACTAGAAGCAAACACTGTCCCTCTAGCCCGCAAGGAACTTCGGGTTAGAGGGACTAGTCCCCAAACCCCTAGCGCGTTCGCCTGCTTCGGCCAACGAGGGGACTCCGCGCGGTGCTATGGCCCGACCTCCGGCTTGCCGATGGCCAAGGTCGCCAAGAAATGCTTGACCCGCGCCACGGTGTCGATGTCATTAAACGCAACAAAGTGGCCATCATAGGCGGACTGGTACAGACTCTTGCTGGCATCGTTGAGGGCCTGAATCGAGACGGCTGTTACCTTCTGTGCCCCGGCCTGCACGTTCTGCGCAATCGGCGGTGACAACGGGGCCGTCTTCATCGGCGTCGCCGTGACCGACAACTTGTCAACTTTATCGAACCATGTCGGCAGGTTGCCTGCTGGAAGGCCGAGGGTATTGCCCGTCGCCGCGGCAAAGATAGCACTGGTCAACGGCGGCGTGTAACTGTCCCCTTGGCCAAAGGTATGAAGCAGTTTCACCGGCCCCGCGCCGTCAGCCACCGGTGCCTGCGTCATCATCGCCGCGTACAGCAGCGGGTCAGCCGCTTCAAAGTAGAACTGCAGCAAGTTCAGCACCGGGTGAAACTCATCCATCTGCGCATCCTGCAAAGCAATTTGCAGGCCGATGCTGGCGTCGTACGGTTTCTTCTTGCCGAGCAGACCAAAGACCAGGGAGCCGCCGCAGCCCGAGAACACCGCGCCACTCAGGCCTTTTTGGTACGGCGCGAAAATCGGCCCGGTCGTACCGCCTTGAGAATGGCCCATATAGGCAAAGTGCGCCGCGTCGAACTTGAGCCCCGGCAAGCCATTTCCGCCCTTAAAGCTACCGGCAAAGCGGTAAAGCGAGATGTTGTCCATGGCGCCTTGGTAGAAATTGCCGCGCGCTGCCTGGGGATTGGCGAAGTTGTAGAACAACGGGCCCGGGTCCGTGGTGTACGTCTTGCCGGTGGCCGGGTCGATGCCGCGGCGGTCGGCGTGCATCGGTGCGTCGATGCCGATGGTGGCCCATTGCGCACCGTTGTCCATGTTCGCCACCCAGTTCGACACCTGGTCGTTGACCGAGCGGAAACTGCCGCCAGTGCCGTGGCCAAAGACCAATAAAGGCCAGCCGTTGGCGGGCATGGCGCCGCTGGGCACGTTGATGGATACGCACACGGACTCGCTCCCGACGATGACCGGTTTGCCTTTGTCGTCGAGCTTGATGGCCCCGCCTTCCTTGAGGTAAGGTCGCGTACCCTCTTGATAATACGGCATCTTTAGGCGCAAGTGATATTCGGTGTAGTGCTTGTCCAAGTTGGCCGGGCAGTCGCGCGGGTCGGGCATACCCGCCTTGCCCAGGTCCGTGAGCTTGTAATCGGGCGTCGCGCAACCCGTTTTGTCGTCGTGCAGGCCCGGGGCGTTGCAAGCGAAGACGGCACCATCGACTGCAGGTACATGGTCGCCGTTGTTCTGCGCTAAAGCTGCAAGATCATGGGTCCTTTGTCGTGGCTCCCAGGTAGTAAACACACTGCCCGCGACCACCTTGTCCGGATTCAGGCCATTCTTGGCTACCCAAGTCCGCAACTTGCTGTACGCCGACCACGCCGCTGTGAGCTGCAGGTCCGCAGGAGGCGTTGCCGACAAAAGCAATTTCATATCAGCACTTTGAACCGGAATTGCCGGCCCGGGCAGCACCTTGCCCGTCGCGTCCTTGCCCAAGGCAACACCATCGGTGACCACAAAGGCATACGCGGTGTTGGGCTCCAGCACCTGCGCCCAAGGTGTGTGCAAATACAGCCAGTTAGCGCAAATATACTTGTTGCGCGCCGGCTGAAAATGCGCGTTGACAGGTAAGTCCGCGCCCGTGTTGAGGTTGATCAGGCGCACATTGCCGCCGCTGCCTGTCTTGAGGCTGGCCGGATCAATTGCCCGAGTAAAACGCACATACATACCAGTAGTTAAGCCAAAGCCGGTCATTTCCTGGCTGACTTCCGCCGCCGTCGCTGCCACCGAATCAAAGCCAATCAGTCCAAGCCCCGGGTGTGGATGCTGCGACAGGTCCACATGCCCATTTTTCAACAGAATATCGTTCGGATATGGCAGGCTAAAGAAGTCGGTTCCGGTGGCCGCCCGCGCAATATGCACAATGGCCGAAAAAGGGGCGGCGGCCTCGGCATCGTCGGCGCATTCCACGCCCGAATAGAGGTCGGGTTCAAGCAATAAACTGCCAGGAACACATGCTTTTTGATTGGTCGAGCAGGCCAACCCAGCGAGACAGTCCTTGGCCTTGGCACAGGGGGCCCCGATGTCGCCCGCCCCCGTAGCAAGCTTGCAAACACCCGAAAGTCCAATCATTTCGCAAACCATGTCCGGTGGGCAGGCGGCCGCGGTGGTGCATTCTTCGCCCTCGGAGGCCACATTTGCCGCATCCGGGACCGTGCATAGGCCGCAGGTGGAACCGCTTGGACACTGACTCGCCGCCTTGAATTTGCAAAACAATCCGCCCGAACAGTCGGCCGTCTTGGCGCAATCTTCGCCTACTTTGCCTGGGCCAGCGGGTTGCGCGGTGCAAAACCCGGACCAGCCGCAACTGAGGCCTGTGGCGCATTCAGCCGTGAGCAGGCACGCCCCATTGGCCGGCGTTTGGTGCCCCGGCTGACAAGTCTTGGCTTGGCAGGTAAGTCCTTGACGGCACTCTGTTGTATCGCCGCACGCGCCACCGATAGCAGCCCCGGCAAAGACGGGTACGGACCCGGCGTCCCCTTTGGCATCGGCCGACCCAGCATCGGCCCCGGCGTGAACGAACCAGGACTCACAGGCGGGGAGCAGGCCCAGGGCGAGGCCAGCAACGCAAAATGCCAGTTGGTGTCCAAAGGGTATAGTCTTTGATTTTACAGGCAATTGTCCACTCATTGCAGTTGGTCCTTGGCCACTTCAATGGCGTTGATGACAAACTCAGGCTGAAAGTCGATGTCGACGCCAGTGCCACTCAAATGCATGGAATACAAGTCTTTTTGCGCCACGTCGAGTTGCAGGAACACCTGCACCCATTGCTCCTTGCCGGCGAGCACCGACTGCTTGATGGAGGCGGTAAACGGCGCATAGGGGTCGAGCTCGAAACGCTGAGGCGTAGTTGGCGAAATCTTGGTCAAATAGCGCTCATCGAGCAGCACCGTCGACGCCTGCCCAGTAGTATCCTGAAGGCCAAGCTTGAACCCAGAAAACAGTTTGTCTTCATTAACTTTATCCTTGCCGCTAAGGCGATAGAACATCAGCTTGAAGAACTGGGCGCGAATCTGCACGATGGCATCCATGGAGTTTCGCGAGAGATACTTCTTTATTTTTGCGGCATTGTCGGTGTTCAGCAACTGCATGTCGATACTGGCCTCGAGCCTCATGCCGCGAAACCCCTGACAGCGCGACAGGCAACGGTTGGGATCGCCACAGTTCACTACGTCGATGTGCAAGTTCTTCATCGCCCCAGAGGCCGCCACGACCGCCGGTTGGTCCACGCTGCGGTGGCACTGGCCGTCGATGGTCATGAGCCCCTGAACGTGAGCCAAGGTCGCAGATTCTAACGAGGTTGGCGCACCCGGAATGGGTAGGTTGGACTCCGCCGACTTCAGCTGGGGGCCCAGGATGTCGTCGAGCTTGGGCCACGGCACGCTCACGGTCACGCGCGGCAAGGTCGAAGCGCCAATCTCCACGTCTCCGGCCGATTGCACCAGGCCACAGCTGCAAAGACCTAATAGGAAAGCGAAATTCAGCATTAACCCAAGGGCTCGCTTGGGACCGGCCGCTGCGTGGCGTTGCAAGGCAATGTACATCATTTTCTGCTCCCGTAACCGAAGCCGAACTCCGCGTTGATATTGAGATCAATAAAGTTTTGGAACAGCGCGTCCGGGCCGATGCCAAAGGGCGTAATGGCCTCAGCATTGATGTGGAAGTTGTCCGTCACGCGATAACGTGCCTTGGCGATGAGGATATTCTCCGCGGCACTGAACTTGCTCACTAGGCTGTTGACCGAGCTAGCATTGCGCCGGTGCCAGGTCGCCAAGAACTGAAAGCTTTTGTATTTAGGCACTTCCAGGTGAACGAACAGGTTGTTGTCGGGCGTAGTGTCGTTGAACTCCATGGCGGCGGCGGCGACGAACATCTCGGAAATCTTCCAACTCGCCTCAAAGTAGCCGCCCAGGATACGGCCGCCGGTTCGGCCGAGCACTTCCTGTAATTTCGTACCATTTGCCAAGGCTAGCTGGTAGCTTTGACCACTGCCGCCCACCGAGCGCACGCGATACAGGACGCGCTGCACTTCGTACATGACATCAAAGTACCCCGGCAGGTAGTTTGCATCGTAACTACGCACTTCTGCGCGCAAACGCAGCACATGGACCGGATCATTGCCGAGGTTCAGGCGCAGCAAGTGTCCCCAGGTAAAACCGCCAGAATGCACGTACTTGGTCGGAATATTGTCGAACTGAAACGCCTTGGGGTCGTCGGTGGGCAGTCCAGCCGCGAGCATCGAATAGTCCACGTACGTCTTCCAGTCGGCGTTTTCATTATCTACCAGCTTGATTTCACTATCCAAACCGTAGCCAAGGACCTTGCCAGCACTGTACATGGGGCGATAGGTCGTCTGGTTCAAGGCCAACTGATTGTCGCGGCGGCCGTCGCCGTTCAAGTCTGAGTAATCCAAGCGATTTCGCAAGGGCGCATCAACATCGGCCACCAGCGTCCCGCCGATAGAAAAGGAACGCATCATGAAGTCATCGCGGTCAATAAAACTCAGCGGCTTTACAAACAAAAGCCCGCCCATGACCCGAGGTTGAACGACATTGTTGACGTAGATTTCGCCGCCACCGTAATCACCAAAAGCGTCCAATTCTCCAGATACTTGGCGGTGATTGAGGTCTAGGTTCGGGTTGTAGCGCCGTAGCAGGGCACCGTGGCCGAGGGTACTGGCCTTGAATGCGTTGATATCCGCGTAAACATGGCTTTCTTTGCCACCATACGTGATGTTGCGGACGATTTGCGCGTAGGAAGTCCAATCATTCCAGTCCTGTTTGCGGAACTGCCCGATTTGGCTCCATTGCACATCCGGGCGCGTGTCCAGCAGTTGAATGCGCAAGGGCGCGCCAAAGCTCATGTCGAGGGGCTGGTCGCCAATGTCCGTATTGTAGTTAATCTGCGGTGTTACCGACGCGTAGTACACGGCACCGATGCGCTCAATGCCTAGGACAGCGCCGATCTGGTTTTCCCAAGGCACAAGGCCGATGGCACCGACGTTGGCCAGTTCGCCTTTGATGAAGTGCCTAGAATTCTTAGGTAACTCGGCGACTTTGTGCGGTTGCGGGGCAATCGGGTCATCGGGCAGCAGGGCCAGAGGACGTTGGACCACCGGACGCGCGGGTTCGGCGGGCTTGGCCGGCACCGGAGGCTGGGCGGTCAACGAAGGCCGCGCCGTTACCGGCGGCTTTGCAGTCACGGAGGGCTTTGTAGTCTCAGAGGGCTTTGCCGTCACAGGGGTGTTTGATGTCACAGGGGTTTTTGCTGGTGCGGCCTGATCTTGGGCATTCACCGGCTTGGCGACGGGCGGCGGCGGCGGCTGTGCCGGCTCGGGTGCCACGGGAGGAGGCGGCGTTTCCGCTCGCGGCGGAGGGGGTTGCGCCGAACCTTCCACGGGCGGGGGCGGCGGCGGCAGGTCGTCGGCCACGGCAGGCGCGCCCACCAGGGTCAGAGCCAACGTCAGCGCAGACAGGGCCAACGTCAGCGCACGCAGGGCCAGCGCAGACAGCGGCCGCGACGTGCGCGAGACACCCAGTCCTCTGCCAACAGGTAAATATCGCCGCAGCAATCGGACGTGATTCTTCATGCTTTTCACCGCCTTGACCTGCATGGTCGCACGCTCAACGGCTCAACGTCGCGGTGTCAGCCTTGCAGTGCCCCTGCACCGTAAGGTCCCCGTGAACACGTTGAATTGCCGGCATGTCCATCTGATTTCAAATGGTCACACCAGCCCGCCAGCTGTGAGCTGAACTGCATAGACCGCAGGCCAGACTCCCCAAGTAGATTCGCCAGTTGCGTCTTCTGGGCATGGCTGTCCCGTGCGCAACGGGCCCAAGCTCAACGACCAAGAATCCTACATAGCGTTCAAATACTGCAGTGCGCACGCATCGTTGCCGTTGGCCTGCAGCCAGTCCTTGGCCTGCTTGACCCACTCACTGCGCTGGGCACCCAAGGGCAAGCCCTTGTAAAATAAGCCAACTCTGGACTTCTGGAAGCCGCCATCCTTGCACACGGCCTTGGCAATGGGCCCGAGGCAGCGCACACCGCCGGGACGTCCGACCAAGTAGCCCGCAATCGTTTTTCCTGCAATCATATCGACTTGCTGATCAACCGCCGTGCACGCCTTGGGCGTCTTTTGCAACTGGCCCTCGAGCCAACGCGCCACAAACAGGTCGGCAATGTCCTGGTGGGCAAACTTCCACTCGGCCGCCTTGAGCGCCGGTCCCTGGGCCGCATCCGGCTTGGCCTCGCCCGTTCCGGCAATATGATCAAAGAGCACGGACTGAAAGAGTTTTTCGCAGACTACCCTGCCCCGCGCTGCGTCGGCCCCTTGCCCCTTGAGGCAGCGGTCCAGCGTAAACGTTAGATTCCATTCGCCATCCTGATAGGCGCCCAGGGCCACCATGGCGTCCACAGCTGCAAGCACCTGTTCCCCTGTCATCTTAAGGTCTTCGAGTTCCTTGATCAGGCGCTCGGCCAAGATCGTCTCATGCACCTGCGACAGATTGGCCTGCAGCCCGCCCATCTCCGTGTCAGGATTGAACGTTTTGGCCAGGCGCTGCACGACTTGAATGTCACGGTACGTTGCCAAGTACGGGTAATAACACTGTTGTCCGTTCATGCTCTGGTGGTCCAGGTGCCAGGTCTTGACAAAGCCGTCCACCCGATGGCGCTCGGCCGCATCGTCGGACAGGCGCACCAAACTGGAATTGGCGCGACCGCAGTCCAGCGGCGGCAATTCCAGCACAGCATCAAGACCTTGCAACCCGTAGAACGGCAGATCGATCGACGGCCGACCCATGACGACCACCTGCCAGGCTGGGTGCTCCTTGCGCAATTCCCCAAGATCGGCAAGCGCTTGGGCGCGGCGGTCGGTCACTTCTTCCACGTGGTCGATGGCCAGCAAAAGCCGGTCCAGGCCAGCCGTCGCCAGTGTTTGTCCAGCGGACAACTGCAGTTGCTTGGCGACGTCCACAGCAATGCCATTGCTACCCGCCGCGAGGGCCGGAGCCGTAGGTCCGTAGATTTCACGCAGATCGACACGAAAAGCAGGGACTTGGCCGCAGGTCTGCGCGACCAAGGCTTTGGCCAGCTCGGTCTTGCCAATGCCGCCGCGGGCTTGCACGTGGGCAAACTTGATCTGGCCGCCACGCAGGGCCTGCACCAATGTGGCTTCGCTAATCAATCCATCGGCATCAGCACCGGGCAAAGCCCAGCGCAGGGTCTGCAGGGCCGGAGGCAGGTACGTCAACTCTTTGACATCGCGCTCATGAGCCGCGAATTGCTTGCGACATTGGCTGGCCACGGGCCCCTCCATCGTCGTCGATACCTTGTCCGGGCCCGAGCATGCCGCGGCCGCCAGTCCGGCCAGCAACCACGCCGCGACGGGGGCCCGCCCCTGCACAAGGGGAGTTGCTGTCCGCGCCAATAGCTGCGTATTGTCAAACGATTTCAGAACCATACCGAACCTCCAGTGCCCGTGTCCGCGCCAAGCGAGGCACGACGTCGAACCGACAGCACCGCGACGCCAAACCAAGGGCCCGCGCCGCTTGTCGTCCCGCGGACGCCCGCCTCATGCGGTCTGCGCAACCCGCGGCGCAAGGTCAACCCGTCAACGGCAACACAGCCGCGTTGTAACGCGTTTTGCGCCGATGCAAAAGGGCCCCCGCTGCGTCTGAGCCGCTGCGAGGCAAACCTTTATGATAACTAGAGATTCACCCGCAGATTGATGCCAGCGCCCAGCAGCGGCGCATACATGTTGCTGCCCAGCGTGCCAAGAAGCGGTTTGAGCATAGGCACATAGCCGCGCAGCTCGCCATCGCCATAGTTGCCCGAGACATACGCTTCGACGGTCAAATCGGTCAGGACCAAGTCGGAAAGCGCTAGGCGGCCGACGCCGGACTTGTCCGTCAAATTCTCCAGTGCCAATGCAGTGATCGTTGCATCGATCCAGCTGCCGGGAGAAATGACCGTTGCAATGACCGCCAAGTAGTCCTTGCCGGTGTACAGCGGCGTATAAACAGGCAATTGCGGCGAAGTGGGCGATGCAATGAAGGCTTTCTGGTAGCTGGCGATGACCTGATCGGCTGTGACACCCGTTGGATTATGGAAATACTCGAAGGAAAGCACCAGGCTATCGTCTTCACGGTAGGCCCAAGTCCACGAGCCACCCGCGGCCAAGGTCCAGTTCCACGGCCGGCTGCTGTTGGCGGCAACTTCCCAAGGGGTAGCAACGCCCAGTTCTGCAATAAAATCAAAATCATCCACGGTCAAGGAGGCATCGACGCCCGCCTTCGGATCTTGGCCGCGTTGGGCCTTGCCTGTGAACCCTAACCCGCCCGCCAGCACGCCTTTTTCGCCGAAATGCGAGCTCGCTGCCATGTCCAAACGCGTCGCCGCGCCCACGTGGTCTGCGGTCACGGCATTATCGGTCAGAAAAAGCATCGACCAGTTCCAGCCCAGTTTCTCAAAGGGAACGTCGATCTTGAGCATGGGCACGCCGACACGCTCGTCGAAAAAGGCCAATGGATTAAAGCGCGTAGGATTGATCACGTCCACCGGATTCCACACGTGCGTGGTCCCCCAGCGCAGGTGTTGCTGGCCCAAGGTGAAAAATACCGTGCGATTCCAATCTGTTTTGATCCAGGCCTGGTCCAGCAAGTAGCGGGCTTCCTGGGTCGTCGTCTGGCCAAAGGCCGCAAGGGGGCTCGAACTCGGTACATCCGCCAAAGGATTGTAGATCAGCCGAGCGCGGACGAAGGATCGAACGCGTTCATTGAGGTGCCCGTCAAAATACGCATCAAAAAGCGTAGATTGGCTCAGGCCGACATGGCCGATGCTGTCGCCCTGTCCATAGCTCATGCCGTTGCGAGCATAGAAAAAACCGCCAATTTGCAAGCGATCTCGGTGTAATAGCTCTGTGTTTTCTACCGCGGCGCCGTGGATTCTGTCGTCGCCCAGTTCGTCAGCCGACGGTTCCGCGTTGGCACCCTGGGCGTCTTTGCCCGCCTTGGTCCCGGCAGGCGGCGCTGGTGTGCCGTCATCGTCTCCGAACATTGCGTCTTCTCTAGACTTATCGGCCGCATCGCCCTTGCTATCCGGGGCTGACTTGGCTGCCGAGTCAGCCGCAGCAGGGGCCCTGTCTCCGGGCTTAGAATCCGCATTTTTTCCTGCCGAATCTGGGGATTGCCCCACCTTTGCCGGAGTCTGAGTTGCAGCCTGAGCCCACGCTGAGCAGGCCCCACCGAGGCCAAGGACCAGGGCGATGGCCGATGCCAAGGCAATCGCAGAACGAGAAATAGCTATATTTTCAATAATCTGACCCGCAATCGGTGAAGTAGACGATCGCTTAGGTGAGGCAGCACCGATGATTGCATCCATCACTTCTCGTCTACCCAGCAAAACGCCGGTAATTGATGATTTTCTTGCCGTCGATGGCCCAGTGCTACTGCGGCCCTCTAGCTACGCCTATTGCGGCCCGCTACCAACGCTCATTGCGGGCTACTACCGCCTGACCGTGATTCAGCGGCTCTGCGACTCAAGCCACGCCTTGGTGAACAAATTCGCAGGTAAAGTGCGCAGATCCATTTCCTTGAGCAGAATCACGGTCGAGTTGCCCTTCTCGACCTCGTCAAAGATGCGAATTTCCTTGGGGGTCCAGACATCGGCCTTCTTTGACTCGCTGAACCGCTTGGCCCACTTGGGCGTGTAGCTGGTGCGCATCAACTTGCCGGAGGCGGCATACTCTTGCTTTTTCAGTGTGTTACCAGAGCCTGCTGAAATCCACATGATAATCTTCGGGTAGGCGACGTCGACGCCCTTCTTGACATTGAGGGTCACCTTGTGCGCCTCGAATTTGCCAAGCTTTTCAATGCCATTATCGGTCGGATCGAACTCTTCGGACAAGCGACTCTCGTCAAAGTCGGCCCGCCGAGAATCGGTGCCGCCGATGCGTTCGCGCTCCGTCCGCCGCTCCCACTTGCCGACAGCCGGGTCGTACATCCACAGGTTCTTGTCAATACGCAGGTAACCTTTGCCTTTTTCCGACTTTGGATTGCTAAACAAGATCATCAACTTGTCGTCGGTGTCGCGGCGATAGATCAGCGCCTCTAACACCACGTCATTCTTACTCTTTTCCTTACGCTCAATGTAGACCTGGGTCTTGTAGTCGCCTGAGTTGCGCTGGCGGTCGTCGACCACCTTGATCGCCGCCTTGAGTTCCTCCGGCGTCCACGGCTTGGCAGTTGCTTCTCCTGGCTTTTCCTCTGTTTCCTTGACAGCGTCGTCAGCGTAGGCGGACTGCATCAGCCCCCAAGGCAGCACGCCTAGGGAGGCCAAACCTAAGGTCAGCGTCACCGGCAGGCGGCGAGTCAAGGGCAAGCGCATGATTGGACTGGCGTTCATCGGGTCCTCTAGCGGCGAATCGGCCTCGCCGTGGTCTGCTGCAATTGGTTGGTCTGCGCCGCACTGCTACGGCACCACGTTGAAACACGCCATCAGGCTCGGGCGAATCCCCTGTCTTAACGCTATGTTACGGTTCTAGTTACCGGCGTGCATCGCCGTCACCGGCTGTAGCTTGGTGGCGCGGTAGGCCGGGAACAACGCCCCGAGCGTCGTCACGATGGCGATGGTCAGCAGCGAACGAATCGCAATGCCAAAGTCCGGCGCCAACTGTAAGGTCTGCGACATGAGAAACACTTGAAATGCTTTGGGAACCACGATGTGCGCGGCATTAACCATCCAGCACAGCGCCGCCGCCAGCAGGGCACCTATCGCCGTGGACGAGAAGGCCAACACCGCCATTTCCGTGACAAACATCCGCAGAACGTAGCCGCGCTGCATGCCAATGGCGCGCAAAGTGCCGATTTCCTTGGTGCGCTCGCGAATCGCCATCCACAGCGTGTTCATGACGCCGACGATGATGATCACGACCAGCACAGAAACCACAACAATAGTAAGCACTTGCACGGTATCGAGCGTATAGCGCATAAAGGCCATCTCGTCGGACCAAGTGGTAATGTCGATTTTCTGGCCGGTCCAGTCCTCGCGCCGCACCGACTCGAACTTGCGCCAGAACGGTTGGGGCACTCGGTCCATCATGCGATAGCCCGCGTCTTCAATGGCTTTTCTCAAGGTATTGGCAACGTTCTCCGCCTCATTTGCGTCCTTGATCATCACCTGAATGGCGCCCGTTGTATTGGGGTCGAGTTCGTACAATTCACGAATAGAATCGGCGTGAACGTAGACATTGAAGCCGGACATGAAACCCAGGTCCTTGGCGATGGCCACGACGCGCAGATCCACCGTGTTGTTGGCGCCACGGAAGGTCGACGACGAAAGCGTCACATTATCGCCAACTTTGACCTGAAGACGTTCGGCTTGCTGTTCAAAGAGCAGGACCGTATGCGGGTCGCGCAGACCGTCGAGACTGCCCTTGGACACCTCGACGACGTCACGAAACAACGGCTCGCTATCGATGTTAAGTCCTGATAATGCAGCCTGAATCGACGACGACTCGCTCACCACTTTGCCCCAGCCACGCCCGCGAGTGACCACAGCCTTGAGCCCCGGCGTCGACTTTTTCACCAGTTCGGTCAGGCCCTGATACTTGGTGACCAGCGGAGCTGCTGTACCGGTGGTAATCTTATAGAATCCAGCGACATTGACGTGGCCGGTCATCAGCGTCGTCGCCGTGCGCAACATGGTCGTGCGCATACCACTGAAAAGAGACAGCAAAATCACCAGGAGCGTGGTCACCATGGCCACTGCGGACCCAAGGAGCATGGTCCGTCGCTTGTGTTGGGCCAGGTTGCGGGTCGCGATCATCAGCAAGGTATTCATCGCTTACTCCGCGTCTTGCATGGCTTCCAGGGGCGTCACCCGCATCGCCAGCCACGCGGGATACAGGGTCGAAATCAGGGCAACCAGGGCCACCAGCATGCCCGAAATCAGGAAATGCATAGGCGAAATAACCGGGTACAGCCGCGGACCGGCAAAAAGGAACACCAGCACGTCGTTCATCGCCGGCAGGCCGACCGCGTGTAGCCGCGCCACCAAGGCTACAGCCAACAGCGCACCGAGACCGCCAAATACCCCAGCGGTCACAACCGCTTCAGCGAGGAACATCTGCAAAATCATAGTCTTTTGCGCACCAATCGCCCGCATGGTGCCGATCTCCTTGGTGCGTTCGAGTGTCGCCATCACCATGGAATTGTTCATGACAATCACGGCGACGATGAAGATGATGAGCAAGGCGGTCGCCAAGACGGTGTAGATGACCCACAAGAAATCGCCAATGAAACCGCTGGCAACGCGCCAGTCGACAACGGTAATCTTCAGGCCGGCCGCGTCGGCCACGGACTGCAAATGCGCCAAGGCTTTGCGTTCATCGGTGCCCTTCTTGAGGATGATGGCCATGTGGCGGACGACGCCGCTGTCGATTTCATCCTGTGAATACACGCGGTTGGCAATGTCATCGCTCCAGCGACGCGTCTTGCTCTTGCTCTGGGCCGACGAAGGGCCCCCTGAAGCGACGCTTGGCGCCGACGGACTGGGCGAAACCGCAAGACCTACAGGAGCTTGAGCGGCTGGTGAGGGATCCCCGGCCAGGGCTTCGGCGGCCGTGACCGCGCCGGCCTGGTCGGTAGGGGTAACCGTGCCCACTTCCACGACTTCTTCGCCAGCGCCGCCGCCAAAGAGTTCAGCTTCCGCATCTTCGCGCTTGATCTCCTTGACACCGCTGGCTTTTTCGAGCGCGTCGATTTCTTGCTTCTTGTCCGCGGACAAAAAGCCGTACAGATCGCGATAGGTCATTAAATCCATGACGTTGACGCCACCGGCCAAGGTCGACTTATCTAAACTGCGGAAACGAAAGGTCCCGTAGATCTTGACGTTGACGCTGGTGGGATAGCCGGACGAGGTGAAGCTCTTAATGGTCATAATATCGCCGACCTTGACCGAGTAGAGCATCAAGTGCGGCGCGACCGATTTGTAGAACGTCTCGTAGCGGGTGCTGAAGTTCTGATCGTCCATATCCATGAACTGGCTGATTAATTTGTCGAGATTCTCTTCCTTGGACGCCAGGGCTTGCTGCAGCGCCCCGCGCACTTGCGCCGCGGCCACGTCATCGAGCTGGTAGCTCACGTCTTTGTACTGGTCTTTATTGAGCTTTATCCAAGCCTTGAGGTCATCGTCGGCAGCAATCTTGTAGCCGTCCGCAAGGCGGTCCTTCATCTTATCGAGGCGGCGCGCGGTCTTATGCTTGACCATGTCCTCGTAGTTCAACTTGTTGAACAAGAACCCGCGCTGGCCGGGCGGAATTGCCGTACCGTCGACGATCTCGAATAGTTCAAATTCTTTGGCAAAGCGCGCGGTGTCGGTGCCCATGTAGCGAAAGAACAGCATGTCGGCATTGAGCGCCAACGGGGCGATCTTGTTTTCCAAAAACTCCATGGCGGCCAAGGGATCGCGGTCGAAGTTCTGCCAGAAGGTGTCCGCACCGCAATTCTGCAAATCGGCAAGAGATTGCCGCGTTTCCGTTGAGGCGTGTGCGAGGTCCGTCACTTCGCCGATTTTGGCCATGTCCTGGGCTAGCAAAGCAATGATTCTGCGAATGTGGGCGCGAACGACCTGCGAGCGGGCGCGGTCCCCCGTCTTCTCTGCCGCACGCAGCGCCTCGAGCTTAACGTCAATGATATTGCCGCCGTAGACCATGGCTACGTCCATGCCCTGGGGAACCACGGCCTGAACTTCCGGCTGCGCTTCGAGAAGCTGGCGGATTTGCTTGAAATTATTGATGGTTCCAATGTCGCTGCCGCCGTTCATGTCGCCGAACAGAGCGAGCTTGTCCTTGGCCCCGGTCGAATAGGCCTGTAATTGCCCGGACAACGACCCCGTCACGCTGCGGGCCATCGACTGGTCGAGGGAGCCGAGTAGCGCCTGCCCGACCATCAGCAAGAAGGTGCCAAAGGCCAGCAAGCCGCCGACGATGAACGATTTTAGCTTGTGGCTGGCGAGGTTACGCAGCGCGATGCGAAACAGGATCACGGTTGCCCCCCGGCCTGTGGCGCCGCATGGGCCGACGCTTCATCGGCGCGTGCACTTTCGGTGCCTGCCTGCTCGATGCGGCCGTCGAAAAGGCGAATAACCCGCCCTGCCCGAGCGACAACCCGCGGATCATGCGTAGAAAATAGGAATGTCGTGCCCTGACGATTGAGCTCCTGCATGAGATCCAAGATCGCCGTTCCGGTCACGGAGTCGAGGTTGGCCGTCGGCTCATCCGCAAGAACAATGCGGGGTTTGGTGACCAGAGCCCGGGCAATGGCGACGCGCTGCCGCTGCCCGCCGGACAACTCACCCGGTCGGTGATGGGCATATTGGGCGATGCCGACGCTTTCCATCAGCGCCTGGACGCGGGCTTCGCGCTCCTTCTTGCCCAGCGTCTTTTGCAAAAGCAGAGGAAACTCAACGTTTTGGAAGGCGTCTAGCACACCGACCAAGTTGAACGATTGAAAGATGAAGCCCAGGCGGTCGAGCCGCAGCCGAGTCAGCTCTTTCTCTTTGAGTTCCAGCGTATTACGCCCATCGATGATGACTTGCCCGCGGGTCGCGACGTCGACGCAGCCAATCAGGTTGAGCAGCGTGGTCTTGCCCGAGCCTGAAGGCCCAGCAATCACTGTAAACTCGCCAGCTTGAATCGAGATGGACACGTCGTGCAGGGCCGGCACCGTCACCTTGCCGAGTTGGTATTCCTTGTCGACATGGCTCAGCTGCACGATGGCCGAGGCGGCGGAAGTCTTGAGGTTTTCCGAGTTCATGCGGCTCCTGAAGCGGTGAACGGACCTGGTGGGCTGCGCGGCGAAGCACAAGGGCTGGCGCCAAACTGAGGGGGGCGAGGCAGAAGCGAAATTGGACCCCAGCGGGCAAGCAAAAGTCAACTGGCACTGGCACTGGGAGCTCACGGTCACTGGACCCTGACGGTGACGACTGCGCGGCGGCGCGGCGCATGGGCCTGCAGTCGCCGGAGCCAAGCAAGGACGTGTCCGAGGCGGTGTCAAGGGCGGGCGTGGCGGCCTGAGCGAGGGGGAAGGTTGGCTGCGAAATTCGGGGGTGTGAATGGGTTTAGTAATTTGATATCAACGGTTTAACTCTTTGGACACCAAGCGAGTTTTGCGCCCATTCAGGGGCGTCGCGCCGTAGCTAGCAGGGGGCCGAAACCGGGCCGAGGGCTAGGTCGATGGGTGCACAAATGGCTGCAGGCTAGAAGGCTGTTCTTCGTGTAATACCAAAGGGTTTACCCTTTGGACACCAAAGCGAGATTCGCTGAAATTCGCGGTCACCGGAAGAACAGCCACCAAAGCGCCGCCACCGCCGCGGCTAGGGCCAGCCCAGTAGCGACCACGCGCGCCGGAGTTGAGGACCGCGACTGATCGACCGGCAAGGCGACCCGGAGACCCGTGTGGCCGGGGCCCGCCCCGGGATCGACCAAGGTTTGGTCGTCGGGGTCAAGGCTACCGGCCAAGGGAGGCAGTTCTCGCCCCGCGTCCGCACTGCCCAATTCGTGAGGTGGGATAGGGGCTTGCGCTACTGACGGCAGACCGTGGCCGATGCCGGCCCCAATCGACGTGTCGATTAAGTCTTCGAATGTAATCCCTTTCGCTGGCTCGCCGTCAGTAGCGCTGGCGGGCACAGGCTGCGCTTCCGACCGTTTCGGCTCGGTTGGTGCGTGCGCACCGGCATGGGCCGACGGGTTGCGCTCGGTCACCTCGCTCCCCGGGTCGCCGGGGTGGAGCAATGCTTCCACCGAAGTGGGTGCCATGACGGGCGTTTCAACCTCTGCGACGTCCGAGGAACGCGGGCCGCGACCCTGTCCTCGGCGGTCACAGGCCTGCAACAGCTGAATCCTCAAAGTATCTGCCGTCGGGGGCCGCGCGGCTGGGTCCTTTTCAAGGCACCGCAGCACGACGTCTTCCAGGGCCGGCGGAATCATTTCCGTGCCTGGAACGCGACCGATGAAACGAGATGGAATCTTTAGGATATGTTCGCGAAGTAGGTCGGCGGTCGATTGGGCATCGAACGGCAGAACGCCACTGAGGCACTCGTACATAACGACGCCAAGCGCGTAAATGTCTGCTGGAGGGCCTACTTCGCAGCCAGACGCCTGCTCGGGTGCCATGTACTCGGGGGAGCCAACCACAAAGCCGGGGCGCGTCAGCTGGGCTCGCTCGTAATCGCCGGACACAAAGGTGGCCAAGCCAAAATCGAGGATCTTCGCAAAATCCTTTTCGCCAGCAATATCTTGCAAGAAGATGTTGTCCGGCTTGATGTCGCGGTGGACAAGGCCCTTGCGATGAGATTCCTCAAGCGCTTTACATACTTGCGCGGCGATGTGGACGACCCGAAAGGGCTCGAGCAGCGGCATCTGCCTCAAGAGGTCACTGAGCTTGCGACCGCTCAGGAACTCCATGACCATAAACACGGAATGGCTGCGATCATCGGTGCCGAAGTCAAACACCCGCACCGAATTCGGATGGTTCAGGGTTGTCGCGGCCTTGGCTTCCCGGGTGAAGCGCTTGACTTCCAGGGAATCTGCTGCCAGGTCCTGCCACAGGACCTTGATGGCAACCGCTTGATTTGTCAGGCGTTGTTCGCCGCGATAGACTGCGCCCATGCCGCCGACGCCGACGAGTTCCTGCACTTCATAGCGCTCAAGCAGCAGGTCGCCCCGATGCAGCCGGCCTGGGAACTCCGTGTCTGCGCGAATGATTTCGGTCTCGGTCGTACACCGACTACAGA
This sequence comes from uncultured Myxococcales bacterium, assembly GCA_903840165.1. Classification (GTDB taxonomy): domain Bacteria; phylum Myxococcota_A; class UBA9042; order UBA9042; family UBA9042; genus CAIMEY01. Next base: position 7,009 of record CAIMEY010000072.1, on the reverse strand, counting down.
CGAAGTCATCGGTTCTGTTGCCGCATTTTGAACAGATTCGCCACACAATCGTTCCGTCGCTGCAGAAACTGCACGCAATTAGGCCAAGACAGGGTTATCGCGGCGGGAGTGTGCCGCAGGGCATCCGGGCCGTCAACCCTTGCCCAGACAGCGCTTCAACCACGCGGACGCAGGCGATACGCAATAAAATCAGATTCTTGCTGCGAACGCAAGTACGGATTGCTCAGGCGCTGTTCGGCCAAGGTGGAAGTTGCCGCGGGACCATAGTCGTGGCCAGGTAAAACCAGCGTAGTATCAGGAAGTTCACCAAGAACCCGATGCAATGAATGATACATCGCCTTGGCGTCGCCGCCCGGCAAATCGCAGCGACCACAGCCATCAACGAACAGCGTATCGCCTGTGATTAAGCAGCCTTGGCAGTGGATGCACATGGAGCCTGGCGTGTGGCCAGGGGTATGCAGCAACTTGAAGGCCGCCCCGGCCCCCAGTTCGATGACATCGCCACCCTCATGCAGGACGAGATCTAGGGCAAATCCTTCATTTTTTAGCTCCGCCCTCTCCGACTTGTGCACGTGAACCCGCGCCGGCCGATGGGCCAGAAGTTCCGGCACCGCCCCGCGATGGTCCAGGTGGTGGTGAGTCAGAATGATGTCCGTGATCGGGCGACGCAAACGCGCGGCGTGGGCCACAATTGCGTCCGCTTGCCAGCCAGGATCGACCACGGCAAGACGGTCTAACGTCTCAGGAACTATGAAATAGACAAAGTTCTGCGCGGGTCCCAGTTCGGCTCGATCGATGTGCCAGCCTATGCCAGAAACAACACGGACGAACTCTCCCTTGGTTGCGGACGAATCTACTGGAAGAACAATGGCTTGAGCTACTGGCTGCGGAATCAAATGGCCTCCATGGCAGAGCGGGTCAAAGGCAAGCGGAGCGGACGCCCCTTGGCTAAGGCTAGAACCATCTGTTCCATCCAACGGATTGTAGACAATCGGGAATCGCCCAGTGCCGACGACTTGAGAATCTGATCGCAGGCCGCGAGCACGGCGATGGCATTTTCGAGATAGCCCGGGCGGGCTTGGCGCACCTGTGCGACCAGTTTATCACAGCGAAACGGATGCACGCCGATGCGCCCGGCGATGGCTTGATCCGGCGTGCCGTCCGCGCGCAGAGCCGCAACGCGCACAAGCAGTTGGTACTGGCTATTGAAAAAGCCCATGATTTGTAAGGCAATACCGGTCGTTTCGCTGGCCGTAGCGTGATCGAGCATCAGGTGCAGCACCACCAGGGCGCGCGTACGATCGTTGGCCGCCAGCGCGTCTGTGATCGCCCAGACCTGGGATTCGCGGTCCACCGGCACAGATTCCTCAACCATTTGAACGGTGATCTGGCCGTTTGGCCCGGCATCCAGCAACATCCGATCGGCCGTCTGGCGCAGACGGGACGCATCGCTACCGCCAAGGCGATTCCAAATTTCGCCAGCAACGCGGTGTTCTACGCGAATATTCCAGGGCTTACCCTCATCCTCGAGGTAGGCCTGCAGGCCCTCAGGCGTCAAGGGCGGCACTTCTACAACCGCGCCCGCGGCGGCCAGTGTCTGGAAGGCCTTGCGATGACGTTGGAAATGCTCGGCAACCAAGATGAGGACAAAGTGCGGCGGCCGACCGTCATCCTCCAGGCTGACGATAAGTTTCTCCAGTGGATCTTCGCCCTTAGCCTTCTTGCGGCTGCGCGGCTTGCTTTCCTCAGACTCCTCTCCCTCGTCGGCACCAAAGACGAGGTCGTCACAGTGCAAGACGGTGATCACGCGACAACCGCCGAACAAGGAAACTGAACGAGATTCATGAACAATCAGCGCATGAATGCCTGTCCCCTGGTGGTCGCCATCGAGGTAGTCGATGTGCACGCGATCAACGCTGGCGTCACCCGCCTTGAGGGCCCGGGCTTCGATCAAGGCTGCAGCATCGGCCAATGCCTTGGGGGCGGCGCCAGGCTTTTCTTCATTCCTTCCGCTTCTTTCCACCAGCGCCGACGTCACCAAGTAGACCGGATGCAGGCGGCCCGCATCAAGGTGGGCGCTCAAGGCTGCACCGGCCGAGATGTACTCTGACGCTTTTGATTTTCCAGGTTTTTTTGCCGAGTCGGTGTCGGTGGAGCGTGCCATGGCTGCAGTGTAGGCGGTCCCGCACGGCGGCGGCAAGGGCTGCGCGCAAGATTGACAGACGGCGGCGCTGCCGTTACTGTTTTGCACGTCGCTAAGGCCGTGCGCCTAAGCGGTGCGCCGGTAGCGGCGAAAAAGTGACTGAAATGACTGGGGTAAAGCGACATACACGCGCACGTTCGACGACCGGCTTTGGCTGGTCTGACATCCGCGCGGCCGAAGTTGCTCCCGTCAAGCCGGCGCGAACACCAAGTCGCGGCCGAGTATCGATTCCGATGTAGCTCAGTTGGTAGAGCAGGTGACTGTTAATCACCGGGTCGCGTGTTCGAGTCACGCCATCGGAGCCAGAAAATCAGCTAGTTACAAAGCAGCGAATCGCCAAACGGCCGGCCGGGATAAGAATCGGGATAAGATTTCCGATCCCAGTCGGCCGTGATCGTTTTTGCTTACCCGCCGCGGGCTTGGGCGCGTAGACTGCTTTGCCACGGTTGCACCTGCCGGACCTGCTGGGCTGGACGTGCTGGAATGGGCCGCCCGACGGCAGAATTGGCGCTTCTTGTCGAATTCCACAATGAAAGCAGTGCCCTGCCCTGCGCCGAAGCGATGTCGGCGCGACCGGCTGGGCGGGACGTGGTGCGCCTGTGCCCCCGCGGGCCGTCCGGGGTCTTGGCGCTGCCAGACCGACCGCGTCCCCCAACCTTGACAACCACCCCCAAGTCGCCGCAGCCTGGCGCGGTCCTACCGCCAACGAGGTTCTGTATGCCCGCATGGCGCCGCACCAAACTGGTCCCCGGTCTGTACGACGAGCCGGTGAGCGAGCACCTGCAGCGCGAGGTCGTGGCGCTGGGCACGGCCGCATTACTGAACGCCGCGCGCACCAACGAGGCCGGGATTGCGGGCCTTGAGGCCTGGCTGGGGGAGGCAGTGGGGCTGACGCTGCAGTCCGTGGCCAAACGCAAGGACCATGCCACGGCGATGCCCGCGCTAGTGCAGGAGGTGATGAAGGTCTTGCAACGCCATGCGCCCGGGGTGTTTTCACGCCCGGCCGAGCTGATGTTGACGGACCAGTGGCTCCAGGCTGTCACGGAGGGCGGCGCCAAACCGCCCGAGCGGCCTAAGGGTTCGCTGCACGCGCCCAGCCTGCTGGTCAACGCCGAGGGTGAGCACTTGCTCGACCACCTGCGCTCGGAGTTCGACAGCGCTGACCGAGTGGACCTGCTATGCGCATTCATCAAGCTGAGCGGCTTTGAAAAGTTTCGTCGCGAGTTCGAACGCCTGTGTAGCGCACGGGGGCGGACACTGCGCGTGCTGACCACGACCTACATGGGCGCGAGCGACGCGGCGGCGATCGAGCGGCTGGCGGCGCTGCCGAATTGCGAGGTCAAAGTCAGCTACGACGCGGACTCGACGCGACTGCACGCCAAAGCCTGGGTTTTCCATAGAGATAACGGCTACTCTACTTCCTACGTCGGCTCGTCGAACCTGTCGCACGCGGCGCAGACCGATGGCCTGGAGTGGAATGTTCGCGTCACGGAGCAAGGCCAGCCGGCGCTGCTGCAGCAGATGGCCGAAACCTTTGCGCAGTACTGGGCGGATCCGTACCAGTTTACGCCGTTTACCCATGGCGACGTCGGCCACCGCCAGAAGTTGGTGCGGGCGCTGTCGGCGGATCGGCGGAGCTGGAGCCATGCGGGCGCGTTGTTCGAGCTGGAGGCCAAGGACTTTCAGCAACAGATTCTTGACGAATTGCAGGCGGCGCGGTCCCTGGGCCGCCACATAAACCTGCTGGTGGCGGCGACGGGCACCGGCAAGACCGTGATGGCCGCGCTCGACTTCCGGCGGCTGCGCGAGGCCAAGCAGGCCGAGACGCTGCTTTTTGTCGCGCACCGAAAAGAAATCCTGGTGCAAGCCCGCGACACCTACCGCAATGCCCTGCAGTTGCGCGATTTTGGCGAATTGCTGGTCGACGGCGAGCAGCCGAGCATCGGCAAGCATGTGTTTGCCTCGATTGCGTCACTGGGCGAGGGCGGCCAGGCGGCGCGAAGGGGCTTGGATCCCGCGGCGTTCGACGTGGTGGTCATCGACGAGGCCCACCACGCGCCGGCCGAGACGTGGGACAAGCTGCTGGCGCGCGTCAAGCCCAAGGAATTACTGGGCCTGACGGGTACGCCGGAGCGGGCCGACGGCCTGGACCACGAGCAGCATTTTCCCCGGCCCTGGGTGGGCAACCTGCGGGTTTGGAACGCGATTCCGCACGCGCTTGTGCCCTTTCGCTACTACATGCTCGACGTGGCGGGCGTCGACCTGCGCGACGTGGCGTGGGTGGCCGGCAAGTACGCCGAGCGCGAGTTGTCGGGCCTGCTGGTGGGCGCGGCCGAAATCTTTGTGCAGCGAGCCGTGCGCGCCCTACGGGAGTACGTAGCGCGGCCCGAAGCGCTACGGGCGATTGCGTTTTGTGTCGACAAGGCCCACGCCCGCGAAGTGCAGCGGCGCTTTGAAGCACACGGTCTGCGTGCCGAGGTGCTGACCAGCGACACCGACACGCTGGCCCGCGGGGAGGCTCGCGGGCGGCTCGACTCGGGCGAGATACAGGTGCTCTGCGTGGTCGACATCTACAACGAGGGCGTCGACGTCCCCAACGTGAACACGCTGTTCTTCTTTAGGCCTACCGAGAGCGCCACGGTGTTCTTGCAGCAGCTGGGCCGTGGTCTGCGGCGGGCGCCCGGCAAGCCCGAACTGGTGGTGTTCGACCTCACCGGCCGGCAGCACCACAACTTCCGCTTTGACAGAAAGCTCCGTGGCGCCCTGGGGCATACGCCCAAAGAGCTTGAGCAATTTGTAGCAAGCGGCTTTGGCCGGCTGCCGGCGGGCTGCTTCTTTCACTTTGACGTGCGGGCCCAGGCCGAGGTGCTGGCGCAGATCCGGCGCTCGATCCCGTCGCAATGGAAGGACATCGCCAAGCTATTGCGCGAGCCGCAGTTGGCCGGACTGACGCTCGACGCGTTCCTGCACGCCACCGATGTGGATCTGGCCGATATCTATGCCAACAAGCGGGGTTGGACCCTTTTGCGCCGCGAGGCCGGGCTACCAACGCCGTTGGTGGGCGAGGAGGAGGGCAAGGTCCTTGAAAGACTGGGTAAGCTAACGCATGTGGGCGACCCGCTGCGTCTGGGCCTGTGGGAGCGGCTGCTGCGCGGCGAGACGGCCTGGGCTCCGCGGGACTTGAGGCTGGCAAACATGCTGTATGTGGTGCTGTATGGCGGCAAGCTGGCGGCATCGGGCGAGGCGGCGACCAGGTTCAAGCGGGACGCGATGGTACGGGCGGAACTGCTTGACCTGATTCCAGTTTTGCGGCGACTAAACGGGGTGTTGGCGCCGGAGCACCAACTGGCGGCGGCGGTTCCGCTGGTCTTACATGCGCAGTATCTCGCCGGCGAGTTGGCGGCGGCCTTTGATGTGCGAACCAAAGAAGGGGAACTGCGCGAGGCGTACTATACCGGCGTCGAAGCGGTGAAGGATGGCGGTCACAATTACGACCTGTTGCTGGTGACGCTCGAGAAGTCTGCGGGGACCAAGGAGCATTTGAAGTATCGGGACTTTCCGTTGTCAGAGCGACGGTTTCACTGGCACTCCAAGGCCGGTACTACGGTCGAGAGCAAAGAGGGAAGAAGGCACCGGTTGGCAGAGGAGCTGGGCGTCACGCCGCTTTTGCTGGTTCGTGAACGCGAGAAAAATGCGGGGAGAACGGAGGCGTTTCAGTACCTTGGGCCGGTTCGGGCGGCCAGCTGGTCGGGGGAACGGCCAATGACGGTCGAGTGGGAGATGCGATATGCCATGCCCGCGGAAGTGGTTGCTTGCGGGCGGGTGGTCGGGTGAACGCGAGGGTGTTTAGCTGGCGAAACTTTTTGATAAGCAAGGTCACAAAAGTTGGCCACGCCAGACCCGGCGCCGCAGCCTTCACCGACACCTGCAGCGACGGGCCCGGGGCCTTTTCGGTTCCGGCTAACTCATCGCTTGGCACCCGCCGTCAAAGGACGACCCGGCGGCATGTTCTCAGATATGCGGGGCGTGCGGGGTGGCCGAGTTCCTGTCAGAAACCGCTTGATCTCATTGGCATCCTGCACTGCGGCGACAACGGTACGCGTGCAACCGTAAGGACGATGCAATCGGCCTCCGTCCGAATGCGTGACAATAAGGCGAAGTATCGACTTGCAAGACGAGCAGATTCATCAGTATTTCTCATTACATCCGCGGACAAGGTGAACACACCGTTGGCTGGATTGCCCCTTCGTCCTCACGAACTAACGTTACAATTCAAGCACTTATTCCGTGCACACCGGCGATGGTGTCAGCTACGGCTGCGTAATGAGCTGAAACAACTGACTTGCCGAGGACTTATCGCCCGGTACGACACACCCTTGGACCTCGGCCTCAAGATTGGCGCCAGGGGTCTTGACTGTGAATTTGACCAAGATATCAGTGATTTGAGGACAATCAAAGCCAAGATACATCGCCTTCTGAAACTCAGAACTACCAAGAATATCACGCACTTGCAGCAGCTTATCGGCTGATAGCTGTTCGGTCCCAGTCGCCGTCCCTGACAATTGCATGGCTCCATCAGGCGTAACGTGCCAGGTCTGCGTGCAAGTGCCGACGGACGAACACGGACCAGCCTCCTTAGTGATATCCAACTCCAACCAAGGCAGTGGTGTGCCGCCCCAGCGCAAACCGTACAGACGGAGTCCGCAGGATACTGACTCCAGTCGATGAGCGCAATGGCCTACGCGGCCGGCGCCAGGGACTCTTTGTCCCTGGACCCCAGCGGGGGATCACCTTGACATTGCGAAT
>CAIMEY010000071.1 GCA_903840165.1 uncultured Myxococcales bacterium | reverse complement strand
ATTCGCAATGTCAAGGTGATCCCCCGCTGGGGTCCAGGGACAAAGAGTCCCTGGCGCCGGCCGCGTAGGCCATTGCGCTCATCGACTGGAGTCAGTATCCTGCGGACTCCGTCTGTACGGTTTGCGCTGGGGCGGCACAGAGCAACGACACAATTACCGACTCGCCGGATGTATACGGAGATGCAATCGCCACTAGCGGCGATACGCTTGCCGATGGCTGCCATCATTGGCATCACCGCAATCAAAATGAACAACCGGTGGGAAACTGTTGGGCACCGCCTCTCTACGTTTGTGAAGGCGGTGCCTCAGAGGCCGTCACACATTCATGCATGCCTGATCTTTCGTTGTGCTGCACATTCAGTGACACCTGCAAGCCCTGCGGTTGGGTTTCTTGCCCGGCGGACACGACCAACCTGACCGCCGATCAGCAAGCGTGCCTCCCGCTGTCGCCGGCGTTCGATGATCCGAAGAACAATCCGCCAGGTTGCGCTGCCTTCAAGCCCAACTTTGACAACTACTGTCTGGACGGTTTGTAGGTGAGGGCCGGGTGCAGGATTGGTCTGCAGCAGACGGTCGGCCGCGGGTTTGGACGGAACATGGCACGGACTGGCGGGGGCGGAGGGTGGCGTTTGCCGATCCTCCGCGCGTGCAGTTGGCTATGGTGTAGTATCGGTGCAATGATGGCCAATGCTCACGAAACATTTGCCTTCTTTGGCACATGCGTCTGATTGCTGGCAGTCGGCGTCCGAAAGCGCGACGCATTCCATGTGCATGAAGCCGTCTCCGTCAGCCGAGCAAACAAAGTGATTGCCGCAGGCATGGCACAACCCTTTTTGCTTACAGAGTAGGCTCTTGTCTTGGCAATCTTCATCATGCAGAGGGATGCATCGACCGTCCAGTGCGGAGCACGCGCCAAATTTGAGGCAAGGATCACCTCCGCATCCATTGGCAGCCCCAACTACGCAATTGCCAGCCCATGCCATGCATTCGTAAAGACTCTTGCATACTGGTGATCCGGCGCAATCCGAATCATAAAGCGCCAAGCAGTTGCAGTGTCCAGACTCCATCACTGGCGTGCAAAGACCAAGGTTCTTGCAGACGCCAGCGCAGAACGCGCGCGTGCAAGTGGTCGAATCTGCCTCCCTAAGCGACGAACCGCCGAGATCTGGGCACGAAGTGGTGTCGACCGCAGGCAACGTCGTGGATGTCGGCGAACATGCAACGACAGTGACAACAAATACGCAGACTTTGGCATAAGAAATCAGCATTGGCCGAACCACTTGGTTGCTTGTTCAAGAACTCCGTCACATCCGGCCGGGTAATCGGCGAGCGGCTGGTCCGCGTCGGCACAGGCTGCGGCGTCATAAATATTAGTCAGCTGTTTCCAACTGTTGCCACTTTGCTGGTAGCAACCGCAGCTCGGCGTGTCGCACCCTCCGCCGGGGGGCGATGGCTGGCCCTGCTTCTGGCAATGTCCGTTGACGCAAACAAGCGTGCCAACGCACTCGTCACTGTTCTTGCAACCGCCGCCAACCCCATATTTTGGTTTATAATCACAGCCATCATTTGCGCTACACGGCTGCCAGTACCCGTCGTTGAAGTCATACGAACCGTCGCAGCGGAATGCGCCATTGATAAGTAAGCACTTTGTTCCGCTCGGACACGGTGCCCCGCAACCCGACGTCCCGCCGTTCTTCAGGAACGCTGGACACGCCACACCGCAGGTCGTGTTCCCCTCGAGGTCGACAACCGTCGCCGCTGTACACTGCGGAGACAACTTATTGAACTGAGTTGGATCCATCAGCAACCAGTGGAGCAAGAGTTGCACGGCGCACTCGTCGTCGCATACGCCGGCCGCTTGGGCCAGCTCAATATTCTGCGTTGCGCCAGGCGAAGTTCCATCACAGCACTTGCCGGTCCAGGATTGGGGCTTGCCTCCGCACGTGGGGGGCACCGACTGAGGACACTCCGTGAAGCACTTTTCGCAACATCCTGTGCCGGCCTCGCACGAAGCACATGCGAGTCCGCCTGCGCAGGGTAGGAAGCAAAACCCGCCTCCTTCTGGATGGTGGAGCGTACCTGGCGTCGCACCTGATCGGCGGACGGTATCATCGGCGGATGCCACCAGTCCGGCCAATATCTCCCTGACTCTCTTAGCAAAAACCCCATCTGGCTGCAACACGATCTGCCGGAGCAAGGCTCCCAGCCGCGGGTCGCTAACCCCGGCCTGAGTACCAGCGGTAGGCCGTCTTTCGCTTGAAACTGCCCGTTCCGCCGCCGGGTGGCCGCGCTGCCCACTCCCCACCACAGCCCTCACCACAGCCTGCCTCAGCCCGCGCACCGCTTGCAGATCCGGCGAACGCAGCGTCTGGCCCGCAACCCGGCGCGCCCCCAGCCAAAGGTCCTGGTACTGCGGGCCATTGGCCAAACGACTCCCCTCCTGCGCCAGGCCGCTCGCCGCCAGTGCGTGCTTGGTGATACACTCGGGACAAGATCGACCTTCATCACCCAAATGCCCTTCCAGCAACGTCAATTCCTGCGCCAGGAGGGTCAGGTTATGCCGAGCGTCATCGATCGGCCAGGGATTGACACCAGCTGCGCGCGCCGCCTCGCGGGCCATAGGCGCTACTCCTCCCTTCCTGCCGCAATTTCCCCCGCAATTTCCGCTGCAACCACCGGCCGATTTGTCGCCGCACCCACAGGCCCCGCCGGACCGATAGGCGTGTCCAGACGACGCAGGCGGCGCGCTCCATGGCACGGCGCTGAATTGGGTTCCATCGGCGCTGAGAAAGAATTCGCTTGGCCGTTCAGGCACAAGCACGCCGGGACTGCCGCGCTCGTCAGGATAGGTGGGCT
>CAIMEY010000070.1 GCA_903840165.1 uncultured Myxococcales bacterium | reverse complement strand
GGGCCAGATCTCGCTTGACTCGGGCTTGAGCCGGGTGCAGGATTGGTCTGCAGCCGACGGTCGGCGGCGGATTTGGGCGGAAAATGGCACGGACTGGCGGGGCGGATGGTGGCGGATGGCGTTTGCAGATCCTACGCGCAGCATAAGTCGACGGTCGTACAATGGTTTGTGGCAGCAATGCTGATTTTGGTGTGGGCCAGCCCGAGCCTTGCCGCAGACAAGGCCAAGGTGGCCACCACGATGGCACAGCAGGCGCTAAAAGCCTATGAATCCGGGAATTATGCCCGGGCATCCGAGCTGTACCTCAGTGCCTTTCGCACCCAGCCCGATGCCGCCTATTTGTACGCCGCGGCCCGATCGGAGCACCTTGCTGGGCACGATGCGCAGGCGGAAGACTTGTACAAACGCTTTATTGCCGCGCCTGGGGCCGAGCCGGACCGCGTGCGCAAAGTCGGCGAGTATCGCGCAGATCTTCAGCAGAAAAGGGCTGTTGGCATTGCGGCGGATGCCGACAAGGCCGCACAGGATGACCCGCGTTTGTCGGCGAAACTGTACCTAGATGCGTGGCGTCTGGCCCCGGCGCAGCTGCAGTGGCTGTTCCAGGCCGCCGTGGCGGAGCAAAATGCCGACGAATTGGCGAAAGCGAAAGCGCACTTGCAGGAGTACCTGAGCAAGGCCCCTGCCGACGCCCGCGAACGTGCGCAGGCCGAGGCGCGCCTCGAGGCCATTGGCCGCAAGCTCGACCTCGCGGCGGCGCCCAAGACGCCAGCAGGGCAAAAATCGCTGGTGATACAGAAGGATGCGCCCCTTGCACCTCTCGAGTCGACGCCGCTCATCGGGTCCAATGGCACTACCACACCGACCGATCGCACGTTGGCCTGGAGCACGACCGGCGCGGGCGCCGTGATGGCGGTGTCTGGTCTTGGCCTGCTGGCGGCGACGCTTAGCACCTTGAATCAGTTCAATAAAGATACGACGCCGGTGGCTGATCGCATTGTGACGATGACCCACGTCCAGGCGCAGGACCGGGCGGCGGCGATCAACACGCGCATGGGAATTTCTGCGGCGCTGGGCAGCCTTGGGCTGGTCGGCGTGGGCGTGGGCACCTGGCTGCTGGTGCGAACGCCAGCGCGGATTGCGTTTTCGCCCAACAGCATTGATATTGCAGTGCATTTTTGACATATCGTGGAGGTCTCGTGCGGTGGTTGGTCTTGGCCCTGTTCGCTGTTGCCTGTGCCAACGTACCGGATGCAAGCCTATTTGGGCTGGCGGCGGACGCTACAACTACGCCGTCTGACGTTGCACTCGATGCCGCAGGAGGCAATAGCGACGGCGCAGACCTGGGCATTGCCGAGGTGGCGGTCGGCGACGATGCCGATAGCGCGGCGCAATTCGATGGGGATGCTGCGGAGCCGGATGGGGATGCTGCCGGGCTGGATGAGGATTCTTCGAGTGAAGACGCTGATAGTGCGGCGGAAGCGGATGTGGATACTGCCGGCGCGACCGACGGCGATGTCGCGAGCTGCCTGTGCGGAGACGACCTCTGTTCGGTCGCTTGTGGCGAGAATTACGCCGCTTGCCCAGCGGATTGTCTCAAGGCGACGTGCGGCGATGGCACCTGTGAAGCCGGCGAAAATCCAAACAATTGCCCCGAAGATTGCTGTGGATTCTGCGGCGACGGCAAGTGCGTGGGCTACATTTGCGCCGAAGCGGACCCCAAATCGCCGAGCTTTTGTCCGGCAGATTGCGCAACGGCGTGCGGCAATGGCAGCTGTGACCTGGGCGAAAATGCGACGAATTGTTCGGCGGACTGCAGCCCAACAAGTTCCTGTGGCAACACGCTTTGTGACAAGAATGAGGATTTCGCATCCTGCGCCCTGGACTGCGGTTTTTGTGGCGATGGCGTCTGCGCCCAGGGGCTTGGCGAAACGGAGCCAGGTTGCCCGGCCGACTGCAAGGCGACCTGCGCTGCCGACGGTGATTGCAATGACAACAACGCGTGCACGGTCGACACCTGTAGCGGCGGCGGCACATGCAAGCACACGGGCACATGCGACGATAACAACCTGTGTACCTACAACAAGTGTGTGTTGGGCGTCTGCTCGTTTCTCGGCATTGCTGCAACCTGCGCGGACGACGTCGCTTGCACGGTTGACCTGTGCGACCCGAAGGCAGGCTGCGTCCACCTTGGCAACGACGTGACGTGCACGGACAGTAATCCTTGCACCGATGACGTCTGCGACGGCAAGCAGGGCTGCGTGATGGTGCCCAATTCAGTGACTTGCACCGATAGTGACGTCTGCACCGAGAACGACTTCTGCCAGGGTGGGGCTTGCGTAGCCGGCGCGATGAAGAACTGCGACGATAAAAATCCTTGCACAATAGACAGTTGTGAGATGAGCAAGGGGTGCACCCACACGGCGGATGACGGCGCACCGTGCGAGGACGAGAACCTGTGCACGATTGGCGACGTTTGCGGCGACGGCATGTGTAGCGAAGGAAAAGAAAAGAACTGTACAGCGCCGGGAGCTTGCTACACCGCTGCCTGCGACCCAGTTTCTGGCAAATGCGTGACGGATTATGTTACTGCGAACTTGCCGTGCGATGACGGCAATGCTTGCTCGGTCAAGGATGGCTGTGATCAGGGCAAATGCAAAGGAACTGCAGTAGTTTGCGACGACAACAACTTGTGTACGGACGACAGCTGCGATGCGGTCACCGGTTGCGTCTACGCGGCCAATACCGCGCCTTGCGAGGACGGCGATAAGTGTACGTTGCTCGACGTTTGCGTGGAAAAGCTCTGTAAATCTGGGGCTATCAAGAGCTGCGAGGACGGTCAGGTTTGCACGGCCGACAGCTGCGACGCGGTCAGCGGCAACTGCGTGTACGCCAGCTTGCCCAAGGACGGGACGCCTTGCGACGCCGATGCCAGCGTATGTACTCAGAATGACGCGTGTTCTGACGGGAAATGCCTCGCTGGGACCGGGGTCGATTGCGACGACAAAAACCCTTGCACCAACGACAGTTGCGACGCCATGGCCGGCTGCGCGCATGGAGCCAATAGCCAGCCGTGCGACGACGGCAACGCGTGCACGCAAAACGACCTGTGCGCGGCGAGTCAGTGCGCGGGTAAACCATTGAATATACAAGTTGATTGTAATGATGGGCAGGTCTGTACCACCGACAGCTGCGATCCGGTGAGTGGCTGCACACACGCGGCCAACCAGCTGGGATGTGATGATGGAAATCCGTGTACGGAAGGGGACTTGTGCGCGACTAAGGCGTGCAGTTCGGGCTCGAACATCTGCGGCTGTCAAAAAGACGCCGATTGCGCCAGCCAAGAGGACGGCGACTTGTGCAACGGCACCTTATACTGCGATACGTCAAAAATTCCATATGGTTGCAAGGTCAAGGTGGCGACCATCATGGCCTGCGACATCAGCAAGGACACCACCTGCACGACCACGGTGTGCGATGGCAAAATGGGTAAGTGCGGCGCGGTGTTCGCCGTCGATGGCAAGAATTGCGACGCCGACGGCAGCGTTTGCACCAACGGCGATGCCTGCGGCGGTGGCCTGTGCAAGGCCGGGGCCTTGGTGGAGTGCGACGACAAGAACCCGTGCACCAGCGATTCGTGTGACAACAAGCTGGGTTGCTTGCATATCGCCAACTCGCTGGCTTGCGACGCGGACGGCTCGGTGTGCACGGTCAATGACATTTGCACGGACAAGGTTTGCGTCGCTGGGGCAAAGAAAGTCTGTGATGACGGCAATGTATGCACCGACGATGCCTGCGACAAGGTGACGGGATGCGTAACTGCAGCCAATGTGGCGGTTTGCAATGACGGTAACGCGTGCACAAACGGTGACGTGTGCGGGGCGGGCAAGTGCGGCGGTTTGGTCTTGAGCTGTGACGACAAAAACATCTGCACGACAGATACTTGTGATGTCACTAAAGGCTGCGCTTCGACCGACAACACGATCGCCTGCGACGACAGCAATGCCTGCACCAGTGGCGATGTTTGCGGGGTAGGCAAGTGCGCGGGCACGGCCATTAGCTGCAATGACACGACCCCGTGCACGACCGATTCCTGCGACATCAAGCTTGGTTGTCTGCATGCGGCCAACTCGCTGGCTTGCGACGCAGACGGCTCGGTGTGCACCGTCAATGACGCCTGCGCGAACAAGGTTTGCGTCGCCGGGGCAAAGAACCTCTGTGATGACGGCAATGTATGCACCGACGATGCCTGCAACAAGGTCAACGGGTGCAGCCACGTGGCCAACAACGTGGTCGCCTGCGACGACAACGACGTGTGCACCAGCAGCGACGCCTGCAGCGCCGGCGTGTGCAAAGGCGTGGTCACAGCCTGCGGGAACAAAGTCTGCGATTGCGGGGAGACAACCGTCTCTTGCCCAGGCGACTGCCTGACAACAGGGATGGTGCTGATTCCAGCCGGGACGTTCTGGATGGGGTGCAATGCGACGAAGGAACCGGCGTGCGCCGGCGGCAACGAGACTCCTCAGCACAAGGTCACACTTACGTCGTACTACATGGATAAGACGGAGACGACTGTGGCGCAGTACAAGGCGTGCGTGGACGCCGGTGGGTGCACCCTACCCAGCACACAGTCGCCGTCACAGTTCGCGACTTATCCGTTGGTCTTGAATCATCCAGTGAATTATGTGGACTGGGCGCAATCGCAGGCGTACTGCAAGTGGCGCGGCGAGGCGTTTGACCTGCCGACCGAAGCGCAGTGGGAAATGGCTGCGCGCGGCAGCTGCGAGAACAACGGCAGCACGGCAGCCGCTGCTGGCTGTGCTGCGGCGATGCGGACCTATCCGTGGGGCGAGGCGGCGCCGACTTGCATTTTCGCCGTGATCGATGTCAGTCAAACCTCTGCGTACGGCTGCGGGACGAATGCGACTTGGGCGGTGGGCTCTAAGACAGCCGGGAACGGCCCATATGGCATGCAGGACATCGCAGGCAACGTCTATGAATGGACTCGGGATTTCTACAACACGTCGTCCTACGGCAATTTGCCACCCGTGGATCCGTACGCTAGCGTCAACGACCTCGGCTACAACATTCGGACCGTACGTGGCAACAGCTTCGACAATCCGCCTGAATATTCGAGGTCGGGACGTCGGCTGGACGTGTTCGCGCCCTCGAGCAGCTTCGACCTAGGCCTGCGCTGCGTGAGGTCGTATCCCTGAGGGGCTGATGGGCTGTTGGGCCGAGAAGACAGGGCGCTCAATGCCCTGCAGCGCACCGCCGCCCACGCTACATCGCCAGCCCGAAGGACTTCCCGCGACGAGCGCGGTCACTTCTGTGCGGCACGTCCCGTCCACACACAGCCCGGCTAAATTCAAGATCCCGCTATTGCACGCGGAATGTCCAGTAGCGCCCGATCCGAACAGGGGCCACGTGCAAAGACAAGGAGCGCGTGGGCCGAGCATCTTGCCGCCCCTTCGCCGCATCCAATCACCTGCGAGGCTGCGCGCGCTGGCGCCGGGGCCGCCCACAAAGGAACTGCTTGTGACTGCGCAACAATCTCTGCCAGGGCCCTTTCAGCACGTGGTGGTCGCCGGTTGTGGCTGGCTGGGCACCGCCATTGCCCGCGAGCTCGTCGCCCAGGGGCACCGCGTCACCGGCATTCGCCGAAATCCCGAGCGCGCCGCCGAGCTTGCGCTGTTGGGGATTGCGCCGCTGGTCCTCGACTTGACGCATCCGCAAGCGCACTTGGCCCTTCCGGCCGATACCACGGCGATCGTCGCCTGTCAGTCGGCTCGCAGCGATACCGCCGAAGGGTACAAATCGGCCTATGTGCTTGCCAATCAAACCCTTTTGCGAGCTGCCGCGCGCGTGCCGCTGCAGGCCCTGGTCTACACCGGCTCAACTGGCGTGTTTGGCCAGCGCGATGGCAGTGAAGTGAATGAATTTACAGAGCCTAGCCCAGCCAGCACCACGGCTGAGGTCTTGGTCGAGGCCGAATTGGCGCTGCGCCACGCTGCCCTCGCCGGGATTCCGACGCGGATTGTTCGACTTTCGGGCCTTTACGGCCCCGGGCGCTGGGGCACTCTGCAGCGCATTCGGGCGGGCACGTTGGCTCTGGGGCCGGGCGACACGGCGTACATGAACTATTGCCACCAGGCCGATGCTGTGCAGGTGGTGCTGGGGGCTCTAACTCGCGGTAAAGACGGCGCGATCTACCACGGCAGCGACGCCCACCCGCCGCAGCGGTGCGAGGTAGTGCGCTGGTTGGCGGCGCAGCTTGAGGTGCAGCCTGGCGAATCGGCCACAGGTACCGCGGGGCCCAATCGTCGGATAAGCAGCGCCTGGACGCGGCAGACCTTGGGGCTAACACTGCGCTATGCCGACTTTAAGAGCGGATTTGTGGCGGGGCTGTTGCCGTTGAAAGTCGTATAGGCAGCGGCGAACACGCGGCAATCCTGCAGTGCTTGCGTGCACTCGACTCAGAACGGAATCGACACGCCGACCGACACCGCGCCATCTTCGGGGGAGCACGCCAAAGACCAGCGGTACCCCTTTGATCTGCACGCCTGCTTCGCGCCAGGTGCCCTTGTTGCGGTCGGTCAGACTGCCCAGACCTGGGTCGCCCTCGACGCCGTGGCGAATTCCGGCGATGGCCGTGACGTTGTCGCTGAGCTTGAGCCCCGCCTCGACATGCGCAACATTGCTCGCCATTCGCCCGTCGCGCAAGATGGTCGTGTCGGAGGCCCGCACCGTGAGCTTGTCGACGACCGCCGACAGCTGCAGGCCCGCCCAGCCACAGCTCGGCTCGGCTCGGCTCGGACGAGAGCTTTTTGCGCGATAACTGGCTGTCAACTTTTCAGCACTGGGGATTCGAGGGTGTTTTGCAGCGCTTCTTTGGCGGTCGCCCGGCCGACTATAGCGACCGTGACCACCGCAAGGCTGCGAAGTTCGCCGATTTCTTGCAGACCCACGCCGCCGACTTGGCCGAGCTCAACCTGAGCGAGACCTCGTTGCGGCGCTGCGTGCGCGCTCATGTGTGCCACAGCCTGCTGCCGGTGGCGGTGCGCGACGAACTGAGTTGGAGCGGGCTTTTGCAGATTAGCACCTACGACGAGGTCAACGGCCGCACGCAGCTGGCGATGGCGACGGTGGCACAGAAGTGGCCGGTCGCTAAAGTAAAAGAGGCCGTCGCTCAGGCGCACCAGCGCCGGCTGTGGGACGCTGATCCAAACACCGACGGCCTGCAACTGCCGCCGCCCAAGCCCGAGCCGGCGGTTCAGCCCGGCCGACTGGTGTCGCGGACCGAGAAATGGACCGAAGACGTCGGCGCGTGGCACCAGGAATTCGCGCAAATCGACCCGAGTAAGCTGAGCAAAGCCCAAGTTGACCGGATACGCACGGCGGTGGCAACGCTGCGCGGGCAGCTGGACCAGCTTGAGAAGGCCCTTCGTTAGACCGCCAGCCAACTCTGCCGAAATTGCCCCGCCGGCAGGTCAAGCAAGCCGTAGGCCTGGGCGATGACCAGACCCACGCGCTCAAGAACTAGCACCGGTTCGCCCGCCGGCGCCGCCTGCCAGCGCCCAGCCGGCACTTGCGACGGCACCCGCCACGCTGGTTCCGCAATCCGCACAAGCTCTTGCTGCTCGTCGAGCGTGTTTACGACCAGGGGCGCCAGCAGCGACAGCTCGGCACCGGGGTGCTGCCGGTCCAGCGACTCAAGGATCGCCCCCAGCGTACGACCGCGCGGCTGAAACTGGCTTGGCAGGCGTGCAATTTCGTGGTGTGGGCACTCTGGGTTGTCGCTCAAGCGGTAGCGGGTCAGCCCATCGGGCCCATCATCGCTCGACCAGCCGGGGCGCGTATCTGCTTTGCGCACAAAGGCCTGCGTCGGCGCAAGGCGTTGGATGGCGTATTCTGTTAGCGCTTCGACCATCGCCGTGGCTACCGCGTTGGCTAGGGTCGGCGTCGCGGGCAGGCTCTGCGCTTGGGCGGCACGCTGGCCAAAACTGGTGCAGCTCGTGTCCGACGAGGCGGCGAAGAAGATCGCCGG
>CAIMEY010000069.1 GCA_903840165.1 uncultured Myxococcales bacterium | reverse complement strand
GCTGCGGGTAGGGCCAAATCGGCGTGGCGAAACGTCAACTGCGGAGGCATATTGTGAAACAAATACAATGGTTTGATCCTTTGGACACCAAAGCAGTTTTTCAGGTGGTTTCCTCGGGCCCCAGCCCGCCCGCCTGGACGCTCCAACCCGCACCACAGCCGCCTGCTTGACAGTGCGGCTGACCTGGGCGATAGACCGGGGACCTTGGTGGCCGTGGCGGCGCACAGGACTCTGCCTAACCCATGAAACATGAATGCGTATCAACACCACCGCCGGGCAAGCTTGACCTCAAGGTTGGCTTTCGCTGCAACAACCGGTGCTCCTTTTGTGTTCAGGGCGACAAGCGCGAAAGTGTCGACGATTTAACGACATCCGAAGTGCTCGACCGCCTTGCCGCCGCACGCGCCCAATGTGACCGAGTCGTGCTGACCGGCGGTGAAGCCACCATTCGTAGTGATATCGAAGAGATTGCAGCCCATGCCCGCGGCCTTGGCTACAAGGTCATTCAGCTCC
Organism: uncultured Myxococcales bacterium; assembly: GCA_903840165.1. Lineage (GTDB taxonomy): Bacteria > Myxococcota_A > UBA9042 > UBA9042 > UBA9042 > CAIMEY01. Next base: position 62,783 of record CAIMEY010000069.1, on the reverse strand, counting down.
AAACCAACGGGCGTCGCCTAGCTTATCGCAATTACTGCCAAGCTCTCGTCTCGGCGGGCGTCAACCGGTTCAACCCGTCGGTGCACGGGCACATCGCCGCCCTGCACGACAATCTGACCGGTTGCCGAGGGTCATTTGACCAGTGTATTCAAGGAATTAAGCACTTGGTATCCATGGGTCAGGTCGTACTCACCCAAACAGTCATCGTCCGCGACAATGCGGCTCATCTTCCTGATATTGCTAACCTCTTGCTTCGCCTCGGCGTCCAACAGATCCAGTTCGCATTCGTCCACGCGATTGGCACAGCCGAGCGCACCTGGGCGCAAACGGTACCTCGCTATCAGGAAGTGGCTCCTTTGCTCGCCACCGCTGTCCACAGAATTCAAGCCAATCAAAGAGTTGCCGTCACCGAGGCAATGCCGTTTTGCACCCTCCACGGATTGGAAGCCACGGCCACGGAACTGCGGACACCGGCGACCTTGGTCTACGAGGGCACTACAACCATCGATGATTACAAGGCATACCGCGTTTCCGAAGGAAAGGCCCACGGTCCACCCTGTGCAGCCTGTACTTGGGCAGGCGTATGCGAAGGTCCGTGGCGCGAATATCCCCAATACTTTGGCTGGGATGAGTTTGTGGCTCGTAGCGACGCAGTGACCGTTGCTCGGCGGGCGTCATCGCAATAGCCGTTCAAAATCAAGGATATTCAATGATTCGCGTCTCAGCTAGCCTCCTTGCGATACTTCTCCTACTGGCCTCCGTTGCATTTGCCAAGGATCCCGTATCCTTACCGCGCAGTGCCACCGAAGACGACCCGTATCTATGGCTGGAGGACATTGGCAGCGCCAAAGCCACGGATTTCGTAAAGACGGCCAACGACCGTTCGTGGGCACAACTGGGTCAACTGCCTAAATATCAACAGATCTATCAGCGGTTGTTGGCCATCTACAACGACAAGGCGCGCATCCCCTACGTCACGCAGATGGGAAAATTCCTGTATAACTTCTGGAAAGATGAGGCAAATCCGAGGGGCCTCTGGCGACGCGCCTCATGGGCAGACTATCGCCAAGAGAAGATCAACTGGACAACGGTTCTCGACCTCGATGAACTCAGCAAAATTGAAAAAGAAAACTGGGTGTGGAAGGGGGCTTCCTGCTTGCCTCCAGCCTACCGACGGTGCCTGCTTTCCTTGTCACGAGGAGGCGGAGATGCCGTGGTAATACGCGAATTTGACATTGAAAAGAAGGCCTTCATTGCAGACGGATTCGAGCTGCCTGAGGCCAAGGGCGGCCTGTCCTGGGTCGATGACAACACGGTGCTGGCCGCCACCGACTTTGGCCCCGGAACGATGACGGATTCCGGTTACGCCCGATTGGTCAAGACTTGGCACCGCGGCTCGCCGTTGTCCGCTGCGACGACGCTTTTTGCTGGCCAGACAAGCGATGTGCATGTCTATGGTTACAAAGAGTTTACCCCTGGTCACGAGCACGAACTGGTTGTCCGGGCGATGACATTTTGGACAAACGAAGTCTTTCTACATCGCCAGGGACAGTTGACTCGGCTGGACAAGCCCGACGACGCCGATGCGACCGTCTTTGGGGATTGGCTTCTATTATCAACTCGTTCATCATGGACGGTTGGCGACCGAACCTTTCCGGCCGGTGCCCTTCTGGCCATGCCAATCGATGGACACCACGTAGACAACAATTTGATTTCAATCATTTTTACCCCTTCGCCGACCACATCTCTGGAGGCGACCACGCACACGCGCGACCAACTGCTGCTGACCGTGCTGGACAACGTCAAAACCCGCGTCTTTGAAGTCAGTTTGCAGCACGGAACATGGCAGCGCCGCGAAATTCCAATGCCCGGGTTGGGTACCGGCAGCGCCACGCCCGTCGATGCACTTGCCTCCAACCAATACTTCCTTAGTTTTCAGGACTTTCTGACGCCATCCTCGCTGTATCTGGGCGGTGAGTCCCCCGGTGCTTTGGAACGGTTGAAATCGGCCCCTGTGCAATTCGTGGCTAAAAACCTACGAGTTCAGCAGTCTTACGCGAAGTCTCGCGATGGCGCGATGATTCCCTACTTCATCGTTGGCAATTCGGATCTGCGCGCAGACGGACGCAACCCTACATTATTATATGGTTATGGCGGATTCGAGGTGGCTCTGACGCCGACTTACAGCGGCGGCCTCGGAGCCAGTTGGCTGGAGGCTGGGGGAACGTATGTATTGGCAAACATTCGGGGAGGCGGCGAATTCGGCCCGTCCTGGCACCAAGCGGCGCTCAAGGCCAACCGCCAACGCGCCTACGACGATTTCGCGGCGGTTGCCGAGGACTTGGTGGCGCGAAAAGTGACGACGCCGCGCTACCTTGCAATCGAGGGCGGGTCAAACGGCGGGCTGCTGGTCGGGGCCGTCCTCGTCCAAAGGCCTGAGTTGTTTCACGCCGCGGTATGCCAGGTTCCCCTGCTAGACATGAAGCGTTACAACCACTTACTGGCCGGCGCGTCGTGGATGGGCGAATACGGCGATCCGGATGAGCCGCAGCAATGGGCTTACATCAGCAAGTATTCGCCGTACCAAAATGTCAAGAAAGGTATTACATATCCAAAGGTTCTGTTTCTAACATCGACTCGCGACGACCGCGTTCACCCCGGCCATGCGCGCAAGATGTATGCAAAGATGAAGGATTTGGGCGCGGACGTCCTGTACTACGAGAATACGGAGGGCGGGCACGCAGGGGCCGCGAACAACGCCCAGCAGGCCAAGATGTGGGCTCTCACTTACGCGTATTTACGTCATGAATTGATGGACTAACGCCTTTGGACACCAGAGCGAATTTTGCCGCATTTCTGGCGTTGGCGGCCTGCCCCCGGACCGTTCGTGAACCCAAATCGCCGTGATGCCGTCGGCCCCCCTTGCTGGAGCGCCAGTCGCCAGCCACGCGCGGACGCGGAGCACACGGGGCCCCGCTTGACACCTTCACGCAAAGTGCTTGTATGGACTGAAGATGAAGACCATGCGCCCCGGCCAAGCGCCATTGTCCTGCGCCTTGGGCTGCAGTGGATACCTCTGAGCTATGTCTTTGTTTATACTGCACTATTGTTGTCGGCCACGACCGCCCTGCGCCTTGACACGCCGGGCAATGCCGCGCATCCTCCGCTCGACTTTGGGCCGGGCCCACCAAGCAATGCCAGACCCCGTCACAGCCACAACACCGCTTCATCCGAGACAGAATGGCCGATCAATCGCAGCCAAAATCTAAGAGATTGCCAATGGTTCTAAGTGCTGCTGGCGCAGTATTCGCCGCGGCGCTAGTACTGCAAGGAATTGTCCTTGGCTTGTCCAGCCTGGCGTACGCCGACGCAGGCAAGCCGGCTGCACACGACAATGAAGCCTTTGATGTCATGAACTTCCTTACCGACCGCGGGCTGCACGACATTGAAGCAGAGCCTTGGAATGCGTACGGGCAGTTCACCTATATTTCCAGTTGGAAGCGCCCCTTTGCCGCTGCCTATACGAACTTGGGCGGAAGCACCAACTCCATGAGTCCACAGGCAGAACGCAGCTTCACCGGCAGTGCGACCATGTATGTCGGTCTGCGCCTTTGGGCCGGGGCTGAAGCCTATTTTGTCCCTGAAATTATTGCTGAACGACCGCTTTCGCAGTTGACCGGCTTGGGTGGTGCCATCCAAAACGGCGAGCTGCAGAAGAACGGAACGTCGACGCCGCAAATCTATCGATCACAGACATTTATCAAACAAACCATATCGTTAGGCGGAAGTCGCCAAACCAAGACGTCCGACCCGCTGCAACTGGGCCAAACGGTGGACAGTCATAGAATCGTACTGATTGCCGGCAATTTCACGATATTGGACTTCTTTGACAAGAACAGCTTCGCCGGTGATGTCCGCCAGCAGTTCCTCAACATGGCATTCTTGACGCACGCGGCCTATGATTTTGCTTCAGATGCGCGGGGTTACTCTTGGGGTGGCGTGGCGGAGCTGCACTGGGACGACTGGGCTGTGCGGGTGGCCCGGATGACGCCGCCGCAAAACCCGAACGTGCTGCCCGTCGACTTCCGTCTGGCCAAATACTACGGTGACCAGATGGAAATTGAGCATCGTCATACGCTTGCGGGTCAGCCGGGGGCCGTGAAGCTGCTCGGGTATCGCAATAGAGAATGGATGGGGCGCTTTGACCAGGCGCTCGCGGCCTTTGCAGCAGACCCCGCCAAGAACGCCACAACCTGTCAAAATTACAATTATAACTCTGGAAACGCCACGGCCCCAGACCTCTGTTGGTCCCGCCGCGAAAATACCAAGATGGGCATCGGCCTCAATGTCGAACAGGCCCTGAGCGAGGACATCGGCATCTTCGCTCGAGGCATGATTTCCGATGGACAAACCGAGGTTTACGCGTACACCTCGACGGATCGGTCAGCGTCCATCGGCCTCACTGCACGCGGCACTCCGTGGAGAAGACCCTTTGATATCGCGGGATTGGGGATGGGCGTCGGCTGGATTTCCAGCAACCATGCTGCATACCTAGCCGCGGGCGGCATTGACGGCTTCATTGGCGACGGCAACCTGCACGTGGGGGCCGAGAACGTCGAAGAACTATTCTATAGTTTCAACTTTCTACGCACCATCTGGCTGACCGCCGACCTGCAGCGCATCGGCAATCCCGCGTTCAACAGCGACCGCGGTCCGGTGACGATTCTAGGGGCAAGAATTCATGCGGAATTCTAATAAATTTCAGATAGTTATCCCTTTGGATACCAAAGCGGTTTTTGCCACTTTTGCCGCCATCCTGCCCGTCGCACTCGCCCTGACCCTCCCCCCTCGCGCCGCCGCCGCACTGCCGGTGGCTCAGGGGTTTGCCGTCGAGCGCTGGTATCCCAGTTCTCCGGGGGCCGCCTGGCTGGTCGCGGATGACATCAACCAGGGGGGGCGATTGGGCGGAATTCTTTCAGCCACAGGCGGAGTTGCCCAGCAGCCCCTTGTTGCCGGCAGCGGTTCCAACGCCCTGGCCGCGGTGCAGCGACAGTCGCAGGTCGGCATCGCCCTGGGCGTGACGTACGATAGGTTTCGCCTGTCATTACGCCTTAATAGCCCGGTGCAGGGCTATGGCCAGAGCGGAACCGTCGGCGGCTATACGTACATCGCGCCGCAGGTGACCCTGGGCTCACATCCTGATACTTTTTCAGATGTTACCATTGGTCTGGACGCGCGCTGGCTTGGCACGCCCGGAAGTGCCCTGCGCTTAGGGGCCAGTGCGCAACTGGTTGTACCTTCAGGCGATCGCCGCGACTACTTGACCGACGGCACGTTCCGCGCCTTTGGCCGCTTGCTTGTGGCCGGCGATCACGGATCTCTGATGTACGCAGGATCACTTGGCATTCATGTTCGCCCTCTGCAATCTGCGGCCCCGCCCAGCAGTCCCAAGGGGCATGAAATTGTTTTCGCTGCCGCCATCGGTGGTAAAGCCTGGACCACGCAACACGCACAACTAAGTGTCGGTCCAGAGGTTTTTGGCGCAACCGCCCTGTCTGACCTCTTGGGGGCCCAGAGCACGGCTGTTGAAGCCTTGCTCAGCGCCCGCTGGGAGCAGACCGAGGTCGTAGGTGCCCGTTGGCGCGCAAAGCTTGGTATTGGCGTAGGAATCGTGCACGCGTTCGGCGCGCCGATGTGGCGGACCGTCTTGGCCATTGAGTCCCTGCAGCGAGCCGAGGGTCCCGTCAAGCACAACAGCAACGTGGCCACGGTGGCCGAGGAGGATGGCCATGACCCTCAAGCTAAGTAAGCCAACGGAACAGCGAATTGTGGCGTCCATTCGGCGCTATTGTGCGGAGAACCTCGAACCTGTCGGCGAGCTTCAGGCCGGCCTCCTGCTCGATTTCTTCCTCAAGGAAGCGGGGCCCGCCATCTACAACCAAGCGGTCAGCGATGCCCAGTCCGTCCTGCAGAACCACGTCGTTGACCTAAACGCCGAATGTTTTGAGCCCGAGGTGGACTACTGGCGCGGCAAAGCCAAGCTCGGCGCGTCTTCGGCACGACCACCAAAATAGGATAATTGTCTTTTATTTCAATTGGTTAATACAGAGGACCCCACACCGGTTTTTGCGCGAATTTCACCTGCTGCGACCGCCTCGCCACGCCATCCCCCTTGCCGATGTGACCGACTTTGCCCCATTCTACCCGTCCGCGCGGCCGCGTCTGCCCGCGTGTGGAGTTTACGATGCCCCTGCGCCATGACTGGAAACTTAATGAAGTCAATCAGTTAGGCGAGCAACCTCTCCTCGAATTGGTTTTGCAGGCCGCGTCCGTCCATCGCGCGCATCACGATCCGACTGCAATCCAGAGAAGCACGCTCTTATCAGTCAAAACGGGTGGTTGCACTGAGGACTGCGGCTACTGTCCGCAGAGCGCGCACCACGATGCCTCGGCTCGTCGGGCACAGACGATGATGACCTTGGATCAGGTCCGCACGGCCGCCACGCACGCAAAAAGCGTAGGCGCTTCCCGGTTTTGCATGGGTGCCGCCTGGCGCGAGGTCAAGGACGGGCCCCAGTTCGATCAAGTCGTCGACATGGTCAAGCTAGTTTCCTCCATGGGATTAGAGGCTTGTGTGACCCTAGGCATGGTCACGGCCGAACAAGCCCAGCGCCTCAAGGCCGCCGGATTAACGGCTTATAACCACAACTTAGATACGTCGCGCGACCATTACGGAGCCATTATTTCGACGCGCACCTACGAAGAGCGCCTGCAAACACTCGCAAATGTCCAGCAGGCCGGCCTTCAGGCCTGTTGCGGCGGCATTCTCGGCATGGGGGAAACGCGCCAGGATCGCTATCAACTCCTTCAAACTCTTGCGAATTTGGATCCTCATCCCGAATCCGTCCCCCTCAACCTGCTGGTTCGCGTACCCGGCACGCCTCTGGCTGGGGCTGCAGATTTTGACGTTCTTGAGCTGGTTCGCGCGGTGGCGGTGGCGAGAATTATCATGCCAAAATCGAGGGTTCGCCTATCTGCTGGCCGCAGCGACATGACGCGGGAGGCTCAAGCCCTGTGCTTTCTCGCCGGTGCCAACTCGATCTTCTTTGGCGAACAGTTGCTGACCACCGGCAATCCGGCGACTGAAGACGATGATAAGCTCTTACAAGACCTTGGGTTGCACGCCACATGAAGGCAAAGGCCGATTACCTGGCGGCACTGGCCGACCGTCTTGAGCAACGAGCCAATGCCGGCTTGCGGCGCTCGCTGGCCCTGCCCGCTGGCATTGATGTCACGTCCAACGATTACCTTGGATACGCCCAAGATCCTGAACTGGCTGAACAAACCGCTGAAACGGTGCGGCTGTGCGGAATCGGTGCCGGCGCCGCCCGACTCCTGCGAGGTCACCTGCCACTGCACGATCAAGCCGAGCGCGCACTGGCAATTTTCTCCAATCGCCAAGCGGCCTTGCTCTTCTCGTCCGGTTGGGCAGCCAACACTGGCCTGTGGTCGACGCTCACGACGGCAACCGACGTGGTCCTGTCGCACGCGGCCAACCACGCCAGCATCATCGACGGCCTGCGCCTAAGTCGAGCTAAACGCTTGATCTTTAACGATTTTCATGAGCTCGACCGACTCCTGCGAGCGCCACGACCGGCACGGGCGTTCGTGGCCATTGAGTCCGTCCATTCAATGTCCGGACAACTCACTGATTTATTGGAACTTTCTCGCATTGCCAACCAGCACGGTGCCCTGTTGGTTGTCGACGAGGCGCACGCAACGGGCCTCTATGGCCCGACAGGTAGCGGACGCGTAGCTGAACTTGGCTTGCAAAATCAAGTACTTTGTACCATCCATACCGGTGGCAAGGCCCTCGGCGTCGCAGGGGCATGGGTCGCTGGTGACGCCGTGCTAGTCGAAACGCTGGTCAACTTCTGCAGAAGTTTCATCTATTCCACGGCCGTGCCTCCCGCGGTGGCTGGTGGCCTGCTCCACGTCTTGTCCCGCTTGCCCAAGGATGTCGAGCGAGTAAGGGAATTACATTTGAAATCCAAGTGGTTGCGTGACGCGCTGAGCGCCGAAGGTTTGGACCTCGGGGGCAGCCAGGGTTGCATTATTCCCGTGATTCTAGGCAGTCCAGAGCGGGCAATGGAAGTCGCTGCTCGGATGCGAACCCATGGCTTTGACGTCCGCGCCGTGCGCCCGCCGACCGTGCCAGAAGGAACATCGCGGCTCCGCTTGGTGGTCCGCGCCCCCCTAGCTTGGTCGCAAATTCACCAGCTAGCCGCTTTGGTGTCCAATGAGTCAAGAGGTTGAATGCACGGCATTTTCGTCACTGGAACTGACACAGATTCTGGCAAGACTCGGGTGTGCGCGGCGCTCCTTTCCGGCAGCCCGGCCTGCTGGCGATACTGGAAGCCGGTGCAGACTGGCTTGGACCGAGACGCCGGCGACACGTCCACCGTGGCCCGTTTCGCCGCCCTGCCCGCCCACCGCGCCCCGGACGTCGGCGTTCGGCTAGGCCTTCCCGTGAGTCCCCACCATGCCGCAGCTATGGTGGGCTCGACCATCGACGTCGAGCGACTTGTCGCAGCGTTCGTGGAACTTAACACAAGCGACGATTTCTGGGTGGTCGAAGGAGCCGGCGGCATCTTGACGCCCCTGACGACCAGCCAAACCATTCGGGAACTGGCCGTCGCCTTACAACTACCTGTTTTAATTGTCGTTCGTGTGCGTCTGGGCGCCATCAACCACGCCCTGATGACAGCTGAAGCCTTGAGAAACGCGGAAATACCCGTACTGGGCTTTGTGCTGTCCGGAGCCAACGACCCGTCCCTGCAGTCGGCGCTGGCCGCGCTGACGACGATTCCAGTGCTGGGTCGAATGGAAGAAAATGCCACAGATTCAGAGCTTTATCTCGAAGGTATCCAACTGCGCAGCAGCCTGCGCAAGGCAGCCCAATGAGCCTGCAAGCACGCGACCATAAAGTGATTTGGCACCCATTTACCCAAGCAGCCACAGCGCCGGTGCCTCTGCCCGTGGTGGCAGCAAAGGGTTCTTGGCTGGAACTAGCTGACGGAAAAAGGGTCTTCGACGCCATCAGTTCCTGGTGGACCTGCCTCAGTGGTCACAGTCACCCCGCCATCGTCGCGGCCATCGCCGACCAAGCAGCGCGGCTGGACCACGTCCTCTTTGCCGGTTGCACACACCCGGGAGCTGTGGAACTCGCTGAACGCTTGCTGGAAATCGCGCCGACCGGGATGTCGCGCGTTTTCTATTCCGACGACGGTTCCACGGCCGTGGAAGTAGCCTTAAAGCTTGCAATTCAATACCATGCGCAAAATGGCCACCCCGGTCGTCAACGATTTCTGGCGTTGGCTGGGGGGTACCATGGCGACACCATCGGCGCGATGTCTGTGGGGGATCCTGTTGATTTTTCAGGGCCTTTTTCGCCACTCCTTTGGCCGGTCGGGCGACTGCCGGTGCCTCTTGTCCATGGCGATGCGCTCGCAGGAAACGTCGACTGCACCGCAGAACTCGCTGAACTGGATCGAACGCTGGACCGCCATGGCGATAGCCTAGCTGCCGTGATCGTTGAACCGTTGCTGCAAGGCGCGGGCGGAATGCGCACCTATGCACCTGAATTCTTGCGTCAATTGGCCAAGAAGGCTCGCGAGCGTGGCATCCTCTTGATTGCCGACGAAGTCATGACTGGATTCGGCCGCACCGGTGCTATGTTTGCATGTCAACATGCTGAAATAACACCAGATCTGCTATGCATCGCCAAAGGCCTGACCGGCGGAACCTTGCCTCTGGCCGCGACCATGGCACCAGAGTGGATCTATGAGCGATTTCTGGGCGATAGCGCTAGACAGGCCTTCCTGCACGGACACAGCTTCACGGCCAATCCCATCGCCTGCGCGGCGGCACTTGCCAACCTAAGGGTCATGCGCGACGAAGGTTTACTCAACAAAGCCCAGGCTTTGCACCAGTGGTATGCACAGTCGTTACCTAGCCTTCTTGACCACCCTCAGGTTCATCGCGTTCGCTGGCTGGGGAGCATCGGCGTCGTCGAACTGCACGGGCACGGCTACCACGACGCGGCGCAATCGACTCGCCTGCAACGCCGATGTCTGGACCGGGGCGTGCTCATCCGCCCCCTTGGCCCAGTGCTCTACACGCTGCCGCCTTTGACCGCGGATGTGGGCGAACTACGAGAGGTTTGGCGTGTAATTTCAGAGAGTTTACCCTGAGGACACCAAAGCAGATTTCACAGCTCACCGCTCCGGCAACGTAAACTCAATCTCCTGCTCAAGCCGCACCGCAACGGTTTGGCCACGCAGGCGCGCCGGCCGAAAATGCCAATGACTTACCGCTGATTGCGTGGCCTCAAGGAATTGAGGGTCGCACCCAGCGCAGGAGACCTGAATCGCCTCCACGTCGCCGCTGGCTCGAATCACGGCACGAAGGTGCACAACCGTTTGTAAATGAAGGCGTTCTGCGCGCTCAGGGTAGATTGGAGCTTGGGCCCTTTCGACCTGGGGCAGGTCGTCGACGGTGCCCATGCCGTAAGGACCCGAATCAACGCCATTTTCTCGTCCCACATCAGACCCACCGCTGGCGACGGGCCCCGGCCCAGCTCCGGGCGACGGGTTGCCTCCTTGCGCGGTCGGACGTCCCAGCCCATCTGTCGGTAGATCCGCACCGATGTTCAGCTTACTAGAGGCCGCAGGGCTCTTGGACGGTGCTCGGGGCCCTGCAGCCGTGCGGTGCCCAAGCCGCGGGGCGCTAGCCGCCTCTTGATCAAGCTGAGCCGCCGGTTGCAGGGGCTGGGCTGCCGCAACAGGGGGCAATTCTTGGGGAACTGCGGGCGATTGCCGATTCGGCGGTTCGACATTGAGCGGCCGAGCTTGGGCGAGATAAGGCAGCCTCGGCGCTTCAAGACGCCCAACGTTGACCCCGGGCTTCGCACTGACATGCACAGCCCAGAGCGCGAGCACGCCGTGCAACGCCAGTGCGGCCACGAAGGCCGTGACCATGGGCCTATCGACGATCAACCCTGCCTCCGTGAACGCCTCGCATATCGTCTTGAAATTCCAAGCGCTACGCCGACAAGGACCAGCATCCAGCCAAGGACCGAATGGCCGGAGCCCGAGGCCTGACACCCGGTCGTGTGCCCTGCAGCCGCGCCACTGCCAGCCACGCCACCCGCTGAATCTGCGTCACGGCGGATAGTCCCATCGGAATCTATGGCTTTTACGTCCAAGTTTGCCGAGTCAGCCGCCCCACTGCCATCGCCGTCCGCGGCGACATCGGTGGTTCCGCCGTCTGGCCCCGGGCCACCGCAAACACCTTGAACACAAGGCTGATTGGGTGGGCAAGGCTGTACGACCGGTGCCCCGCCGCATGGAGAAATCACAAGTAAATCTGAACCCTTACAGGATGCACCACCAGCCTGCACGCCGCCCGTGTGGACACATTCGCCTTCCTGGCACAAATCTACTGTACAATCAAAGCCGTCGCTGCAATTCCGCGGCGCACCTGACAAGCAAATACCCTGCGCGCAGTAGTCACCCACGGTGCAGCCGTCCCCGTCGTCACAAACGATGCGTGGCCCTGAGACGCATTGGCCGGCGACGCACTTGTCAATTTCCGTACAAGAATCGCCGTCTTCGCAGTTGCCGGTGTTCGCTGCGTGCACGCACGTCTTGCCCTGGCAACTGTCGTCGGTGCACGGGTTACCATCGTCACAACTTCCTGCATTACTTAGTGATTTGCAGGAACCGGCATCGCAGATCCCCGCGCCCGCGCAGCCTGTGCCAAGGTCGCACGGAGCCGTGTTATTTGCGTATGTGCAAGCGCCGTTTTTGCAGCCGTCATCAGTACATGGATTGCCGTCATCGCAGTTCTTGACGACCTTGCCACCCGTGCAGACGCCCGCTTGGCAACTCTCGCCAGCCGTGCAGGCGTCGCCGTCCCAGCAAATGGCACCGGTCGTTGGGTTGTGGGCGCAGACACCATTGACGCAACTGTCGTCCGTGCAAGCGTTTCCATCATCGCACGGCCCATTACAACTGGGCTGAACGGGCCCGTCATAGCAGGCCTTGACCATGCCCATGTACTTGTCCCATGGCCAGTAAGGCCCTGGATCCTTGTGGGTTTGGTTGGGCAATTCGACATGGCCTTTGACGTGATCCTTGTCCGGCGGCAATCCCCATTTCTTGAGTAAGTAACAAGTTAGTTTGGCGCTGGCCTGCAGCATCGGGTCGGTAACCCAGGCCGGGTCGTCGATGTAGCCTTCGTGCTCAATGCCGATGGTGTAGCTGTTCTCCGAACCGACATGCCAAGCAATATCATGTTCATACACCATCTGCATGACATCGCCGCCCTTAGAAATCGTATAGTGGGCCGATACTTGCGACGCAGGGTTCTGGAACCAGGAAATCGTCCCCGAGTAGCTGCCTTGCGTGGTATGAATCACAATGACGCTTACTTTCGGCGGCTTACGGTCGGCGGCGTAGAAGTTCGGGCTCGTTGTCCAGTTGGCGGGGTCATAGTCGGCACCGTTGAGGGGGGCCGACCGCGTTGCGACAGGCCGGAACTCACTGGCCGCATCCGGGGGCCCGGACGAAGCGCACGCTGCAAGCAAGGCCGTTGCCCAGACAGCCGACAGGTGGATCATCGCTAACTCTATATTTCGCTTACCCATTTGCTCTCCCCTCTGGCCGTGCCCATGCCGGTAGCCTATCATGCCGCTGCACCTACCGCTAGGGCGGGCATCTTCTGCTTGTATTTCAAAGTGTTGACTCATTGGACACCAATGCGGAAAATGCTTTGCATACCTCGGTGACAAGCCCATAGAATTACCGAGAAACTCCACCCCCAAGCCCCGCGATCCACGCCCGCAGTCCGCCAACGGTTGGCTGCCCGGTGAGCCGCCCGAGAATCCGTCCATCGGCAGCCACGGCCACTACGTCCGGCACCGCCGTGACGCCCGCAAAGTGCACGATGGGCTCATCGGCGTCCGCATCGACATCGACAACCTGCCAGCCAGGCGCGACCACAAGCGGCCAAATATCGCTCAGGGCCGCCCGACACGGCGCGCACCACGCAGCACCAACTCGAAGCAGCACAGGGCCTTGGCGAAGCCTTTGCGCCAGCGCAGGCGGGACCGCTGAATGGTCCACAGACGCCGCGTGCGAGCTCGACGGCAGCGCGCCCAACCGCGGCACGAAGCCTGCGTTCACCACGGCGCGTGCGATCTCGCCGTCCGTAGGCCGGTCGGTCTGGGCAACCAGCGTAAAGCTGTCGTCGGCCAACTCCATTTCAATGCTACGAATTCCTTGCAACCCTGCCAGGGTGCGCCCCACCTGTTCGGGGCAGCTCAGTCAAACTGCGCCCGTCGCTGTACGGCGCATGCCTTCGACTTTCAAATGGATTCTTCGCTCCGACGCGACCGGCACGGCGGCGCAGGCCTGCACAACCAAAGGGGCAATCAGCAACGCAAGAACGGCACGCATGGTCCGACTCCCCAAAAGCCCAGCAACCGGGCACGAAGCAAGCGTAACGAATCAAAGGGGTTGGCGCAAGTGCCCTTGCCGCCGGCAGCGCTTGACATGGTGCACCCACCTGATCAAGCTGCGTAGCGGGCTCAAGAACGCCTGAGGATACCCAGCCTTGCCACGCCTTGCTTGTGGGACAGTTCGCCGAATTCTCCTTCTGCTGCTTCTCGTACTGACCGTCGCACTAGGATGCACGGCGCTCGCGACGCCGGTTCCGGCACTCGATCACGGCGAGCGCGGCCTTTGGGTCTGGGACAACGGCCCGACCGTCGATCCAGTCGCGCAAGACCAACTTCTTGTATTTGCGACGAATAATGGCATCAAGACCCTGTACATTCAGGCCCAGACGCTCCTGTACGATCAGCCGACAGCGCTAGCTGAACTGATTGAACATGCAGCAAAATCTGGTCTACGGGTGGAACTACTGTTTGGCCAGCACACCTGGGCGCGTGCCGAAAATCACCAGCAATGTCTGGATATCGCTGTAACGGCCCGGAAATTTGTGGCCGACCTGACCACGGCACGCCCGGTCGGCGTCCACTACAACATTGAGCCGCACGCCTTGCCGGAGTGGGGTACCGATCCCATTGGTATTGCAAATCAATTCTTAGATTTGCTCGGGAAGTTGCGCGGCACCTATGCCGGTTCTGGGCTGCCGATTTCCATCGACATGCCGAACTGGTACGACACATTTTCGCTATCTCGCCAAGGAGTTACCCGACCTTTGAACACCTTTGTCCAGGATATCGCGGACCGGACGGTCCTGATGGATTACCGCACCGGCGTCGCGGATTTGGTGAGCCTAGCCGCAGGAGAAATGCAGTATGCGGACAAGATCGGTCAACCGCTTGTTATTGCTGTGGAAACGTCTTGCGACGTCGACCCTGCGTTGTCGTATTGCACCCTTGGGCAAGCCGTCTTGCGCGCGAACCTGGACCAATTAGTCAAGCAAGAGTCTCAATTTCCACAATTTTCTGGCGTAGCCATTCACCATTACGCTGCGTTTTCTACACTAAAGCCTTGATAATAAACGATCTTCCACCACACTAGATACCGAGGGCCTGCAAATCCAGGCGCCCGCCCTGCACCGGTGGGCACCAGAAATACGCTCCGGTCAAGGGCCGCGCGAACTGAAACAAGGCGTCCGTTACGCCATCATCGAGGCCGACCATCCGCCGCAATTGCGCCTCAAAAGCATTGAAACTATGTGAAAATGCCACGAACATAAGCCCGCCCTGCTCTCCCTCGACCCAAGGCATGGAGCGTCTGAGGATAAAGGCCGGTGGCCAAAAGCGCTCCTGCGCCGTGCGCTTGATGTGAGCCGAAGGGGGCGCGTCGCCGAGCTCTGCGTTGTCGGAGATGCGTCGACCAATCGCTAAGTCCTTCTCCTTAGACGACATTTGCGACCACAATGCAAAGCCATGCTGCCACTGCTGCACGACGGCAAAACTGCTGCCGACCAAACCCCGTGGCATCGACTCGGCCATTTCCGGAGAAACAAGTGCGGTTTCAGGGATGTTGTCGCCTTTGGGATTCTCGGTACCGTCCTCGTAGCCGGTCAGATCGCGACCGCCGCGGTGCACAAAGGCGTCCATCGCCGACTCCAGCCGCGCCCAAGGTGCTAATCCTTCGACCAAAAACCGACTGCGGTGAAAGAGGTCCCCGGTGTCGTCGCCGCGCAACCACACCCACACGTCCGTTGGCGTACTAGGCACGACAACACTGCATACATATTGAGGAAATTCGCGCATCCCTGGTATCTTTGCGCCGGTCTGTTCCAGCACCGCCGGTCCCAGGCCGACGACCGTGCGAACCCCGTCGGCCAAAGCAGCCAGGGTCCTCAACAAGATCGGCAAGTCGCCGGCTGCACGCTGGGAAAACGTCAGGTAGCGCCCGACAGGCGGCAAAGGGGCCAAAAGGCCAGCCTGAGCGTAGTCCACTGCACGATTGTGCTCGGAAGAAGTCATAATATCTCGCGGTTATTGGTCATTCGACGCCCGGTATCCCGCGAACACGCATCCGCAATAGGGCGTGCGGAACCTGGGCCCGCGACGGCCGTGGGACATGCACTTATTGCATAAAGACAACGATTTTACTCGAAGGACGCCAATTTGTCGCCCGAAACCGGCGCCCCTGACGCCGGCATACGTTGTACTTCTGTCACGAGTTCGCGTCAAGACAGGTCGAGTGCGCCAGCGCCCGAAGCACCGCAAGCAATCGCCCGCCCATCCGCCACGATTCACTCATGATTCTAGGCAATCAGCCCACATTTTCTACGGTTCGCAGGACCGATAGCGTAGGCTTGGTCTGTCGTTGAACTGGACGCTCTTGCTGCCGATCACCTAGACTGGACAGCCGGTCTGAATGGCTGAGCACCCCAGGACGCGAGCAATGACACACAGTCAACCACATGAATCTACCGGGATTTTGCTGGTCAACACCGGAACGCCACGGTCAACAGACGTGGCGGATGTGCGGGCGTACCTCAGACAATTTCTTAGCGATCCACGGGTTATCGATATGCCCGCCCTGGGTCGCTGGCTGCTGCTGAACTTCGTCATCCTGCCGTTTCGTCCCGCGCGGTCGGCCCATGCGTACCGTTCGATCTGGACCGAACGCGGCTCGCCGCTGCTGACCCATGGTCTGGACCTCGCCGCGGCGCTGCAGACCGAGCTGAACGATGTCTGCCAAGTCCAGTTGGGCTTCCAGTATGGCGAGCCGTCGATTCCTCAGGCTCTGGAACGCTTTGCCGCTCAGGGGATCGACCGGATTATCGTCGTGCCGCTGTTCCCGCACTACGCCGCAGCGTCCTGGGGCTCGGCTGCCCAAGGTGCCATGCAGGCCGCGTCGGACTTGTGGGTAGTGCCTACTTTACAAATTATTTCGCCGTTTTGGCATACTTCAGAGTTCCTCGACCTTCAAGCCGAACGCATTGCCCAGGCGTGGGCGCAAGAACAGCCGGACCACCTGCTGCTGAGCTACCATGGTGTGCCTGAGCGCCATTGCAAGAAGACCGACGCTACGGCCCAGCATTGTCTTGTAAAATCAAATTGTTGTGACACGCTCACTGCTGCCAACCGCAACTGCTACCGGGCCCAGTGCATGGCCACTTCCCGTGCCTTGGCCCTGCGTCTTGGCCTTGAACCCGCACAAATCACTACGAGTTTTCAGAGCCGGCTGGGGCGCGTGCCGTGGATTCGACCCTACACCGACGACGTGGTCCGCGAACTCGGCGCGCGCAAGGTCGGCAAGTTGCTGGTGGCGGAACCCGCCTTTGTTGCCGACTGCTTGGAAACATTAGAGGAAATCGCGATTCGCGCCCGCGACGATTTTCGCCAAGCCGGCGGCGGCGACTTGGTCCTGGTGCCTTCCCTAAACGCGGGCGGGGATTGGGCAAAAGCGCTGGCCGCAATCATACAAAGTCAAGTAAATCTAGGGGTTTAACCCAGAGGTATCCAAAGCGAATTGGCTGCCATCACGGATCCCGGCACCGACGCCCGCAGCGAGGCGCAATGGCGCCGGCAGGCTCGCAATCCTCTTGCACTTTGGCGTCAGCTGGAGATGCAAAATCATCCTAATATCATTAATTTGTCCCTTTGGTATGCAGAGCAAGTCTAGCCGTGATTTTGCGCTTTCTGCCCCACCCCCTCCCCGCCATTCCCAGGCTCATGGGCCTCGGTTGCCAGGCTGCACGACGGGCGCATCTTGCGTGGGTTCGCGGCCGCAAACGCCCTCGGTGTTGACGCAGAGGCCGTCCGACTTGCAACCCTTTGATTGTTTGCAGTCTTCGTCTGAGCCGACAATGCAGATTCCACCACGCTCGTGACACAAACCCGCGATTCGGCAGTTGATGCCTGCGCGGCAGGTTTCTTCGGTGGCGATGCAGCGACCGCCACGGGCAATGCAACGCCCGCTTTCACAGCCGCGCGACCGTTTGCACGCGGCGTCCGTGGTCGCCTGACAGCGGCCCGCCTGCATCGAACAGGCTCCGCGCTCATCGCAGGCAAAGGATCCCAGGCAATCCTTGTCACCTCCAGCCGCGCAGTGGCCAGCGGCACCGGAGCAAAGGCCATCGCTGCGGCAGGGCTCATCGTCCGCACAACCTCTTGTTGTAACGAGCACTTGGTCGGGATTGGGGTCGGTGGGAAAGGAGGGGGCTGCCGTGGTGACACTTGGGTCGGCTTGGCGCTTGCCCTTTCCCGGGGCGGGTGGATTGCAGTTGGCGGCAACCGCGATCAGCGCGACCGCCGTTACGGTCTTGCATACCAAAGGGACAAAGCACCGATATTTAACGGAATTCACCACCTCGACTGCTCCCTTTCTCCACGATCGCCGGACCCGCTGCCGCGGCGCTGTGTCGATGTCGCCCGCCGGCGGCGTTCAACCAACGCCTCCCGTCAGGAACGTGCGCATGGCGGCGACCATGGCGGTCAAGTCACTACAACCCAATGTTTCTGCGGTCGAATGCATCGCCCACATCGGACAGCCGACATCGACAACCTGGACCCCGAGATTGGCAGCCGTGATCGGGCCAATCGTGGTGCCGCACGCCATGTCTTGTCGTACCACATAGTCCTGCACGGTGACGCCAGCTGTCTCGCAAAGTCCTAAGAACACAGCAGAAGTATGTCCGGTGGTTGCATACCGATCGCTGGCATTGACCTTGATGACCACGCCTTGGTTGATTCTGGGCGCATGTAGCTTGTCATGCAAGTCTGCGAAATTGGGATGAACAGCATGAGCCATGTCCGCAGAAATACAGAAGGTATTGGCGAAAGCTTGCTGCGGATCGTCCCGGACTGACGCCTTGCTATGGCGAGCTGCAACCCGAATCAGCGTGTCGCGCAGGAAGTTCGAGCCCGCACCAGAAGCCGTCTGCGAGCCGGTCTCCTCTGCATCGAAAAATGCGATTACCCTTGTTCGAACCGGACTTTCATCAACATCGACGGAGTCCAGCATGGCCCGCAGACCGCAGTAGACCATGGCCAAATCGTCGTGGCGCGGGCCAGTGACCATCGACCGGTCAACGCCCGTGCGTAGCGGCGGCGCGTGCGACACTAGGTGCAGGTCAAAGCCATCGGCCTTGGCGAGGTCGATGCCCGCCTGATGCGACAAAAGCGCTTGAATTTCACCGCTATCTACAAGCCCCGAACCGATGACCGCATTGAGCGCCGTCGCCGGATTGATGGCCCCCTTGTCGTTCTTCTCGCGGTCAAGGTGAATCGCCAGGTCTGGAATCACCGCCACCGGCGCGTCGATGTGGACCAACTGCCGCGTGACAATGGGCTGCCCGGTCACGGGATTAAAGACGGGAATTCCCTTTTTATTCCGCAACACTGTATAGACGCAGCCCGCCAGCGCCAGGGGCCGGTCCAGCCACGAACGGCGAATCAGGCCGCCGTGGAAATGCGTCGCCAACTGCACGGTACCGGCTGATTCTAGCAGCGGATTGGGCCGTAGCCTCAGGTCAGGACTGTCGGTATGGGCACCGATCAACGCAAACCCCGTTTCCGTCGGCGGCTTGCGGCCGATCACCAGCCCAATCAATGACTTTCCGTCCGGATGAACGACGTAGAGCCGTTGCCCTGGCTCAACCTTCCAGGCGTCTGCCGCAAAAAGCTCTGTAAACCCTTGGGCTTGTAGCCGCCTTTGCGCCTGTTGCACAGCGTGGTGCGGCGTCGGGCTGACGTGCAGCCAGCGCACGTAGTCATCGGCCACATCGTCCGCCTGAAGCGGCGACTGCAGTGAGGGCTGTTCTACGGGAATCTGCTTTCGTGCCATGGACTTATCATCCTCCACGCGCTTTGTATACCAACGGGACAAACCATTGATATTTAAGCAATATTGAGCGAAATTTAGGCAAAATTGAGCAAAACAGTCTTCTTGGTCGTGAAGTGGTCGAGCATGGCCTCCAAGCTCGCCTCTTTGCCCAACCCGCTTTGCTTGATTCCACCGTAACTCAGACCACTTTGCACGACAACGTTCTGGTTGACCTGCACAAAGCCAGCCTGCAGCCGATGCACCGCGTCCAGGGCCAGCTTCAAGTCTCGCGTCCAAATCGTAGCCGCCAAGCCATATTGGCTAGTGTTGGCACGGGCGATCGCCTCTTCGTAGTCGTCAAAGGCCAAGATGGCGGTCACCGGCCCGAAGATCTCTTCGGCAACGACCGGGCTGCTGTCATCCAGACCCGTAAAGATCGCGGGGCGAAGAAATCGACCACGATTGAAGGGAGCTTGAGTCGGAAGTGCTGAACATTCATGCAGTGTCGCGCCCGGCGTCTGCAGCCCAAGGGCCACATAGCGCTGCACGGTAGCGAGCTGCTGGGCGCTGATGATGGTGCCGATGTCCGTCCGTTCATCGAGCGGATCGCCCATGATCATGCGGTCTACGCGGCCTTTGAGCTTGGCCAAGAACTCCGGCACTAGGCTGCGGTGGACCAGCATGCGACTCGCCGCCGTGCAACTCTGCCCTTGGCGGGTAAAGCGCATGCCCGCCACCGCGCCGTCGATCGCTTTGTCCAAGTCCGCGTCCGCAAGCACGATCATCGGCGATTTGCCGCCGAGTTCCAGGGTCACGGGAATCAGTTTCTCGGCTGCCGCGTGGGCAATGATTCGCCCGGTCGGCACCGACCCTGTAAACGTAATCTTGTTTATTTGCGGGTGGTTACATAGTGGACCACCGCAATTAGGGCCATCGCCCGAAATCAGATTAAACACGCCCGGTGGCAGGGCCTGCTGCAGGATTTGCGCGACGCGAAGCACACAAAGCGGCGCTTCTTCAGCGGATTTAACCACCACCGTATTGCCCGCCACCAGGGCCGGCGCGATCTTGAGAGCCATCAGCAAAAGCGGCGCATTCCACGGAATAATCGCGGCAACTACGCCCACAGGCTCGCGAATCGTCAGGGTCAAGACCTCAGGCTTCCACGGAATCGTCTCGCCCTTGAGCTCACTGCCAAGACCACCGTAAAACGCAAAGATATCCGAAAGTACACTGGCCTCTACGCGGCTTTCCGTGCGAATCGCCTTGCCCGTTTCTAGGGCCACCAGTCGGGCCAGCTCTTCGACGTGATCTTGCAGTAACTGTCCGCAAAGACTTATTTTTTTGCCTCGCTCGCGCGCAGACAGCTTGGCCCAAGGGCCTTGGGCCAGAACTGCAGCGGTCACGGCCGCATCAACCGTCGCCGCGTCGCCATCGGCCGCTTGGGCAATCACCTGCAAAGTTGCGGGGTTCACCACATCGAAACGCTGGCTGCTCGCCACGAGTTGGCCATCGATTAGGTGAACGCCAGACAACGCCTCAGCCAGCGCAAATGGGTCGAGTACCGGTTGCAGACGCGACGCGAAACCTTCAGTCATCTTCAAGCCCTCCAGGTGGCACTAGCCGGGCACGGTGCCGAGTACCCCGGCGTCGCGCAGTTCATCGAAATGTTGTGACGTCATGCCTAGTTCATCGGCCAATACCCGCCAAGTATGCTCGCCCAGACGCGGCGGCGGTGTCACCACTTGGCCCGGCGCTTGCTGCAGCTTGACGGGCACGCCTAGCACCTGAATCGCGCCGGCCGTTGGGTGCTGCATCGCCACGACCATCTGCCTGGCTTGGGCGACGTCCTGCTGCAACGCCTCGTCAACCGGCAAGATTTTGCCTGCGGGAATGCCGGCCTCTTGGCACAGCCTGAGCCAGTGATCCACGGTCTGGGTGCCAAAGATCGCCGACAATTGCGGAATCAGTTCAAGCCTTTGTGCGACACGATCGGCATTGCGGGCGAGGCCAGGGTCGTCCAGCCAGTCCTGACGACCCAGCTGCTGACACAAGGTGCGCCACAAGGCGTCGTTGCCGACGGCGAGATTGAACCAACCATCGGCCGCTGCAAAGGTTTCGTAGGGCGCAATCGACGGATGGCGGTTGCCGGCTCGGCTAGGTACCCGGCCCGTGTGGAGATAGCTCGATGCCTGATAGGTCAATAATGACAAGACACTGTCCAGCATAGAGACATCAACTACTTCACCTTCACCGGTCTGCGCCCGCCGGACCAGGGCCAGCAGAATCCCCTGCACGGCATAGAGCCCGCTGACCAAATCCGCAATCGAGGTGCCGACTTTCA
The DNA here is from genome assembly GCA_903840165.1 of uncultured Myxococcales bacterium. Taxonomy (GTDB): domain Bacteria; phylum Myxococcota_A; class UBA9042; order UBA9042; family UBA9042; genus CAIMEY01. The sequence goes on along the minus strand of CAIMEY010000069.1, from coordinate 41,117 downwards.
TCGGGGGCCCCTGCGGATCGCCGGTCAAGGACTGCACGCCGCTCAGGCCCTGGATCGCCAAGTCGTAGCCCGCCCGATCGCGCCCCGGCCCAGTTTGGCCAAAGCCGGAAATCGAACAATAAACCAGTCTTGGGTTGCGTTTTCGTAGGTCCTCGGCCCCGAGCCCCAGACGCGCCGCGGCCCCGGGACGAAAGTTCTCCACCACCACATCGGCGCGGTCAGCCAGTTGCAGCACCAAATCGCGCCCACGCCGATCCTTGAGGTCGATGGCCAAGGACTGCTTATTGCGATTAATGCTGAGAAAATACGTCGATTCGCCGCCGACAAAGGGCGGCCCAAAGGCGCGCGTGTCGTCGCCATCCTCTGGCTTTTCGATCTTCCACACCTCAGCCCCATGGTCTGCCAGATGCTGCGTGCAAAAAGGGCCAGCAAGAACACGTGTCAGATCAAGAACTTTAATGCCGGCTAGACTACCTTGCTGCATAGCGATGCAACCTCCAAAGCGGCGGCAAGCGTAGTCGTGCCCATGGGCTGCAGGCAAGCCCTGCGAGGGCCTTGGATACCAACGAGACAATCCATGGAAAGCAAACGCTTTCATCCGCCGAATTTGGTAGACCCTTGAATCTGCCGCCAACCTGTGCAGGATGGGCACCGGTTCAAGGGGAGCCCGCCCCGTGGACACGCGACGCAACCGCAATCCCACCGCCCGAAACTGCTTGCGGGTCGCGGGGATGAGGCACGGTAGGCCATGGACCTGCTTGACCGACGCAAACACCCCCGCTGGCCGGTGCTGCAAAGTGCCCAGATCGAGTGGAATAGCCGCAGAATTGCTGCGTTTTGCGTGGATATTGGCCCAGCCGGCGCCTATCTGTCCTGCAAAGACCAGCCACCGGCCGGGTCTCAAGTAGAAGTTGCCCTGAGGCTGCCGGGGCCCAAGACCCCTACGGTAACAGTTCTTGCCAAAGTCGTGTATTGTCAACCACCTGGCTCGAGTCGCCCCGCGGGTTTTGCCGTGACTTGGCAAAGTGCGCGCAGCGGTATGGGCGCCGAACCGTTGCATCGCGTCCTGACCGACGTCCTGCGCCTGGAACCATCGCCGCAACTAGGCAACGATAGTCGCGGATACTTCTACGATTTTACGCCCGGCGTGCCCAAGCCCCCCATCACGCCGGATCCGCCCCGCAGCGTGGGCCATGCCCGGCGCCCGCAGACAAGCGCGACCGCGGCAGCGCTGCTTGGTGATTGGAATCCGTCGCCATCTCGGGCGCTTATGGATGCCACGACCTATCCGCCAGCTGCCCTGAACCCAGGGTCCCTAGCGTCGACGCGAACGCCTTCGCCAACAGCTACGCCCATGACCCCGCCCAGTTCTGAGTCGGCTTGGCCGGCCGGCGTGCCCCGCCTTCTCGCTGAACGGTATGGTGATTTTGCGCTGCTGGGCCAGGGCGGCAATGGCGTGATCTACCGCGCCCACGACCGCCTGCGCGATCAGCACGTGGTCATCAAGTTCATGGTGCCGGGGGCCGATTCTCAGGAAATCGCCCGCCGCTATTTCCTGCGCGAACTGCGGGTATCATCGACGCTTCTTCACCAAAATATTGTTCGATTATATGAGGTTGGCGTAGCTGATGAACAGCTTTACTACACAATGGAACTTTTAGAGGGCCATAATCTAAGTACTTTACTTGCCCACGGCCGCACGATCGACGACCCCAGGTTCTTGCATTCGGTATTCGGTCAGCTGGGCGATGCCCTTGATTACGCCCATCAGCGCAAGGTGTTACATCGCGACATCAAGCCCGCCAATGTGGTGATTCAACCCGACGGCGTGGTAAAGCTGCTCGACTTCGGCCTGGCCCGGGTGCTGGAAGACGGATTTGCCGACCAATCTCTTGTAGTTGGCACGCCCCACTACATGGCGCCGGAACAAGCGACCCGCGGCCGCATCGATCACCGGGCTGACCTGTACGCCATGGGCGTGCTGCTCTTTCGCATGGTCGCCGGCCGATTGCCCTTTACTGAGGGCGATATCCTGATGGCTCATGCCACTTTACCCGTGCCCGACCCTCAATCGTTCAATCCGCAGGTATCGGACGCTGTGGCCGAAGTGGTGAATTGGCTGATGGCCAAATCCCCAGATGATCGGCCTCATTCTGCGGGCTTGGCTACTTCTGCCTTGGGTCGAGCCCTGTTCGGTGCCGACTAGTACCTCTAACCTGAAGTTCCTTGCGGTAACCCGCAAAGCACTTAGGGTCACGTGCACTAGCAGCTACCGGCTACACTGGCCCCATGGTTCAAGGCGCCACACTCGGATAGGAAACAGGATTCCTGTCGGAGTGGCCGTGGCAAAACGCTGCGGTTGCGCCGCTCACTAGGAGCACGCTACGCTGAGCCTGAGGAGCACGGGGCGGACTCCAGGCAACTCCCTAGCGAACGGTTTCGCGAAACAGGCTGTGTTATCGGAATGTTCGACGATCGTCGCCAGTTCACACGGCAACCTGTCTTGATCAAGGCCAGCCTGCGTGCCGGCAGTCAAGCTTGCGACGTCGTTTGCATCAACGCGAGCCCCGGCGGCGCGTTTTTCAGCAGTCGCGATCAACCTGACCCGGGCCAAGACGTTTCGGTGATGATGAAGCCCCATGGGCCCACGGCACCAACTATCGAGTTACTTTGCAAGGTTATCCATGTCACCCAGCCTGGCCACGCCCAACATCCGGGCTTTGGCGTGCGCTGGACCGAGGCCCGCAGCCGCGTCGGCACTGAACCGCTGAGGCAGCTCCTGCGTGACGTGCTCAAAGTCCCTGCAGGGGCTCAGCCTTTGCCGGGCAACCCCGTCCAACTGCCGACCTGCAGCCTAGACCAACTGCCCGAGAAGCCGTCGGGCGATGTCACCTTCCATTTCCTCGCCCCACCGCCGCCGACCACCGCGGAGCCCCGTGCGCCCGTGCTGACGCCGCCCCGGCCCGCTAGGCGCCCTGTACCGACGCCGGCCCCCGCCGTGGGGAAGACAGAGGGGACGGCGCCCTCGATTCGCATTCCCGTGCCAACGCCAGCCGCTATTTTTCCTTGTATGTCATCAACTTCTACCGCCGATGCCCTGGCGCTGTTGCAGGTGGCCCCGAGTCCCCACGTGCACCCGCCTCACCGCGGGCCTTGGCCGGATGCCGTCCCTGTTAGCCTCTCGGAACGATACGCGAATTTGACCGTGACTGGCACCGGCGGGCACGGCGTCGTCTACCGGGCGCGAGACACGTTGCTGGACCGGGAAGTGGTTCTTAAGTTCATGCGTTCTAGTGGCTTAGCGGCGGACCACGGCCGGCACCGCTTCTTGCGCGAGGCCAAGGTTGCCGGCAACCTGCACCACCCCAACATCGTTGAACTGCATGACGTCGCCATCGCTGAAGGAATCATTTATTATTCCATGGAGTTCATCGATGGAATGACCCTGCACGCCTACCTCACGCAAATGGCACCCGTACGCGATCCCGCACAAGTGTGGTCGCTGATGGCGCAACTGCTGTCCGCCGTGGGCTACGCCCATGCCCATGGCGTATTACACCTTGACATTAAACCGGAAAATGTCATGGTTACTGAGGACGGCGTGCTCAAACTCTTTGACTTTGGCCTAGCGCGCCGGCGCGATGAAGCCTTCGATCCGGCAACGATGGTCGGCACGCCCGCGTACATGGCGCCTGAGCAAGTCGACCCACGTCGCATCGACCACCGCAGCGACATTTACTCGCTCGGCATCGTCCTGTACCGTATGATTACAGGGGTTTTACCTTTTCGTCACGGCAACTTACTGGCTGCCCACGCCCGCGATCCTGTGCCCGATCCGCGGCTGTATCAGGCCGACACGCCCGCCGCCGTGGTTGCACTGGTGCTCGGAATGCTCGCTAAGCAGCCGGAATTGCGGCCAAATAGTTGCACTGAAGTGTCCGATGCACTCTGTGCTGCGCTATTTCCACAGCCTTGACCGCTTGGACGCCGAACAAATTGCAAGGAACTACTTGACCCCGGATGGCAATTTTCCTTGGGTCTCAGGCTGTTCAGCCTCAGGCATCGGCAGCCAGGCCCGTTGAATGCGCTGCACGCCCGTCAGCACCATGTCCACCGTGCCCAAATGGGTCTTGGCCAGAACGGCGCGCAGCGGCGTAAAGTCCTCATTATCCAGCCAAATCGTCATCGGCCTTTCGAGCTTGCAGTGACTAAACACCAGGTCGACCGGCAGCCCGTCGCGGTCACCGCGCGGCGTGGTATGCACCTTCTCCACCGGCCGAACCTCGGCATCGAACTGGCAAATCTCCTGGCCCAGCACAACAATCCCCTGTAACTTCTGCCCTGGCTTCACTTTTTGCTGCATCAGCCAAGGCACCAAACTCACCAAGTCCGCAGCCGGCGCGGTGGTCGTACGCTCGATGTGCAACGGCGGCTTGTCCCGTCGCGCGATGTCGGCCGTAATCAAATGGGGCGTGAAATGCACGTCCACCTGCGACGATACAGCCCGGAACTCGCTGGTCCACTTGGCAACAATCGGATTCCACAAGGGATCGAGCCAACTGGAAAGCTGGGCCTCGCCATGCCAGAGGACACCAGCTAAATCTTCTGTCTTTCCCCAGACTTGTACCTGACGCACCGTCAGCTTGCCCTGCCGTACCTTGGCCCCGACCACCAAGGCACCGCGGCCGACCACGGACTCCCGGGCGCGGACGTCAAAGCGAATTTCTAAACCTTTTTGAGGTGTTGCCTGGGCCCAACTGGGCCAAATCGCGCCAACGAGCGCGATCAGCGCGGCCCTCAGCCACCCCAAACCGCCCTGCATGGAGCCACGTACGGCCCTCAGCCTGACACCCTGCTCGCCGCTCTGCGTGCTAGGCCGGCGATTCACCTCGGGCATGACAGACATCGCATTGATTCGCAAGCAAAACCTCGCGCAGCACGCCGGAGGCTGCGTCGACCCGCATCGGTTGGGTTCGCGGTGCTACTTCCCGCCAAAATTCAGCAGTTCCGAAAGGTTCGGAATCAGAAGAAACTCGACACGCCGGTTCTGCCTCTTGCCGTCGTCGCTACCGTTGTCGCCAGCCGGTTGGTACATCGCGTAGCCACCAGCAGACAGGTTCTTGCCGTCTACACCACCGTCTTTGATGAGGAATTGCACAACCGTCAGGGCGCGGTCCATCGATAGACGCCAGTTCAGGTCCTCGGCCCCCGCGTTGTCGGTATGGCCGGCAACCTGGAACAGGCGGTCAGGCAAGGACTTGAGAACATTAGCCAATTCACCAAGAATGGGCTTGGCTTCATCCTTAAGCTTGGCCTTGCCACTGTCAAAGAGAATGTCGCCCTGCAACGCAATCACCAAAAAGCCACGCGCTACCTTGACTTGTAGCTTGCCAGCGTCGCTCATCGCCTTGAGCGCATCACGGACCTTGTTGACGCTGGACTCGACGCGCTGCAATTTCAGCCGCGCTTCATCGCGTTCCAGGGCGCAGGCGGCATTCTTCTTGGCCGCATCGCCGCCCTTGTTGGTGCAATCGTCCAGGGCCCTCTTGGTCGAATCCCGTTCATCTGCAACCTTTTGCAGGCTTTCCTTGGTCGCTTGGTCGGCCGCTTGTTTGGCGTCGGCGCACGCCTTTTGCTGGGCCTCGGCCGCGAGGGCAGCCTGCTTGGCCGCAGCCGCTTGTTCGTCCCGTAAGTGCGCCATATCCAAGTCATACTTGGACTGGCTAACACAACCTACAGCCAAGAGGGCCCCAAGGGCCAGTGCTGCTAGATTCCAACGTTTTTTCATAGTCTTGAGCTCTCCAATTTCGGGTTCCAAGGGTCAGTGCCCAAGGCCGGTAGGCCGGACGGGCGTCGGCGCGCCAAATCGCCTGCTAGGCTACTAGTCTGCTAGGCTACTGCAAGTCTTGGCAAAGTCCCTGCACGCACTTGCTGCCCGTCAACTTGGGGCAGGCGCAGGAAACGTCGCTGGTGCACTTGAGGTTCTTGTAGGCATTTACTAGCATTAACATGTACTTAAACAGGGGTTTGCCGGGACCAATCGCCTTGATGCTGGTGAATGTTCCACAGCCACAGCCGAGCGAGTTCGACGCCTGGAACGAACAATCGGCATCGGCCGTGCATTTCTTCCCTTCGGCCAAGGCGGCGCTGGCAAAGGCGTCCAACTGCTTACAAGTAGGCGTAATTGTTTCGCATTTCCCCGTCGTACACACGCCAACTTCGGTGGCCATGTCGCCGCAGGTGGCGCCGCATTGAAGCGAGCACTTGAGTGGCTTGGCTTCGGCCTCAACATCCGTGAGATTCTGCCAATCTAGGGTGGCATCGCTGTAGTAGATCTGGCAGGGACAGAGCATCTGGCTCGAGGCCGGGTGGAAGCACTGGAACTGCGTCGTGCATTGCAGGGCTTTGACCTGTGTCGCATTGAAAAGGTTTGCTTTTTGTACGCACGGATCGTTGGCACCGGCGTCGGCCGGGCCCGCGTCCACAGCGCCGACATCAAGCGGACCGGTATCAGCCGGCCCCGTGTCGACCGGACCCGCGTCGAAAACGCCCGTGTCGACCGGTCCGGAGTCTTGAGGGGGTAAATCTGCAACAGAATTAAGGTCTTGACCAGCAAGTACATCGACAGGCGAGGCAGTGTCGGTGCCGGCCACGTCGGCCGCGATCTTGGGTGCGTCCGAGGTGGAGGCGTCTAGGTTGCCGCCAGGCCCAACGCCAGGCACGTCGGTGGCGCAGGCCCCAGCAGTCGTGGCCAACACCAGGGCGAGAAATCCAGCAATTTTACAGCGTTCGACACGGCGATCGAGCGACATGGGCGGCTCCTGGACGGCAAAGGCAACGCTTGTCGTCCCCCTAGCAATAGCGGAAATCGTTCGCGATAGCCAGTCTCGGCACCGCTCCACGGGGCGCAGGTCTGGTCAAGGGGTCGAGCTAGCGGTGACAGAACTAGCTAACAATGAACGGAAAATGGCGAATCTGCGCCGAGTTTGCGACGATAGACAGCCCTTGACATCGGCGCGGCGTAGACATCGGTGCGGTGAATTCCGGGCAGGCAGCCGATGGCCCTAGACTTCGCCGCCGGTCAAAAGGTGAATTAATTCACCGGAGAAGACCTCTGCGTCTCTTGGCCATCGCGCAGTGACCAGGCGACCATCGCGCACGGCAAAGGGAATCCATGGGGCCTTCCCGACCTTAAAATCACGCTTTTGCAAGAGGTTGCGTGATACTTCGTCTTGTACTAGTTCCGAATAGGTGCGGTAGTACTTGCCCAGCTTCCAAAATGTCAGCCAGTAAGCCCCGCGCTCCAACGTCGCCAGCAAGGAAGTGCAGGTGCGGCCGTAGAGCACGCTGCGCCCCGTCTGCGGATCGCGGGTGCGGGCGAGCACCAAAACACCGTGACAAATCGCGGCGATGGGCCGATCGAGCCGGACAAAGGCCAGCACCAAATCGCGCAGGGGCGCGCTCTCCAAATATGGCTTCATCCCCGGCGCGTGCCCCCCGGGCAGGACCAGGGCGTCAAAGGCGGCTGCGTCCAACTCATGCCAATTCAAGGGGTTTTGAAACTCAACGCTCTGGATCATGCGATGGTAGCGTTCGATCGCGTCGGTGTCGGCCCCTAGCTGCCCGAAGATCACGCCTTGGAGGAGTAAGGGGTCACAGGCACCTACATCCCCATGTTCACTGGCAAAACGAACGCGAAAGCCGGCCTCACGCAGACGGTGCCAGGGCGTCGCCACTTCGGTTGGGTCAAAGTCGGAATCAGGAATGCATATAAGGACTTGCTTCACCGGTAACCACTCCAACTGGACCACACCGCAGATGTCATCGACGGCCATCGGCGCGGACCCTGCCTTGCAAGGTAGCGATCGGCCATTGGGTTTGCAAGAAATCCGCGCGAGACGCCGGTGTTGATCGTGCGCGGGGTGAGGCCCCCGAGTGCGAGGGTTGACAACGGTGGCGGCCTTTGCCCCGAGGCCCATAGACAAATAGAACCGTAATTCATGGAGATGCGCGAGGGATGTGGACTGCGGAGCAGCGGCGTCCGACGCCGTTTTCCGCCGCTTGGGGCCGGGCAAAATCGAGTCGATTTTGCCCCTTTCCCTTGCTCCGCTGTGTGGGTCGCAAGCGCGCGTCCTCAAAGGCCCAATCGCCGCTCCGAGCAAAGGGGAGCTTGGCCAAAGTCGATTCGCCTACTGCCGTGCGGCCCCTTAGGCGGAAAATCCCAGCCCGGTCGCCGCTTCGGCGACGCGCCCAGGAGCATCAAGCGCAGCAGCATCGCGCCCAAGTGCATGGAGCCCAGTTGCATCGCGCCGCGGACGAGACAGGGACAGCACCACCTCAGCGTTTGGACCGTGGGGAAACATGTCCAGCGCCGCCACGCGCGTGACCTGCCAACCGCGCTGCGTCAGCGCCAGGGCGTCGCGGGCTAGACCGGGTAAACCACATGAAATTAAAACGAGATTGCGAAGTTCGTCCAGGGCATCCAGGGCTTGCAGCACCGCCTCGCCACAGCCCGCCCGCGGTGGGTCCAGTAGCGCCGCCGTCACGCCCTGCCCCTGAAGTTGACCTAGGGTCGCCAAGGCGTCGGTGCACAAAACCGTTGTAGGAATAAGTAGTTGCCCAAGAGCCTCGGACCGCTCGACCTGCGCCCGCGCTGCCGATACCGCCGCCGGGTCGCGCTCAGCCAAGGTCAACCGGGAACAGCGCTTGGCCAGGGCCAGCCCCATCAGGCCGATGCCGGCATAGAGGTCAAGCAAATGCTCGACTTCATTGGGTAAACTTGCAGCAACCTCGGCCAGCAGGGTCTCCGCCATGTCGTGGCGGGTTTGGACAAAAGCGCCTGGGGCAACAGGGAGTTCCAGCACGCCATCCGGCCCCAGCCAACGCAGCAGGGGCAGAGGTACACCGGCCAGCAACACCGTTTCAGGCCCGAGGGCAGAAGTTTCTTGCAATTGCGCAATGTTCGCCGCCACCGTCACAACATTGGGCAGGGCCAAGAGTTCCGCAGCCAAGGGCTCTACCCGCGCAAGGTCGCGCACTGCCAGCAGAAGCGTCACGGCCTCGGTATGCGGATCGACGCGCACCTGAATCGCAGCCACCTCTCCCGGCTCTTGGCCAGAGAAGCGCGCAGAACGCCGGCGCTCCCACGCGCATAACCCGTGAAATTTCATGATTTTAAGCACTGAAGCCAGGATCTGGTCGATGCCAGGGTGGTGGGCCTCGCAGCGCTCGGTCGGCACCAACCGCTCGGTCCCCGCGGCGTACAGGCCCCACCGCAAACCCGCGGGCGTGTCGGCCAGCATCACCAGGGCCCGCGTGCGATAGCCGGTCGTCAGCGCCTGACCCGGCCAAAGCTGCAGATGGGGTGGCTCACCACGGGCCAATTGCCCAGCAAGTGCAGGCGCTAACGCAGCTTCGATGGCCGCCCAGCGCGTCGTTCGCTGCAGGTCCAAACGCGCCGGCATCCACGGACAACCGCCACAGGCCTGCTGCACCAAGCAAGGCACAACGACCCGATCTTCTGACGGAATCTCGACTTGCACCAAGCTGGCCCATGCTGCGTGGGTGCCGACATGGCCCACTTGCACCTGGACCGTGTCGCCCGGCACCGCACCGGGGATGCGCAACTCCCTGCGATCATTGGGAACAACGGCAATCGCACCGTCACTCTGGCCGAGCGCGGTGACCGTGACCGTGCGCCGTTGACCGGGAGCCAGGCGTGGAGAGGTCGAAGGCTGCGACATGAAAGAGATTCCGACGAGCCACACCCGGTCCGTGGCCGCAGTCTGCGCAGCGCGGTGCGGGAAGTCAAGACGGTCTGCTTGAGCGCGATAGCCTCAGGCAATCGGTTGTTTTACAAAGTAAATCCAAGCACCAGCCACGACTCGACGGCACCGCCCCAGCCGGACTCGCTGGGATTGAGTTCGCCCTTGACGGGCCCGGCCAGGACCGACCACAGCAAATGCATCGGCGGCACGGGACTCCAGGAAAGGCTTGGACCGACCAACGCCGCCTGATCAAAGAGGTTCATCAGGCGCTTGCCCGCGGCGTCGTGAAACTCAAAGCGGCCTTCCAGGCCTAGGCTAAGGGCTTGATCGCTCAGCGTTCGGCTCAGGCCGGCACTAATCTGGTACTCGTGGCCGAAATCGGCACCCAAGGCACGCTCGACCGCCAAGTTGATGCCGGCATGGTAGCCTGAGGCAACCTCGCCCGCCAGCAGCAGTTTCCCTTCCAAGGCGTCGGGGCCCCCGTTCTCGCGCACCCACTCCACGTAGAGCGTAGGATTGCCCCAGAGGCGTCCCCAGTCGGCCAGGGCGTAGCGAACTTCGATACTTTCCTTTTTAATTTCAGATGGTTGTGCGTAGCCGTGCTGTTCAGTAATCAGGTACAGATCGAGCTGCAGACGGTGGCCCAGGCCGATTTCCGCCTCATAGTACGCGCGAACGCGACGGTCCTTGTGACTTGCAAGTGGCTGATTATATTGATTCCAATACTCCAGCGTCAGGGTCCCCGAGGGCACAACGTAGGTCCGCGTCGAGGGAAAACGGCGATAGGCCGTCCAGCGCGGCTGCTCGTAATCGCCGACGTGGTCTTCTTCGCGCAATTGCGTGCGATTTTGCCCTTTTACCTCGATGGGTGCCAGCGTCCATGCGTGCGTCGGATAGCCGTCGTCGCGGCGTGGCTGGGCGGACTCGTGCCCCACGGCTTCGCGGTCGGGCGCTGGAAGGGCTTGACTTTGCGCATGAATAGACCAAGTCAGTCCGGCAAGGAGGACAGTCGCCATCCACCAATTTCGCATGAGGGTTCGCTCCCAGCGGCGGAATTTCGCCATGGCCATCTTGCAACATCTTGCAAAGGTTGCGCAATCCGGAGATACCCTCGCCTTACCCCCCGGAGATCCACGGGGGTGATCGGCGCACCGACCGGCGTCCTCGGGCCGGACTACAGGCCAACCAAGCCACTTCGCACGGCAAAACGCACCAGAGCCGGCACGTCGTGCAGGTCGAGCTTGGCCATCAGGTTGGCCCGGTGCCCTTCGACCGTCTTGAGGCTGATGCCAAAATCATCGGCAATCTGCTGACTTGTCTGCCCCTCGGCCACCCGATGCAGCACCTGACGCTCGCGCGGGCTCAGTTGGGCCAGACTCGGCCCCTTGGCAACCGCCCGCTCGCTAGGATTCACCAGCCGAGCGGCGACCGAAGGACTGAAGAACGCCTGCCCTTGGGCGACTGCGTGCACGGCCAGGACCAAGTCCTGTAGGCCCGAGCCCTTGACCAAGTATCCCCGGGCTCCCGCGCGCACGGCCGGCCTGACGGCATCTTCGCTGTCATGCATAGACAAAACAAGGACTTGGGTCTGTGGACTGCAAGCGCGAATTCCGGCGATAACCTCGGCGCCAGCTAGGTCCGGCAGACTGTAATCCGTTACGGCCACCTGAGGTTGCAGTGCCGCGGCCGCCGCCAACGCCTCGGCACCGGTGCTCGCCTCCGCCACGACCTGCAGCCCGGGCTCTTGGTCGAGCAAGGCCCTCAAGCCCTGGCGGACGATGGTGTGGTCATCGACAAGCAGAATCGTCAGTGGCATCAAGGGCTCCTCGCGCCGGCCCCGGTGGGTGGGCGGGTCCGGCCGGCAGTGTCGCAAAGGCGGCGATGAAAGCGCAAGGTGGTGGGGGTTCAATGGGGTGATTGCTGTCTATATTCGCATCTTTGACTCTTTGGACACCAAAGCGGTTTTCACGCCCATTTCGACCCCGCGCCCCGTCCGCCTCCCCCTGCCCGGTCCTGCCGCCGGCCTGTTCAGAACCACCCTGGGTTGATGCGAAAAATTGACGGCGAAAGCAAGGGAAAGCTTACTAATTTCATGGCTTTTACTCTTTGGACCCCAGAGCAAAAATTGTCGCTTGAAGTTGGCCCACGGCCACGGCACACTATGCGGATCGCCCAGTCGATTGGGTCCGGGGCTTCCCGGCCAAACCATACCTCGCGGGCTGTTGAGCCACACTACAGGGGTCATGATGACGCTGCACCCATCTGCTTTGAGATTTGCGCACAGCTCAAAGCATTTTCTTTTTATGATTACGCTGTTGTGCTTGGCATTGTCCGTGCCCTTGCAGGCTGGGGCCGTCCCAACGACCGTAGCCAGCGTTGGACGGCTTCTGAGCAGCGGCGGTGCCCCGGCGGCGGACGGCAAGTACCCAATTACATTTTCGTTGTTTAAGACAGAACTGGGCGGCTTGGCGATTTGGACCGAGCCGGTTGCGGCCGTCACCGTCAGCGGCGGTCAGTTCCAATACGTCCTGGGCAGCACAACACCGCTAGATGCAAAGGCTTTATCGGGGAACGAACCGCTCTGGCTTGAGGTCAAGGTCGAGCCGGAAGCCGCCCTTCCCCGCGTGGCCCTACACTCCGTGGCGCTGGCCTTGCGCGCGGGCGTGGCGGAGGCGGTGGATTGCTCGGGCTGCATTGGCGCGATTGCCCTGGATCCCGCTGTTCTTCAAGGCTATGTCAAGACAGCCTCCCTGGCCAAGGTGGCCCTGACCGGTGCCTTTAGCGACCTCAGTGGCGGTCCAGACTTGTCCGGCTACGTCAAGGCAGCGTCCTTGGCCAATGTCGCGCAATCCGGCCAATATGCAGACCTTTCTGGCAAGCCTGCATTCGCAGCGGTCGCGGCAAGTGGTGCCTATGCCGATCTCAACGACACGCCAATCCTGCCCAAGGTCGGTGCCGCCTGCGGTTCGGGCCTGGTCATGCGCGGCATTTTGGCAGATGGCAGCTACGATTGCGTCGCAAGCCTCGATCCCAACGCCCTACCGGCCGATGGACTCAATAAAATCAGCAACAACACGCTAACCAACCAGTTTACCGACGTCTTGGCCAATGCGGCCCCGGTGCCCATCCCGGACAACTGGCCCAAAGGCATTTCGGACACCATCACCGTCGGCGACATCGGCACCGTCCAAAGCCTCTCCGTCAGTCTAGACCTCAGTAATTCCGACGTTTCCACGATTACCGTTACGCTAACGGACCCCGCGGGTGGCAGCTACACGCTCTGGGACAAGAGCAGTGGCGTCGGCGGCAGCATCAAGAAGACGTGGCCCACGCCTGACAAGCTTGTGGCCGGCAACCTTGGCAGTTGGGCCGGAAAGAACCCGAAAGGAAACTGGACATTACAGGTAATCGACGCCGGTGTGCTCAACAACGCCAAGGACGGAGCCATCAACGCTTGGTCCATCAACTTGACCACGCTCTCAAGCAAAAAAGTTTCTGCGAACGCGGTGTTACAGACGCAAGCCGGACTCAAGCTCATGACGGCAGCCAGCGACCCCGTGGTCTGCGACGCCAGCCAACTCGGCTTTACCTACTACAACACGGCCAACAATGCCTTGTATATCTGTAATGGCAAAGCGTTTTTTCCGATTCCGCTCGCCAGTTGGGGCACATCGCAGGCCAACCCCGTGCTGTCGTGCAAGGACCTCAAGGCCAAGGATCCCACGGCGACCACGGGCATCTACTGGGTCGACCCCGACGGGCCCAGCGGCGCCGGCCCCGCCTTCCAAGACTACTGCGACCAAGCCCAGTTCGGCGGCGGCTGGACGATGGCGGTCAAATGGTCTGTCGGAAACGGTAGTTTCGACCCCCAAGCCGTGTCCAAGGTCAAGCTGAACATGGACAAGACCGGCGAACTCAATCCCGCCAAGGGCGCTGATATCCTATCGGCCGGCACCGTTTCCTCCATCGCCGCAGCGACCGAAGCCCTGGCCGTTGTTTACAAAGGCGGCGTGCCGGTCTTCACAGCGGGTTTTGCGCTGACGCCCGGGGACCTTGCTGGCTCGTGGGCCAAGGCCAAATTCATCAAGGCGTACAGCTCTGTCGACATCACCGACTACGACCCGACGATGGTCACGCTCAGCTACCCGGGCACACCGCGCCTGTTCTACATCACCCACAACCACGGTGGCTGCGGCAACGACGCTGGCGCCCTGGCCGTCGCCGAAGGCGGTGGTACGTGCGCGTGGGAAAATGGCGCCCAGTTCATCTTGTATTGGACGGGCCAGAGCCCGATGTGGGGCAACTACACGACACAGGCGGCCAAGGACGGAGAAGTGCTTATGGTATTAGTGCGTTAACTCTTTGGGCACCAAAGCGGTTTTCACGTCCATTTCGCCCAGCGCCCCGTCCACCGCACCCTGCCCGGTCCTGCCCCGGCCCGTCCGGAACCACCCTGGGATGACGCGAAAAATCGACAGCGAAAACAGGGGAAAGCTCATCAATTTCACGGCTTTGTCTCTTTGGGCACCAAAGCGGATTTTGCGCCAATTTCGCCGCCGATAGGCAGAGTCAGCCCCACCCGGGTCCCCTCCCCAGGCGCCGAGGTCACCTGCAGCACACCGCCCAGCAACTCGGCCCGTTCGCGCATACCACCCAGGCCTCGGGTCTGCGGCGCGCCCTGCACATCGAAGCCGCAGCCGTCATCTTGCACGACCAGGCGCAGCTGCTCCTCAGAAACGGTCAGCGACAGCGCAAGGGCTTTGGCGTGGCCGTGACGCAGGGCGTTGGCGAGGGCCTCCTGGGCGATGCGATAACACCCTGCTTCTAAAGCTGAATCTAACGGCGGCAGGGTCGCCACGGTCCAAGTCAGTCCAAGGCCCGACCGCTCTTGGAGGTCGGCGCATTTCTGCCGCAACGCCTCGGCCAGTCCCAGTTCGCTGAGCATCGGCGGTGCGAGGCGCTGCACGGACCGGCGCGTCTCATCGAGTACCACGTCGACAAGGTCCAGCAGGGACTGGGCGTGATCGCCTAGTTGTGATTTGCGTTCAAGGAGTTGCACTTGTAGGCGCAGGGCTGTCAGGGTCTGACCGACGCTATCGTGCAGGTCGCGGGCAATGGCGCGCCGCTCTGCCTCCTGCACGCGCACGGACTGGGTCATGAGCTCGCGAACTCGCTGTTCCTGAACACGAATAGAGTCCAGCGCGTCCCTGAGCTGGGCCGACCGGTCCTCCACCCGCCGCTCGAGGCTGGCATTGAGTGCGGCCAATTCATTTTTCGACGCAAGCAGTTGTTCTAGAAGTGCGCGGATCCGCGCCTCAGCCCCGTCCATCGCCTGCAGAGGCACGCGCCAGAGGGCAAAGGCAAGGGCCGCGCCAACCATGGAAAAAAGAAGCGCAATCGCCAGCGTTGTCCGCCCCAAGGGCCGCAAAGGCAGGGCGACGTGGACGACTGCGCCCAGAGGACCTGGCGCAACACGACTCACCCAGAATACATTTGGCGAATCAGGAAGTTCCATGGCCGCAGGCACTTGAAGTACCGGCCCGCGCGCATCCACCACCAGCACCGCCGCAGCCCGCCAATGCTGACGTAACACATCAATTTGTTGGGTGACTTTCTGGGTATCGTAGCGCCAGAGGTCCGGCTGCACCAGGACTTCGCGCTGCAGCAGGCCCGCCACTTCGGCCGCCAGCCCTTGGCCCGTTTCCGCAACTTCGCCGAGGCGAAAAGCCGCAAAGAATAGTGGGGGAACGCCAGCGACGAGCACGATCACCAGCATGGCAAGGGGGCGCATTTGTTCAGCTAAGAGGTCGCGGAGTCGCGTTTCTCGGGCAATGCGCTCCTTCATGGCTGCACCGCCGTGATGGCCAGGGGCAGCGCCTGCGCCGACATGACAGTTTGCCGGGCCTGGGGCGAGGCGACGCAGCGCAAAAGCCAAGCCACATCGGCCGAGGGCGTGCCGTCATAGACTAGGCTCAACTCCTTGACAATTGGATACGTTCCGTCGCGCAGGTGGGCCAAGGTCGGTGCCACGCCGTCCAGGGCCAAACCGTGCAGAGGCAAGGCTTCGGCCGAGACAGCGCTCCAGTCAACCAGCCCCACGGCACCAGGAATTGCCTGCAATGCCGCGTGCATGGTTCGGTCATGGTACATCACTTCTTGGCCAAGACGCCGCGCCTGCTGCTCGGCAGCTACCAGCACCGGCCGCTTGGCCAACAGAACCGCGTGGCTAGAGTCCCCCGGTTCCCGCAGGAGCACGTGCGCCGACGTCCCAGTGGCCCATTGGGCCGTTTGCCCCATCCACATCTTCGCCAAATCTTCTGTAGTAATAGAAAGTTGCCGCACATCTGGATGAGTCGCGACGACCACGGCAGAGCGGGCATAGGGCTGCACGTGCCGATCGGGCCTTTGCTCGTCGGGCTTGAGCGGGCGCGACACCAATGCCACGTCGATGACGCCCTCGCCCAGCGCGCGCATTCCGCCGCCGGAGCCGATGCCCTCTTCCACGCGCACGGCCGGCACATGGGGCCCCAGCTCAGCCAACTGGCACGCAGCGACAACCTGGCGAAACAGCACGACATTACTACCCGATCCCGCCACCCGCAGCCACGAGGACCGCGGCCCTTGCGCTGGGGCCAGCACCCGAACGACCGGCGCCGGACGCGTGCCCGTCTGCAAATGGAGAGCCAGCCACGCCCAGCCGGAAATCAGCGCCGCCACGCAAAACAGCAACGCAATCCAGAGGATCTGTGGGCTGCGTAGGCGAGGGGAAGGCGACATGAGCTCCTGTTGGGGCACGGCCTCAGCGCTGGTCAGGTTACGCTTTCATTTCAGTCATATGGGCTGGAGCCGCCGCAGCCTGTGACTTAGCTGGCGGTGCTGTCCACGTCGGCAGGGGTAGATCCAAGACCAACGCATCCGAACCATCTGAATAGTAACCCTTTCGCCGCGACAGGTCGCCAAACCCAAGGCGCCGGTACAGCGCGAGGGCCGCGACATTGTCGGCACGCACCTCCAGCAAAGCCCTGGTTGCGCCACAGGATTGGGCATCGAGCAGCGCGCGCACCATCAAGGCCCGACCCAATCCCTGGCCCCGGGCCTGCGGTAGCACCGCCACGCGATTGACCTGAAACTCGTCAGCAACCAGCCAACCGAGCAACATTGCAGGACAATCTTCCCGGTCGACAACCCAGGCGCGGCCAATGGACTGCGTCAGCTCGGAACGCAGCGAATCCTCGCCCCACGGGTCGGCAAAACAGGCGTGCTCAAGGCGAGAAATCGCTGGAAGATCAGCAATCTCAGCGCGGCGGACCTGAAGATTTGCGGGCTGCATCGGGTTTCTCGCGGTAGGTTCGGCTGCATTGTCGCAAAAGTTCAAGCACTTCTGCAATGCCATGGCCCTTATCGCTGCTGGTCAGGATGGGCTCACGCGGCAAGGCAAAGTCAGCCATGATGCGCTTGGCCAAGGGAAACCATTGGGCTTTGCCCAGTTTGTCGACCTTGGTGACGATGACAAAGACGCCGATGCCCGCTTCGCGCAGCCATTGCGCAAAGGAAATCGCGTCTTCATCGGCGTCGCGCCGCGCATCGAGCAGCAAGAACACCGCGCGCAACCCCGTCCGACCAGTCAGGTAGCCCTCAATCATCGGACCGAAGCTTTTGCGAATCGAGTTCGGGACTTCGGCGTGCCCAAACCCTGGCAAGTCGACCAGGCGCGCCTTTTGACCCGTGCCGTACTCCATGTCAAAGAGCTGAATTCGTTGGGTTCGCCCAGGCGTACGACTTGTTCGCGCTAAAGCCTTCTGATTGGTCAAAGCATTGATAAGTGAAGACTTTCCTACATTGGAACGCCCGCAAATCGCCACTTCCGGCGGGCCGGCCGGCGCATCCTCGGGCCTATCGACGCTGGCCACCCAACGAGCTGAAACCAAGCGTTGTGCATGACCTTTTCGCGGCGCTCCAGCCTTTGCCGCTACTGCCTTGGTGGGCCGGGCTTGAGCGGCCGCAGACTTGACCGCCGTCGCAATAGCTGCGACAGGCTTTGGTCCGGCCACAGACGCGCTGGGACCGGCAACCTGCACCAAGGACGCCGCCGTGGAGCCCTGAGGCATCTTTGTGCCATGATTTCTAGATTTTCCCGCTGACGCCACGACTAAACCTCCGCATCCAGCCACTGCACCATGGCTAGAACGACAGGCTTACGCGTGGTGAAACGCTTGCAGATCCGCCTTGTTTGAATGCGCACCTGATCTTCAATCGCCGAGTCCACCAGGTTTGCATCGAGGCTGCCCAGCCAAGCCTGCAATCCTGTGCGCAATTCCTCGCTCAGGCGCCCTGCCCCTTGGTAGACGCCCGTCGGCTTGACCTGCACCGTCCCGACAAAGCCTGTGCCCGAACCGACCTTGGCCGTACCGCGCCGCCGCAGCAGCAGGGAAACCGCCACCGCGCCATTCCACGCCAACTGCCGGCGCGCTTTGATTTCCAAGGCATCTTCGTCGCCAACGACCGTGCCGTCCGCGTACCACGGCGCGACGTCGTGCACATCGCGCAGGTCCACGCGCTCGGCAAAAACCCGTAATTCCTGGCCATTTTCGGCAACGATGGTCCGATTGACGCCGCACTCTTTGGCAAGGTCGGCGTGACGCTGCAGAAACGTATATTCCCCGTGGACCGGAAAGAAGAACTTCGGGCGCAGCCATTGCAAGACTTGCTTTTGCTCTTCGGCGTACGCGTGTCCCGAACAGTGAATCGCTCGATTGTTGCGCTGATAGACCACATGGGCACCACGGCGCGCGAAATCATTGAGCATTTGATGAATCTTACGCTCGTTGCCCGGAATCTGCCGCGAAGACAAGATGATGGTGTCGGTCGGACGAATCGACAGGTCCGGGTGTTCGCCCAAGGCCGCACGCGCCAGGACGGCCCGCGGTTCAGCCTGGCTGCCGGTGCAAATCACCATGATTTCATTGTCGTCGTAGCGGTCCATCTCTTTGACGTCAATGATGTCTTCGGCATCAAAACGCATATCGGTGAACGAGTTAGCGCACTCCGTATACGTCTTGAGCGAACGACCAAGAAGGACCACGTACCGGCCATTGTGCCGGGCTGCATCAATCATGCTGTGCAGACGATAGATGTTGGACGCAAAAAGCGATGCAATCACACGGCCTTCACAGGCACCTACGGCATCGACCAGGGCCTCAGCGACGTCAGCTTCATTGCCCGACCAGCCTGGCACCTCGGCATTGGTCGAGTCGCTCATCAGCAGCAGCACGCCCTCATCGCCCAAGGCGCGAAAGCCTGCTTCATCAAAGACAGATCCGTCACGCAGGCCCTGTTCAATCTTGAAATCGCCGGTGAAAAACAGCGTGCCAATGGGTGTGCGAATCGCCAGGGACACGGCATCCGGAATACTGTGCGTGATGCGCAAGGGCTCGATCACAAAGGGACCAATGGTCAATTTGTCGCCCGGTTTGTACAGGCGCACGTCCACTTCGTGCTGCAGGTTATGTTCCCGCAGCTTGTGCGCGACCAGTCCCGCCGTAAAACGTGTTGCGTAAATCGGGACTTTGAGCAGCCTCGCTACAAACGGCACCGCGCCAATGTGATCCTCGTGGCCATGGGTCAGGACGATGGCGCGAATGGTCGGCGCTAACTGTGCGAGTTTTTGGAGAGAAGGCAGCAACACGTCGACGCCGGTGATGTCCTCGTCCGGGAACATGACGCCACAATCGAGCAGGATGCGGTCCTCGCCATAGCCAAGCAGCATGGCGTTCATGCCAATACGACCAACACCGCCCAAAGGTAGCAATGTTACGGGGGTTTCGCCCGAAGCTCTCTTGCCCTTCTCGCCCTTGGCACTCCTCACTGCTGGCGCTGCGTCGACAGCGTCGCCCGAATCTGTGAAAGCAATGTCCTTTCCCTTGTTGCGGTCTTTACGTTGCTTTGATGATGTTTTAGACACTGTTTTTGTACTCGACACTTTGAAATTCCTAAAGAAACCATTTCACAGAACAGCCATGCACGGGCGAAGTCGCAACTTGCGGCTGCTGCCCTAAAAGCACAGATTCTATGGCATTGCGCAGGGTTGGTTCACCAGCCTGCCGCGGATCTTGGTGCGAACCATCCAGCCGTCCATGGTAGGCGAGGCGATGGTCGGCATCGATGACGAAAAACTCCGGCGTCACTTGGGCCCCCCAGGCCTTCGCGACCTGCTGGTCGGCGTCGTGCACATACAGGTATGGCAAGCCTTTTTGCGCCCGCTGCACCATCTTCTCCCAGGTGTCATCCGGGTAACGGCTGGCATCATTGGCGTTGATGCCAACAAAGTGCAGGCTTTGTCCATAGGTACGCGCCAATTCCTGGAGCCGTCCTTCCCAGCCCACCACGTAAGGGCAGTGATTGCAAGTGAAAAACACCACGGCGGGACCAGACAGGACCGACAACGTCACCTGCTGGCCAGTCGTGGCCGGCAGCGAGAAATTGGGCACCTGGGCGCCAATGGCAACTGCCTTGGAAAAATCATCAGTCAACACAGTTGGTTATCCTTTGCCCGAAGACATCCGCCCTGGAGCTGAACGGTCCTGCCCCGCACGGCCCCGCGGCGCATAGCATAACGCCCCCGGCTGCGCTTGGAAACTGCCGCGAAAATACAGGGAAATAGGCGATTCAAGGTCAGCCGATGGGAGGCCAGGCGCTTGACCAGCCTTGCGCGTTGCCACGGCCTCGGCGAGCTTTGGCTTGGGCGTGCTAGGCCGCGCGGCGCCGCTGCCGACGTGCGAGAAATATGGCCAAAAATGCCATGAATCCAATGATTTGACTCGTTGGACACCAACCGAGCGAACGCCCGGCATTGCAGCCCGAGGAAGAACTGCTGGTGCCGCCACCGCCAGCCACCACTGGCACGTAACCGTTTGAATCTACGCCAGTTACGCCGCCAGCATCGCTGGGTCCGCCGCTGGAATCGCTGCCGGCGTCGTTGCCGCCGCCACTGCCTGTACCGACGACGCAGCCGCGCAGGCCATTGCCAAGGTCCTGGCAAATGCGGTCCGTGCCGCACTGATCGTCGGTCTGGCACGGTGAGGTGCACACGGCCATGACGCCAGAACTGTGACAGAATCCAGACTTACAGTCGGCGTCCGCCGCGCAGCCGGTGCCTAGGCTGCTCTTGCCGGCCTTGCCGCACGCCCCGGCTACGCTGTCCTGGCTGGCCCGTAGGCAAGTCTGCCCAGGGCCACAGGGATTTGCTGGATCGCCGACCGTGCAAGCGGTGTTGCACAACCCGCTGGCGCAGCCCGTCCCGGCGACGCACTCGCTGCTATCGCTGCAACTGCCGCCAGAGGCGACGCACTGGACTTTCTTTCCTGGAATGCAGACTTGGCCGACGCCGCCGACGTCACTGCAGACCATGCCACATGGGCAGGTCGATGCGCTACCTACCGTGCAGTAATCACTGCAGAAATTCTGGCTACCATCGCCAAGGCACAACGCTTTGGTGCACTCGGTGCCATCGGTGCACGCGCTGCCGGTGGCGGACTTGGCGGCGGACGGCAGGCACGCGGAGTAGCCACCCGCTTGGGCGACGCAGCTCAGGCCATTGGCGCACTGGCTGCTACTGGTGCATTTCTGTTTGCATTGCCCGACTTGTGCGCCTGCCTGCTTCATGCACAGGCCCGACTGGCAATCGCCATTAGCGGCACAGTTGGCGTCATTGGGCAGTTTTTGCACGGTGTTATCGACGCATGCGCCGCTGCCGGTGCCGGGCACCAAGACGCATTGCTGGGTGGCCGCGTCACACTGAATCGGATTGTTGGGGTTGCACTTGACCTTGCAGGTGCCCGACAAGCACATCAGCGACTTGCATTCCGAACTGGTGCCACAGGCGTCGCCGACATTTTTGGTAGGCGTGGCCTGCGTTTGGCCGGCAATGCAAGCTCCTTGGCCGCTGTTGTCGCTGTAGGGCAAGCACTGGAAACCACTGGGACAATTGGGCGATGCGACCGTACAGACCTGAGAGCAGACAGAACTGTTGCCGTATGGCTGGCACATCTGCGATTTGCAATCGGAATTCTGACTGCAACCTGCGCCGATCGCGCCTTGGCCGCCAACAGGCACGGTGCCGCCAAAGGTGCACTGCCCTTGGGTGCACTGCATCTTGCCGGTGTACTGCTCGCCCGAACTGGAAGACTCTAAAATGTAAGGACAATCTGCGTCGCCTTGGCACACGTACGTCGCCTTGGGGTACAAGAAACACGGAATCTTGTCGTCGTCGGCGTTGAGCGTCGCTGTGGCGCCGTTGGGGTCGACGTATGGGGCCATCGTCGGCGGGTCGTTCTGGCTAACATTGCCGAGCACGTGCTGCGCGCCAAAGAAGTGCCCTTCTTCATGAATGGCCACGCTCAGCAAATGCTGTTTGGTTTGGCTGATTTGATTGGCATTAACGGTCCAAGTCTGCTGATAGCCGTTAAAGGCGATGTCCGACTCGTAGATCTGCCCGGTATTGTCAAAAACCGGAACCGTTACGCCTAGGACGAAGTCGCCGTACGTCCAGTCAGCATTGTTGACAAAGCCTAGCTCATTGCGGCCATTCTCGTTATAACCTACTGAAACCATTTTAAGATTATGCGCCGCTGGGCAATCGGCATCTTGGCCGCAACTCGTCGTTTTGTCGTAGACGCACTTGCCCGAACCGGTATTGCAGAAGGCGCCTTGGGTGAACTGAACTGCGGTGCATGGTACTGCCATCCAGCCTGCAAAGCCGGCATTCCATTGCTGAAATGTCTGGGCCTGACTGAGATTCTTGCACCCGTCGACGTTGAGGAAGTACGTGATCGAATTGGTGAACCATTTGACAACGTTTTGACTTCCAGATGCCGGAACTGTCACGGAAAATGCGTGCGCGGTTCCTGCCAAGGGTCCCTGCACAAGCGCTAGGGCCAAGGCCAATACGCCGGCGACAAGCCAAGGTCGACAAGGACCAATCCTGCCTGCAATGAAAGGAGCGGACATGGGGCAACTCCGCGAAAACAAAGGTTCGATGCTGATCGAGACTGCCGACGGTCGGGGCAAGACGAGCCCAATCGACCGCAGGCTAACGTGGCGCGGGCTAGGGATGGGTGCCCTGAATCTTGAGAGAACCCAAGGGCTTGACTGGGGTCATAGCTTGGGCATGGACACGGGCGACCACCTCGGTACGCAGGGCAGCCAGGGTCTGAACAGCAGCCTGAGTCGGAACAACTGCATGAAGTTGCTGCGTATTACCCTGAGGTGCCAGCAGATGGGCGCCGCCGAGGTCTCGCGTCACCGTTTGGCTCGACGCTGACCCCGCTAGGCCGCGCACCGTCTTGACCGTGTACTTGCCTTGAGGCCCTCCAGAAACGACGTAGCCTTGGCTGGTTCTTTCCAAGAAAACAACAACTTCTTCTGCAGCAGCGAAGGTCGAGGCGCCGGGCACAGCCACGGTGATACCGTCCTTGCCCGTGCCGCCTAACTGCAGCCACGAAAACGTCTTTTGCACGGGATGGGTGGCGCTGCCGCCTGGCTCGCTGTGAAAGCCTGGCGCGGCCCCCAGGTCGCCCTTCCAAACCTCACGGACTTCAAGGGTAATTTCCGTCCAAATGCTGCGCCCTTCGCCCCGGCGATCGACGACGCGGGTGCTCTGCACCGAGCCATAAAGAATCAGCGCGGCATGGTCGGTCAAAGTCCCTGTATCGACTTGCAAAACCGTCATAGCCTGAGCCGGCATACTCGGCAACAAGAGCGGCAGCGCCGTCAAGGTCAACGCTAAACTCAAGGATCGACGCTGCATTGCAGTACTCCAAGGCGCAGCGAACCACCGCGCGCAGGCGTGCAACATACCGACCTCCGGCGTCTAGCTCAAGGGCCGACGCAGCGCAGCACTGAGGGCCGCCCCGGCCTTGACCCTAACGCGACGCCCCCGCCTGCCTCTGCCGACGCCAATTGCCCGCCAGCTGCCTCTGCGTATGGAGGGATTTCTCTGTCCGATCAAGGATTTGTCGAATCGTCGCGCCGTCGACGGCATCGACATCGCGGGCCAAAGCCTGCCCCGCCAATTCGACCGCCCGGGCAAAATCTTTATTGCGCTCAGCACATTCCGCCAAATTGAGATAGCCCTTGTGCCACTCAGGGTTGGCCGCCACGGCTTTGAGGTAGCAGGACTCGGCCTGAGCAAAGTCCCCGACAGTCCAAGCTAAATCGCCCAAAGCATTCCATGCGCCGGCGTTGTACCACGGATTAATCCGCAGGGACTCCTGCAAGAGTACGGCCGCCAATTCCCCATTGCGAACGCGGCGTAAGACTACTTCTCCGGCCTCGCTCAGCAGCAGCCAGTTGTCGGGCTCCATTTGCAAAGCGTGACGGTACGCCTGCACGCAAGCGTTGGCATCGACCGCGTGGCGCGCCGCCTCGACGGACTGTTCAAGCGTTGAAAATGCCTGAGGATCAAAGCCCTTTTGGAAAGCCGCGCGCGTCTTGGGCAGGGGCTGCCGCGCCACTAGGCGCGTCTTGATCGAAGCTTCGCCTTCGCCATCCGGGACCGACACAATCGCGGGCTGTGGCAAAACGTCTTGTAACCACGAGTCAATGCCGTAGTGATGCACGCCAAAAGCGGTCGTCGCGCCGTAATGCTGGTAAAGGTGCGAACCGTTGGCCCGCGCCGCCGTCGCCGGACCATAGTCGCGGTAGAGGATAAAGCCATTGGGTCTGAGCAATTCGAGCGTCTTTTCAAGGGAATTGTACGCTCCGGCCGAATGCAGCACCCAAACTTCCTGAGCGGCCGGGGCCACAAAATCGCCTTGAGGAGCCTCGGCTTGCGCTTGGGCCAAGAGGTCGGCCGTCATGCGCTCAGCTAGGCGCGACAGTTCGGGCCCCTCCGTGAGGGTCGCTGGATCGAAGCCGGCCAGAGAAAGCCCAAGATCCATCAAGGGATAGAGGGGTACCAGTGGCTGAATCTGCGCTGCGTCTTGACTCGCGGCCAAGGCCTGCAACTGGGCCAAGCTCAGCGGCGTGAAGCGGTGCAACTCCTCAACATGACGCAGCAAAGTCCGCGCTACGACCACGCCCCACTGCTGCCAGCAAGCCTGCCCCGCCGCATCGCGGATGCGCTGCCAATGCTCGCCTGCGGGCTGATCGTCCTGATAAGCCCTGAGACGCTTGAACAAATTCGCCGGCAAGACGCAGAGCAGGTACGTGTGCAGGACCGCGCGCAGCCTGCCCGTCAGGTCGATGGTCTCGCCGGTATCCAAGCGGGTCAACTGCGCAGGATCCAAAGCATTGACGTGCCCGAGCACCACTCGATCGCGGTGACGGGCAAAGATGCCGCGCTGAGCCGCGTCCTGCAGCAGCTGGGGCGTCGCGTCGGTCGCGTAAAACACCAGACGCTGAGCGTAGTTGCGCTGCTCGGCCTGGCAGAGGGCGACAAAGCGGTCCAGCATCTGCACGGCGTGCAGGCCCAAACCAATCGCCATTTCAAGGACTTCAATCTGGGGTTCGAGCAACCCGGCGGCATCGAGCTCGCAGCAATGGGCGAACAGCACGTCGGCCGCGCGGTAGGCCGAAAGACCACCTTGGTTAATCAAATTAGGCACTTCATGCGAGGTGAAGGCCTTGGACCCGCGCTGGTGGAAACCGAAGCGACCGACCTGCCAGTCTAGACATTGACTGAGCGGGGTCCAATCCTGCAAAACGACAGCAGATTCATCGGCCGGGGGTGGCGGAATTGTTGGAGCTGGGGCTGGGGATGCTTGGGGCGTTGAAATTACAGGGGAATTCTCGGCGGATCTCGCGTGTATACCACCGCGTAAACCCTCTGATATCACGGCTGAATCCGCGTTTTCAGGCTCAATTTTTCGCGAGCGCTTGGACCCCATGGCGACCTCCCCTCGTCTCGGCGGTAAACGGGCAAACACCTAGTGCAATAACAGCTACTTACGCATCAGCCTGAGCCCGCGGTCGAGTAGGCCGCCGCCCCACATGACCCGCATCAACCGAAGGAACCCATTGTAAATCTTGGGTGAATACGGGTACCACCACAGTTCTTTGGCAAACCACGGCAAACGGTTGCGACCGTGGACGTGGCGCACTTGGCAGAGGTCGCGCAGGCCCTGGGCGCTGTGAACTTGGCCAAGTCCTGATTGTTTCAGGCCTTGCCACGGCGTCCCTGGCACCGCGTGGGTGTCGAGGGCGACGTTGACCATCGTCGTGCCGGCCTGCAACTGCCGGGCGATGGCGTCGGCCTTCTGGCGATCGGCACAAAAGACGTAGGCCATCAAGCCTTTATCGCTGTCGTTGGCGTAGGCGATGGCTTGCTCGGGCGAATCGACCTCGACAAAGGCAAGAAGCGGAGAAAAGCTTTCATCTTGGGTAATTGACCAGCCATGTTTCACCTGATCGATCACGGTTGGCGGAAATTGTCGGCCCACGGGCTCACCCCCAGTGCGCACGCGTCCGCCACGGGCAACGGTATCGCGCAAAATCGACGTACCAATCGCTAGTTGTGGGGTGAAAGTTGCCACACCCAGGTCCGTGTCCAGGGACTCTGGATCCCCTTGCCGGAGCGCCTGAACCCGCGCTACAACCCGGTCGACCAGGGGCGCGGCGATGCTGCGATCAACGTAAACTCTTGAAATAGATGCGCAAACCTGACCAGAATTGGCAAAGCCGCCCCAGACCAGGGCGTCCGCAGTATGGTCCAGGTCAGCGTCGGCCGTGACGATGGCCGGGTTGATGCCGCCTAACTCTAGGACTGCCGGGATTAATTGGTTAGCACAAGCAACTGCTACTTTACGTCCTGTAGGAACACTGCCTGTAAACATGACCAAATCGACGCCGGAGGTGCACAGCGCTGCCCCCGTTGCGCCGCCACCGGTCACGACCTGCAAGAGGTCTGGGGCCAAGTTGGCATCTTTGGCGACCAGAGCATCCCACAAGGCTTTGAAACGCAAGGTAATCAGGGGCGTAATCTCGGAGGGCTTGACGACGACTGCATTGCCCGCGAACAGAGCCATCAAACTGTCACCAATTGGAATTGACAGGGGAAAATTCCACGGTCCAATGACGCCGACCACGCCGCGCGGCACACAGTGCAGGTAGCTCTGGCGGTGGGCCATGAAATGCAGGTGCAACCGCTGCGGCGCGAGGATACCCGGGGCGCGCGTCTCAAAATACGCAAGCAAATCGCACAGAGGCAAGATGTCGTGGGTGAGCGCTTCCTGCAGTGGCTTGCCGTTTTCAACGCTGATGGCGTGGGCCAGTTCATCGGCGTGTTCCACAAGCATAATACGGACTTGGCGTAGGGCGCGACAACGAGCTCGTACCGGCAGGGCCCCCCAAGCCGTCTGGGCCGCCCGCGCCCGCTGTACGGCGGCCTGCACGTCGGCGGCCTCGTGGACGGGCACTTTGCCTAGGAGAACGTCGTTGTAGGGAGAGTGAATACTTAACGATTCCAAAGAGTTTACCCTTTGGACACCAAACGAGTTTTCAGCCGACTGCACCTCGGTAGCCATTCCCTGCCTCCCTATTGCCCGCCGCTGCGGCGCTGCGTGCGCCCATCATGCCCGAGTTGCCGGCTGATGCAATCGCTGCGGGGCTGACTACTTCGCGGCCTGGGGCGGCGCGGAATTGGGCGACGGCCCATGCGCGAAGACGTGGCTTGCCGTGTGCACGGAT
Source organism: uncultured Myxococcales bacterium (assembly GCA_903840165.1). Taxonomy (GTDB): domain Bacteria; phylum Myxococcota_A; class UBA9042; order UBA9042; family UBA9042; genus CAIMEY01. Next base: position 13,668 of record CAIMEY010000069.1, on the reverse strand, counting down.
TGGGCCTACCATGGGCATGTCCAGCGTCATTGCGGCAAGGAAAATCTAGGAATTTCAGGCACTTGTATACGCGTGGATGAGGCACGACGAGGCCTGGCGATGGTTTTCAGGCCCACTGAGGGTATGACGGCGTAATGAGCAATCAGTTCGGTCAGTTGCGTGTGCTTGAGCCGCTGGGGGGCAAAGACCTCGGGCCGACGGTGCACGTCTATGACCCGCGGGCGAGCGCGGACTTGGCTGCCAAGACCCTGGTGCTGCCGGACGCGCCGACGGCCCTGGCTGTGGCTGTGGAACTGCAACGGCTGCAGGGCATTCGCCACCGGAACCTCGCCGGCTTTGAACGGATCGTGGTGCAAGGGGCACGCATTTGGTTTACCCGTCCCTTCTATCAACCCGCAGAATTGCTGACAGATTGGTGCCGCCACGACCAAACACCGCTGGCCAACGAGCGCACGCAGCTCAGTAGCAGCACGGCCCCGGCCGGCCGCACATCGCCCGTGACCGGCGAATTCGCCAAAGCGCGACGCAAACCGCGGCCGCCTTCGCCGAGCTACGACGATTGGGACCTGGTGACGCCTCTGCGTCCAATCGCCCAAGGCGACATGGACTTGAGCCGACTTCGCCGCGGCCTGAGGCAACTGGCCGATGGCCTGCAAGTCCTGCACGCGGCACGGACGCTGCACGGAAACCTCAAGCCGAATAACGTGTTGCACTGTCAGGACGGGCGTCTGGTGTTGGTCGACTATGGACTGCGGCCTTTGCTCGATACCAGTGGGCACCTCGGGCCGACCGACCCGTTTCGCGCGCCGGAACAACGCCAGCGACAAACACCTGGAATTGCGGCGGATTGGTGGTCGGCCGGTGCCTTGCTGTACCTCATTCTGACCGGACAACCGCCGGCCGTTGGCCCCTTGGGCCTGAGGTCCGCGCAATCGGTAGAACAGCTTGCGCCCGCGGTGCCGCCGGACCTAGCCAACCTTGTGATGGCACTGCTGGATCCAGAACCAAGCCGCCGTGCCGGGTTGGAGCAGGTGACAGCATGGCTGCGGGCCAAGGCCGGAGAAACGCCCCACGACTGGGAAGCGGCCCTGCCCCTTGCCGAGACTGCGCCTGCGACTTGGGTGGGGAGAACGGAACAATTCCGCCGTCTTGACAACATCTTGGGCCACCTGCGGCCGGGGGAGCCGGTCCTGCTTGCGGTCAGTGCTGCGCCGGGGCATGGGGCCACGAGCTTTGTCCAGCGCGCGCTGGCCAAGTGGAGGACCCACGGACAAGTTTATGATATTGTAACGATTTGCCCAGCAGCGGCGGGACAGCCCTTTGCGCCGTGGCGTACCCTGCTGCAGGACGTGATTCGCCGGTTGCACGTGGGGCCGGGTTTGACGGCGCTGCGCTCAATGTCCGCAGAATTGCTGGGGGCCCTCGGGCAACTCTGCCCAGCTATCCTTGATTTGCCCGACATGCCGCGCGCGATGGAGCCGGAGCCGTTTACGCCGGTCCGCGAGTTGCAGCGACGCACGGTTGCGGCGATGGCCCAACTGCTTGACGCAATGGCGGTTCAGCGGCCGCTGGTGCTGTGGCTCGAAGACTGGCAGCACGCGGACGGCGATTCGGCGCAGTTGCTGGTGGACCTCCTACAAGAACGCGTGTCAGGACGCTGGCTTTTGCTGATGGTGCAGACCGCGGGCCAGGACGCCACGGAGCGCTGCTTCGGTCGTTTGCGACGGCGCCACGCCCCGGTGCGACGCGATGAACTGTACTTGGAGCCGCTGGCCCAAACGGCGCAACTTCGGCTGCTGCACGCCTGGACGCGGGTGGCTCCGGGCAATGAACCGCTGGAATTCTTTTCGATGATTGGCCTTGCTCAAGGGTCGCCCTGGTTGTTGCAGCAAGGCGCGTCCCTGTGGCAGCAAGGCAGACTCGGCCCCAAGGAGTCGATTACTGATGCGCAACAGTGGCTTGAACGCCGCGCCACGGCACTGGGGGCAGACGCTCTGCTCGTAGCCCAGCGCTTAGCCGTGGCAGGATTACCTTTACCAGAAGCGGGGTTGTTTCTACTGTCACGCCATCCAACCCAGGCCCCTGAGTGCCTCGTGGCCTTGAGGGCGGCGAACTGGATCCGTGAAGTCGACGTAGGCGGCGCGGTTGGTTACGTGCCCAGCTGCAGCGTGCTGCGACAGTGGCTGCTTGCAGGCCTTGGTGACGCTGAGCGCAAGAAGCAACACATCTTTATTGCTGGTATTTTGCAGGCAGTGATACCCGAAAACGTCGGCGCGGCGGCGTGGCAACTGTGGCAAGCGGGGCCCGATCCTGCGTCGCTGCCCGTTGTCACCCAGGCTGCCGAACTAGCCATGCAGTGCCGGGCCTTCCTCTGCGCAGCTGAACACTGGCGGACAGCCACCGCACTGCAGGCGGATCCCGGGCAACGTCACCGTTACGGCGCGGCGCGGGCCAAGGCCTTGGACGCTGCGGGTCGCCGAGGCCAAGCGGTAGACGTCCTTCTGGCAGCAGCACATGACGCCGAGGTCTCGGGAGCCGCACCGGAAATTATCCTACAGTATCAATGCTTTGCGATGCAGAACGCAGTAACCACGGGCGCCAAGGACGTCGGCGACCGCCTGCTGCGTACGCTACTGCTGCCCTTGGGCCTGACGCCGCCGAACTCGCGGAAGGCCTCGTTAGTAAACTTATTGTGGCAGCGCTCACGCCTAGCGCTTCAGCGCAAGCATCAAGGACCGGGGAGGCCCCAACAGCCACTGGAGACGGCGTCGCTGGAAACGGCATGGGCGGCCGCAGTTTCTTTGACATTTCATGACTTTGTCCAGGCCGCAACCTACAGCGCCTGGTTCCTCAGGCGGGCCTACACCCTGGGCGATCGCGCTGCCATCGGCCGCGGGCTGGCATTTGAGGCCACCTACCACGCCATCCTCGGTGGTCGGAGTCGCGAGCAGAAGAGCGCACAATGCTTGAACAAAGCCCTTGCTCTACAGGGCGATCAGGCACCAGCGATGGCTCGGGGTTGGATGCTGCTGGGCCAAACCGCGTCGGCCTTCTTCACCATGCAATACGCGCGCACGGTCGAGTTGGGGTGGCAGGCCATTGAAGTCTTTGAACGGCAATGCGAACGCAGTCAGTTTGAGCGGGGTACGACCATTGCGTTCACCGCGGCATCCCTCGCCCACCTAGGTGAAATTACTGAATTACAACGCGTTGTGCGCCAAGAAACCGTCACGGCCGAAGAGAACGGCCTGCTGCTGCCAGCCACCGGCATGCGCATGGGCCAATGCGTCTTTGCGTGGCTGGCCGCCGATGACGTGACGCGCTGGCGCCTTCAGGCCGAAGCCCAGATGGCTTGGTGGTGGGCGCGCAATCCCGACCCGGTGGTGAGTTATTACGTTTTTGCCATGGCAAACGCGGAGTTGTATCAGGGGCGTCCCGACCAAGCCCGACAGCTGCTCGAGCGCCACAGCGACGACCTGAAGCGCTCCGGGTTCCAGCATATCGAAGCCATGAACAATGAATTTAACGACTTGCGTGCACGGGTCCTGCTGTCCCTGGCTCAGCAAGCACCGCCCGCGGATCGCAAACGGCTGCAGAGTCAAGTCATTGATATTGCATCTAACATGTCGCGATGTACGCTTGCCGCCGCCCAGGCGCGCGCCCAAGCGTTACGTGCGGGGGCGAGTTGCCTGCTGGCCGATCACCCCAAGCGAATCGCAGCAATTCGCCAAGCTTACGCAGCCTTGAAGGACACCGACCTGCGAATGGCCACCCATGTAGCGGCTTGGGTCCTGGGCCAACAGTCATCACAAGACGAAGCCGGCGAACCCGCTTTGGTTGCCAATGCTTGGATGAACAAGCACGGGATTGTCCGCCCGGACCGCTTGGCCGCTGTGCTTTTGCCAGGATGCGCTGGGCCAGTAACGGCCGTTCTTGCTTCCCAACATCTTGGGATAACAAGCTAAGTTTCCATTGGTACGGCGCGAGCGACTGCGGGCGGCTAGCGATTGTTAGCTGGCAGTGGCGAAATCGGCGCCAAAAGCTTAGCTGTCGCGGCCGGCGTCAATTGCACCACGATCCAGCCAACCCGGCCAGATTCGGTCGGAAATTGCGCCGCCACCTGGTACTGCCAGCCCAAGGCCCCGCAAGTCGCAGCCAGACTCGCTGCGATGCGCTCTGGGTCAATGCCGTCTGTTTCCCAGAGGTTTCCTCCACGCGACAAAAGAACCCAGCGCGGGTGTAGCGCCTGCAGAAGAAGGGGCCACGTCTGCTCGGGCGTGCGTCCAGGGTCGGTTTTCAGCAGTCTCCACGCGTGGTTAGGTGTGAGGATACCACCGCTCCACATCTCGAGTACGCCCACTTGGTTATACGTCGTGGTTACGAGATCCTGCCCGAGGACGCCGTGATTCTGCAGCCATTGGGCGGCGCCGCGCTGACAACTGCCCGACCACATAGGGTTATCGGCCTGTCGGTCCAGGGCCAAGCCCTCGCCTAGCCCCAGCAGGCGCAGGAGCAAGACCCCGGCCGTCAGCATAGTGCCCAGGCGTGGCCACGGAATCGCTTGTAACTGTTCAGCAATGGCGAGACACCACAGGGCTTCGAGCGGCAGAGCCAGGGTGAACTCGCCGGGACGGACATACAGCAAGGCGGTGCCAAGGACCGTTGCGAGAAAAGCCAAAAGCAAACAGCGAGATGCCAGCCCTGCCCGACCCGCTGCCAACAGCCCCGCACCAGCAAAAATCGGCAGCATTCCCCACAGAGCTGGCCAGAAAAGGCTTACATGTTCGAAAGATTGACGCACGATTGGCGCAAAGACCGCCGCCGGGTTACCAAGCCAGGCCGCCACCAGAACCGCCTGCCGCGGTGAGGTCATCAGGCGTTGAGGCAGCGTGTGCCACGGAAAGCCCGATAATGGCACGGTTTCGCCCTGCCCAGCCCCGACGACAACCAGGGCCAGCGTCAGCAGCACGGGCAGGACCAGCAAGCCGGCGGCAATCGTCAACCACTTGCGACTCCAAAGCTTTTCGCCCGACCAGCGCCACACGCCCGCCAAGGCCGGGGCCAAGGCGATGCCCACCGGCACACGGCACAGAACGGCCAGACCCGCCATCGCACCGGTCAGCTTGGGCCGCGACGGACCGCTGCCCAGCCACAGGGTGGCGACCATGCCCAAACGCGCACAGATTTCAAAGGCATAGCCCGTCCGACCGACCATCAGCACGCCAAAAGACGTCGCGCACAGCAGGGCCGGCAGCAAAGGTTGATCCAGCTGCCAGCGCCGGCCGAGGCGCCAAACCAGCAGGACGAGTAGCGCGGTTAAGACTAGAGAAACACGCCGATATCCGCCCATGCCCTCGCCCAGCCAAGGCCCAAGCAGGATGCCCGGATAGGCCGGTATGGCACTGAGGTAACCCTTGACGGCAACAGGCCAAAACCGGTCCTCGCCCTCCCAGCCGTACTGGGGCCAGGTCGGCGTCACCAGCCAGCGCGGACGGGGCGGTGCAGACTGTTCATAGGGAGGTAGCTGGACCGGCTGATCGCCTTGCATATCCAGGACATGCGGATGGCGCGGCAGGAATGGCTGCACCTCTTCGGCGATGATGCCCCGGGTATCGATGCCCGGCAGACCCAGGGCCAGGACCACGCCGACCAGCAGCGCCGCCTCCAGCCACTGGCGCAGGCAGGACGAGCGCGGACGTGGGGGCGGGAAATCGGCGGCTGCGGGTGTCATTTCCTCAACAGGCGAGCGGCTTTGCGCCTTAGGACACCAAAGCAAAAAAGCAGGCCCCCAAGCAGTGCCCAAGGCCCTAGGCCGCCATGACGGGCGCCAGCGCTGCAACCAGCGGCCGACGAGGAAGCTTGGTGTCCAACGGGTAAAGTCCCTGAATTAACGTCAGAACCAAGGTTCCCAGCTGCTGAATCCGCGGCGTCTCCAGGCGCTACTGCACCGTCCCCCGGGGTCGAAGCAGCGTCGGCGGGGGTGGAAGCAGCGTCGCCGGGTGTTGTGGCTGCGTCGGCCGGGGAACTACCCGCATCTGCAGCCGTTTCGCAGGTGCCGCCCTGACAGGTGCCGCCGTTGCTGCAGGGGCAGTCGGCCCAGCAATTGGAACAGTTCTCGTCCTTTGCGCAAATACCGTCGCCGCACTTGCCGGCGCAGCCGCCCGTGGTGCAGTGCATGCCGACGTCGCAAGCGCAGTCCCAGCAGCAATTGCCAGCATTTTCCAGAGGATCGCAGACCTTGTTGCCACAACTGGCGCTGGTCACACAGGTGCCGGCGCTGCACAACTGCCCGGAAGGACACGAGATGGCGCTGCTCCACTCCAGGCAACTGTCGGCGTCGTATTGGCCACAGGTCTGAACTCCATTGCCGTTGCACTGGACCGAACCAACGCCCGTGCACTCGTCCTTGCAGGCTGGACTGCTGCAGGTTCCGGCGCTGCACGCGCTGCATTTCTGCTTGACATTGATGAAGTTACCGCACGCGTCCTCGTACCAAACGTCGCTGCCCTTGCACGCTTGGCTGATGCTGGGTAGACACCAGAAGCCGTCTGAGGCGCTGGTACAGATGGTGCCTGCCGGGCAACTGCCGCCGGCACAGGAGGCGGCGCAAAAGGTGATGGCGGTGCCGTCCCAATGGCGACAGGATTCGCCGTTTTGGCACTCGTTGCCCGTGGGACAGGCTTGGCAGGTGCTTGGCGGTGTGGCCTTACAACTGCCCTGATCACAGGTAGTTGCGGAGCCGCAGGCGGGGCAGACCAGGGAGCCCCCGCAACCGTCGTTCCACGTGCCGCATTGCACGCCGAGGCTGGCGCAGGTGGCCTTGGCGCAAGGGGCTTCGCAACTGCCGGCGTTGCAGACCTGGCCTGCCGCACATTTCTTGGAACAATCCAGGGTTGCGCCGCAACCGTCGCTCAGCGCGCTGCCGCACTGGCTGGGATAATCGGCGCAGGTCATGGCCTTGCAGGCGCAAGGGCCGGCGGGAGGAATCGTCTTGGCAAACATGTAGTTGCCGGCGCTGCTGGCGAAAATCTTGAGGTAAAAGCTGCCATCGCCCTGGCTCAAGCTGCAGGCGCAACCGCTGGCGCCGTTGAAATTGTCATTGCGGACATAGCCTTCGGCACCGCCTTGGACGAGTTCTTTGCCGCTACCGTCCAAAATCGCGCACGCGCAGTCAAAACTGCTCTGATTGGCCGTGATTTGACTGGAAAATGCGCCGCAGCCGGACCAGGAAAAGTAGTCGGTGTCGCCTGTTGCGCAGGCCGTGCCGCTGTACGCGTTGTTGCTGGTGATGGCTTTGGCGTCGGCCAGGGTGTCCATGACGCTGACGCAGCTGCTGGCGCCGCCGGAGACGTAGGCTTGTAAAGCTGCGAGATCACCGTTGAATTCGTCCATGTCGCAGGCGCCGCTGATGCCGGCGACGGTGCCGGTGTCGCCCCATTGCCAGATGAGCCAGTCGGTCCAGGCGGTGGGCACCTTGGCGCAGCAATTGCTACAGTAATTCGAGGTCCATAGCGGCAATTTGCTTTGGGCGCTGCTCGCCACCGAGGGGTCCCAGAACCAGGCGCCGGTGTAGATGATGGGTGTGACGCCTAACTTGGCGGAAACGTAATCGATCCATTGCTTGACGGCAGCCTCCACTTGCGCCGGCGTCTTGCCGCCCGCAGCTTCGACGTCCAGGGTCGGGGGCAGCACGCCGGGCTTCATCGGCCCCATCTTGCTGAGCAAAATATCGGCCTGGACGATGGGATCGGTGGCTGGCTCAAAGAACTGGTAGGCGCCGCGAACAACGCCAGCACTTTCAAGGGCTTTCCAATAGGAATCGAACTGGACGTCCAGGTAGGTGCCGTCACTGACGCGGGCGATGACAAAGTGGACATCACCGGCTAACACCTTGGTCCAGTTGATGGTTCCCTGCCATTTGGAGACGTCGACGCCTTGGGTGACCGCGCCCTTGGGGCAGACCGTACCAGCAAAGGCCGGCGCGGCGCAAAATGCGGCAAAAATGCTAGCTAGAACAGCTAGTTTAGCGATAGGGGCGGCGCGCTTCACGGCTTGCTCCGGGGGCGCTTGGGCAGCGCGGGCGCTTGGGGCAAGAGCGCCCTGACTTGAGGCAGCAGAGCGACGCTATCGATGGAGATTTCAGCTGTCAATTCATAACCTTGCTCGACCTCCTTGACGAAGAGAAGCACCGTATCGCCGGACTTAGGTTCGCGGGTCAAGGAACTGGCAAAGGTCGGCCGGGCGGGAGCCGGGCAATTGCGCTGTGGACAGGCGCGGATAGCGGCCAACTGAGTGCGCCACTGCGTTTCATCCACGCGCAGGTGACTGGGCACGCTGCCGACCAGCACGGTTTGGCGGAGAAAATGGCGCACTAGGCGCTGGTATTTCTGCAGGGGCCGGCCGGGGCCCATGGTCAGTGGATAGTCGACGACAACCTGTTTGGGATCAGAAACTTGAGCCACTAGGATCGCGTCGCTTTGGCGCACCAAGCTTGGTAGGTCGAGGGCCTGCGCCGTCGCAGAACGCGGGGCCAGAGCCAGCAGCAACGACGCAGCCAACAGCATGGAATGCAATAGAAATCCCGGCAGCGGACCGCGGCGCAGGGTGGTTGGCCTAGCTCCCTGACTATGCATGAGAAACCTCAGTAAAAACAGGAAGTAGACTGACTGGGCGCCAACTTCGGGTGCAGGACTACCCAGCCTGGAGACCGGCGCCGGGGCAATCGCACAGGGTACTGGTGCCGGCGGGTCTGGGTCAATGGGGGGGGGGGCTGCGGGGCGACAAGGCGTTGTTGCTGCTGCAGGTAGCCGTCGTGAAAGGCATGAACAAGCGCAAGCAGTTAGCGCCCTGCAGAAAAACGAATGGAAGAAAGCCGACGTCGTGTTCGTCAGCGATGGGCAATGGCCGGCCCCCTCAGCGTTGGTGGCGATGGTTGCCCAGGCCAAGGCAGGGGGCACGCGCTTGCACGGCGTGCAGATTGGCAATCGCGGTCGCACCGGATTGCACGCGGTTTGCGCCCCGGTCCATGAGTTCACCGAGTGGGCAGCGCTGGCGAACTGGAGGTAGGAGCCCCCTAGACGCCCTTGCCCCCACCCACTCAATCGCCGTGAATCATTCCAGAAACAAGCCCTGGGTCGGTTGTCTTCTCGGCCCGGACGACGCCGATGAGGTGCAGCGCGATGAAGGCCAAGATGCCGTACATAGCCACTTCATGAATGTCACCGATTTCATGGCGCAAACCGTCCGCGATGCCCAACTTCTTGGCATAGGCCAGTAGCAGGCCGGTGACGACAATCAGCGTCAGAATGCCATAGAAGGCCACGTGCGAAGCCTTGACGGCCGCGAACTTACGGGCCGTCGGCGTGGTTTTCACCGCCCGCGCCGCCAGCCGCAGTTTGGCGAACAGCCCCGTCCCCGCCGGCGCCACGACCGCCACCACCAGCCGCAGCACCAGCAGCGCCGCCAGGACAAGGCCTAGGTCCACGTGCCAGTCCCACAGCCGCTCGAGGTACAGGCGTGCGGCCGCCTTGGCTTGGTCGGGCGTTATCACAGCACCCAGCGTCGCGAGTTTTTGCTGAATGAGATCGCGGTTTTCCCTGACATCGACCAATTCGTCGCGCAGCAGGACCGTGGCTAGCAGGGCGCTGAGGACGGCGAAGTTGAGCCAATGCCACAGGCGCAGGCCAAGGGAGCGAGAGGCGCGAAATGAGAATTCGGTCATCGTACGAAGCCTTTGGGCGGTAGCCCGCAATGGCGCCGGCGTGACCGCCTCAAACGCTTGGTCAGTGTGCGAGTCGCCGGGGGCTGCGTCAAGCGGTGGGCAGCCAGCGAAAAACCTGATGCATTTTCAAAGACCTCGCACCCGACTCCCCGCGGATTCGCTAGGTACCGTCGCGTTTGGCAATCCCTGAACACAGCTGTGCGCGAGGGATGTGGACTGCGGAGCAGCGGCGTCCGACGCCGTTTTCCGCCGCCGAGGCGGAAAATCCCAGCCCGGTCGCCGCTTCGGCGACGCGCCCAAGTCACGCTGCTTGTAGGCCAACTTTGCAGGTTGGAGCCCAATTTGCGTGCCAGGACCTAGTGGCAAAGCCCGCCCTGCCCGTCCCTTGCCAGTCAGGTGCATCTGCCCCAACTGCCGATACGATTTACCGTTTTCCGCCCGACCGAAGCCTTGGGGCCCCAACTACCGCCCCCGCGGCGCGACAGGCTGTAGCCTAGGATTATCGGGACCAACTCGCCGCAAAGCTTCTTTAATTTTCGGCAGTTGCCCCGTCGATTCCATGGCATCGTCTACCGCGAACTGCCAAGCCTTAGCCGACCCCGAAAGCATGATCAACCGCTCCGCACTCCGGGGCGGCGAACCGCCCGCGTACGATGGGCAATAAGCTTCATAGATCGGCCACTTGCTGACGCCCTCCAGGTAGTAGCGGCGGTGGACTTCGAGCCGCGTCTGCCAGTCGGCCTCGCCAATCTCCAGAACCTGCCCCACCAGCGCCGGACTGCCAGCCACCACCGCACGGACCAGCCAGCGCTGCCAGCGGCGCACGTACGGCGGATACTTCACCGGATCTGCCTGTTTTCCCTCAGGAGTTATCGCGACTTCGGCGGTGCGCGCTGTCGGTGTCGCGGGCTCGGCCAGGAGCACCACGGTCGTTCGGCGCAGGACGTCGTCAAGCTGCAGTTCTTCCCGAGATTCGCTGGCTAAGGCGACGCTAGGGCCAAGACGTTGCCCTACCGCTGTGAAAACCACCAACAAAATTGATAATAAAATCAAGCGCATTGCACCCTGCTAGGCGGAACCCAACCGCCGCGTAACTGCGCCGACCCTGACCTCAGCTCGCCTGCGCCTTAGCCGCGCCCATCCGCTGAATCCAGTTTCGCGACAGGAACATCCCCACTGGACCAAGCATCGTCGTCAGGCCGATGACCAGCCAGATGAGGGTCGCGTGACGCACGCCGGTTTCCGGACACCAGCGCGCCAGCAGGTAGCCCGAGGTCGGACCGACCAGGAACTTAGCAAAAAAGAACGGCAATGCAGCCAGGGCCACGTAGGTTGACTCGCGGCCCCGCGGCGCGATGGACAGCGTGTATTCGTAGGAGCGCGGCGACCACAGCGCCTCGCCGATGGTCAGCACGACGACCATGCCGAGCTGAAACGGCATCGAGGAGCCAAAACACAGCACAAACGGGCTGCAGGCCGAAATGAACGCACCGACCAGCAGGACGCGGAAGGGTTTCATGTGGCGAGTAAGCGCCGTGCCCAGCGGCGCAAGGCCTAGGATAAGCAGCGAATTGAGGGACCAAACGGTGCCGACGGGAAAGGAATCGCCCGCCTCACGCGTGATGTACTTCGGCCAGGTGAAGTGCATGTGCTGAAACATCATTTTGACCAGGGACAGAAAGGCCAACAGCACCAGGAAGCGGTAGAAGGCCTTGTCCGAGAACACGTCACGCATCGCTTGGAAAGGAGTGGCTTTTTTGACCGGCTCGCCGACGTCGTCTGGGTCGATGCGGTGCTCAAAGTCCCGGCGCAAGGTGAGGATGACCAGGGCCGCAAGCACGGCAAACACGAAGCCCCAGGCCATGATAACGGCGTTGGCGCTCATTTCGCGAGGCCCGAGCAGAGGCAGATTCACTGTCTTTTTGACCAGTTTGCCGGCAGCGTCGAGGAATCGGTGGCGCGTGGCGTCGATGATAAACGGTCCGCACAAAGCGCCCGCGAGGTTGAAACTGACGTACCAGAGCGAAAAGGCGAAGGCTCTCGTGCGCTTAGTGGAGGCGCGCTGCACGGCCGCCTGCAGCACTGGCGAGGTCGTGGCGTAGGCGAACCCGAAGCTGATGAGCGTGGCGATGGCCCAGGCCGGCGAAGGCGCGAACGCCATGCCTAGACGCGTAACAGCGGCCAGTGAAAAGGAAATGATGAGGGTGCGGCGCACGCCTACGGAATCGGCGATGGAACCGACGATAAAGACGAAGAAAGTCAGGAGCATGGAGAAGGTCGAGGCCCACCAGCCCGCGGCCTTGTCGGTCATGCCGTAGTCGCTGCTGAGCCACATAGCCAGGGTCGGCAGGAAGGAGAAGATGCCGAGGTACTCAAAGAAAGTGGCTAAAAACACAAGCCAAAGTTCGCGGGGACAGGCGAGCAAGGCCCGAATGTCTTCGCCCAGGGTGGGCTTTGGTGTCTCGGTGGTGGTGGCTGTCGTCACGCGGTGGCCCTCAGGCTAAGGCTTTGGAATGGATGCGAATTCGCTTGGGCACGGCGAGTCCACGAGGGCTTTCGGCCGTCCTGCGATTCTGGAGGCGCAAGGCTTCGGCGTCAAGGGCGGGGTTGGGGCGGCAAAGCTATGGCGAGGTAGTCTATTGAAATGAATAGAGAACTCAGCATTCCCAAGCCGCCGAGACCAAGGCCACCGGCCCGATATCATGCCCTTGGGTACCCGGCTGTCGGAGTTCAAGGAGGGGCAACCGCCCGAATTTCCTATGGCCATCCCCCTACGCCGCCACGCCCGCCTCGCGATTCAAGTCTGCCGGCATCGGGTGTTGCAGTTGCCAGACGATGCAGATCGGGCGCTGACCGCGTTCCCGGGGCGACTATTTCAGTGCAAATTCATGTGATTTCCGCACTACTGCTGCCATCAACTGCGTCAAAGTGATGGTTGTTCAGTCGTCTTCGCCGCTCGTGGTCCTCGGCTCGTCGGCGAAGTCCCAATACCGCCTCTCCGCCAGCGACAGCAACCGGCGCGCCTGGGTGACTAGCGTCAAGCGCAAACCAGGGGACACTTCACGTTCGCTGACCACCTTGGCAAGTGCAGCAATAGTCTGTGAACGCCGTGCAATACGAATATCTGGATGCGAACGCAGTTCGTGCAGTACTCTGGGCACGATGGCCACGCGGTAGCTTGTCGGCAGTTCGACGATTGTGCCCTGAGGCATGGCCTTCTCGTGGAGCACCGCGTGAAACCGCGACTTGACCAGCACATCTTCGTAAACACTGAATTCCGCGCTATTGAGTGCCAACGCGAAGTTCGTGTCGGTTAGGCCCCAGAGCGGCCACATCTCGATTTCGGCAACCTTGAAGGGGTCGAGCACGTTCATGGCGACAGCGTCGGTGCGGTGGTTGGTCAGATGCCTGCGAATGCGAACGCGCAACTTCTCAGACGTTTGGCGAACGTAGATTGGCTCGCCGTCGTAGTCGTAGAAGGCGTAGACACCAAATTTCGCGTCGCCGACCTTTCGGCCTTGCCCGTCCTGGGGGTCAAGCGCTAGCCGAATTCCTTCGCGCAACTGCGCAACTTCATGGGAAACTCCAACCCTGGGCACAAGTACCAGGGCCGAGAGCAAGGCTGACGCGAGAACCAACCGCCATCGGCCTCAAGCATCTGCTGCGACCACACGGCGCGCAGCACCCTGCCCTTGACGTCGAAGGTCAGCGCATCCTACTCCCCCATCCAGTAAGGGTCTTGCCGCGCTATTCACCCTGACCAATCGGCAACGTCACCAGCGGGCGTCCTGAACCATGCGATCCCTCATAGCCAGGATCTTTAGCCCACCCGTGCTGAACCACATCTAACTCAAAGGGAAATTGACGCCCACCGTGGACCGTGTTACGTTGAGATTGCGAAGTCAACAACAAAACACGGAGGCCACGGTGAGCACGGACCAGATTAG
>CAIMEY010000068.1 GCA_903840165.1 uncultured Myxococcales bacterium | reverse complement strand
TGAATTTGCGAATTGCCGGTGGGTCAAATCGCGCACCAGCAACGTGAATCCGACCAAGCCACATGCGCGTAGATACTATGCCCGCCCCCGGCCAGCACAGCCATCCCTTCTTTTGGGCGGCCCTTATTCCGTCTGGGGATTGGCGGGCCATGTCGGTGGCGGCCGCGCCGGCGCGTCTCCCCTGAGCACCGCATCGCGTTCGTTTGGCCGCCAACTGTGGTCGCTGCATTTTCCTAGAGCGAAACTATCTGCCCCTACTCGATCTTGATTTCACGCCCAATTTCATGTCTTTAACTCGTGTACACCCAGGTGCACACGATGCCGCGCTCATGCTCGCAACCGCGTTTGCCGGCCTCGCAGCGCCCGCACCGTGCGTATTTTGCTGCCGAACGGGATCTGGTCGTGGAACTGGCGGGCACGGCCGCGGTTGCAGGTGAGCGTCGCGCTCCAGGCGGTGCTGTCGTGGCGGAAGGCGCTCAATGTCGCGTGGATGCGCACGCTCTCGCCCACCCCGCGTCGCTTGTGCAGAGCGCCGCAGGCGTCAGAATTGCGGCAGGCAGCTGTCAAGCTTTGTGCTTCATCCGGTCAAGCACGTCTTGGCCAGGATCCCGGGTGTTGCCGCAGGCTTCGCTGCGCGCTCGGCCGACCAAAAACCCCGCAGCGATCGAACACGGTGAACTCGGCGCATGTGCCGAGGCGCAGTTTCGGTCGCCCTGCGCAGCCTGCCATGCGAACGGCGCGATCCTGCGCAAGGTGTTCTATTCAAAGCATTTTCCCAGCAATGGCCGGTCATCCGCGCCGAGGCGAACACCGCCAACGACGGTCGCGGACTGCCTGCTTTCATTGAAAAAGCTGCCGCATCGTTCCTCGGCTGCGGCGACATCCGGCGGGGCTTAGTCCACGCCAGGGGCGACACCTGCCGCAAGTCCATTGTCGTCGCATTCTCGTGTAAAAAACGCGGATTATGCAACTCGTGCGATGGAAAACGTATGACGCAAGAAGCGGCGCACCTGTGGTCGATGCGGTTCTGGCGTTCGTTTCTGTCGCGGCCCGCCCTTGAACCAGTGGCGGGCGGGCCTTGCCGGGTGGTCACGTTTCCACACAATCTCAGGTACTTAATGGCATGGAACATGCCCCTTCGGTCGGCGCTCCTGCAAGCCGTCATGCACGGGCTGGCGGCGCACTACCGCCGGTAGGCGCTGGCGCAAGGCGGGCAAGACCCTAAATATGCGGGCATTTCTGTGATTCAGCGGTCGGATAGTGCCGACAGGCTAAACGTCCATTTCCACGTGCTCTGCAGCGACGGTGCGTTCTGTAAGGCCGCCAATGGCCAGCAGTTTCTCCCCGGGCCACCGCTGCGGCAGGCGGTGATCGAACAGGTGCTGGCCGACATCCTCAAACGCATCGAGGGGCAATGCACGCGCCTGCTTGGCGATCCCGAGGAAGATCCGGCGGATACGCTGTCGCACCGGGATCCGGCGATGGCGGCGGTCTACAGCAACGCGCTGCTGGGGCGGCAGTCCGACGGCAAGGACGCCGGCAAGGCGCAGCGCGTGGAGTTCGCCAAGGGCACGCCCAAGATCGTCCGGCACGGTCAAAATTGCGCGCGATCCTAGGGGTTTAGCCTGCACGCCGCAACGACGGTCAGCGCCTAGAATCGGGCCGGCCTGGAGAAGCTGTGCGGTTCCTGTGCCGGCCAGCGATCGCCGCAAGCCCTTCGGAGAGCCTTCGGCTGGGACGTCTTGAAATGTCCCTGCTGCGGCACGCGCACCGTCGTCGCAGCCGTGCAGGACGAAACCGAAATTGTCCGTTTTCTCAAGCACCTCAAGCTCCATCCCGATCCCGGCGACATCGTGTCGATTACCGGGCCGCCCGAAGCGATGGAGCTGGTCGAGGTCGAATACGAGGAAACTTGGGATGATTTTGACGCCCCCCAAATT
>CAIMEY010000067.1 GCA_903840165.1 uncultured Myxococcales bacterium | reverse complement strand
GTAGCGGACCACGGCCGATTGGCAGGTCCAAAGTGCGACCACCGCGGCGCGTCAACGGGCGATGGCCTCGCTTGCCTCTGGGGCTTCTAGCTTGACTCCGCAGCGGGCACAACCGGGACGCCACTGGCGATGCACCTTCGTCAGCCCCGTCCGCGCGCAGCGCTCCCAAAGAGTTCTGCGCATTTTCAAACGGTTACGCGGACAAGCTCGGCCCTTGATCCGGCTCAAAACGGATGCTAACTTCGGGGGTTCGACGCGTCATTCTCCCCCGGACAGCCAAGCTACCCACGGAGCCCGTGTTATGGCCCAACAACACCCGACGTCGCGCAACTATGCCCAGGCGGCAGCGCGCGCGCACGGTCCAAGTTTGCGTGCTTGGCTCGGTCCCTGGCCACGGAGGATGCCGGTCCCGGCCGCGCCCTTGCAAGCCGCCGATCGGCAAGATGTTTCCGCCTTGTTCCGGCCGGTGCTTGGCTTAGGCCTCACCGTGATCTTGAGCCTGCTCGCCCTGCCCAATGCCCACGCCCAGCTGATCGGCACGACAGCGGGGACGGGGACTCAGGACGCGACGGCAAAGACCAAGCCTTCCAGCAAGTTTCCGTTGTCGGGCGAAGTGAGAATGAGTCCGTCGATGGCCGCCGGGACCTTGACGACCAACGACTACGCGCGCCGCCCTGGGCTGGACCTCATCCTGGGGTACCGCGTTGGCCTAGCCTTACCAGCGGATTTCACTTTGTCGGTCAGTCAGTTGATTACCAAGAACTTGGTCACCAACGCGGATTCAGGCGCAGCTCGGCCCTACGACACGGTCATGGGCGACATCGCCGTGGGCATGAACTGGTCTCTGCGGCACGATGACGCGCAAGGCAAGCATGTGCCAGTAGAATTGCCTGGGGGCTTTCGCCTCGGCGCCGGCCTGAGTCTGACCCTGCCAACCTCGCGCTCCAGCCGGTACCAGAATAAATACACGGCATTATCCCCATCGCTCTCCCTGTCGCGCCCGCGCTTGTTTAGCGGCCACTTGTCGCTGGCGTACAGCGTGGGCGTGGTCAAGAACTTCAACCGCACGACCAACGCCGGCATTGAGTCTTCCGACGGCACCGCGCTCGCCAGGCCCACGGGCCCAGAATTGCTTGGCACTCAGGTACTTACCTCGTCGGTCAATACCTCGTTCGCCATTCGCAATTTGGTCAGTGCATCGGCAAGTTTCGATGATCACTGGAGCTTGAGCGTTATGTACCTCTTGCTCAATAATTTCAAGTATTACGATGCACCCTGCGATCAGTACACCAGCATTCACGCCACCTGTGGCCGTGGACGCTCGGATACCCAAGTCGGCATCGTCAGTTTGGGCTACGATTTTGACGGCCACACCTCGCTGAGCCTCAACGCCCTCACGGCGTCGCCGCCTTTTTCTGCCGATAATAAGTCCTATCGTTTCCCGCTGTTCGACTTTCGCTCGACCACCGACAACTACTCTAGCGTCAGTGCCGAAGTGCAATTCGCCTTCTGAGCCGATCCCGCACGACTTGCCCGCACGGCAGGCCTTCGCTGCGCTTGTGAACTGACTTTCGCCATGCCCCGCTCGTTCAGGGAGTTTGCCCATGCCACGCCTGCCTCTTTGCCCTGTGCCCTCGCCGACGCCGTCCCGATCTACGCACATTTCTGCTTTGGCTTTGCTGACTTTGCTGGCCATGGCAGCCCCCGTTGTCCTCGGCGGTTGTGCCCAAGAAGTCGGCCTCATCGACCGCGTCCAGGCCAACTACTTGGCCAAGGCCGATTTTGGCGGTGTTTGGTATGAAAATCAGGTCGTTACGCGAGTGCCATCCTCGTCGGGCTTCGGTTTTGTCGGGCAGGCCAACTTCAGCGGCAAGGTCGTCTTCGATATCCAAGAAAATGTCATCGTCGAGTATCCTTATTCCGAAACGGTGGTCGGCGCCGATGCCCAGTGGAACAAGAAGAAAATCCGCAAGTACTGGGATCCTGCCCTGCGCGCCGCCGAACACGGTCCGGCTGCCAAAGACGAAGATTTTATCGACCTGTACGTGGGCAATCCTCAAGCAATCTACCCAGTTCTTAGCCATTTCGATATCAAACGCGACTACAGCCCGCAGACCGGTGCCCAGTCCAACGTGCTCGTTGAGAACACAACCGACCGTCCTTGGTGGCAGCGCGAGTACGTGCGCGTCGATTGGCTCGGCAACACCTTGACAAACTTCATGTTTCCCCAAGGTTCGATGAAGTTGAGCCCGGTGGATTACTACGTGCCTTCCGATGAGAAGGACGACCCCAATCGCTTCTACGGCGCGCCCGAAGGCGGCTATTTTCACTTTACGCGACGCCTGTTTGGCCAACCCATGTCGACGGGCGCCTGCTCGCCCTACAACTTGGCACCGGGCGATTGCGCCGGTTCCGACTTTGACGTGCGGGTGAGCTACAAAAGGGTGACCCCCAAGCATTTCAATGATTACGAAAGCTTGCAGTACCACAATTCCGATGCGCAGTCCAAGTTCGGCTTCTTCCTGGCCGACCGCTACACCTTTGACGAGAATTACGGCCTAACCTACAGCGGTCACGATTACAAAATCGCCCGGTGGAACATCTGGCAGCAGTCCAAGGCCTTTGAGTTACCTAAGGACGCGTCCGGCAAGGAGATTGTCAAGGCTTGCCTCACCAATCGCGACTGCGACGCACCCCAAATCTGCGACCAGGACGCGTGGTTCTCCCCTGGCCAATGCAAGATCGGCGCACGCATCGACTACACTGAGCGCAAAATCCGCCCGATTATCTATCACTTGAGTGCCGATCATCCGGTCGATCACATCCCGGCTGAGTATGAAACGGCGGATACCTGGAGCAAGGCCTTCCAGGAAACCGTCTCCTGGTTGCGGTTTTGGGAACAAAAATGGGGCGGTGACCAAAAGGTCGTCGCTGGCCAGACACCGCACGTCGGCTTTAGTGACCCCCAAGCCAAGTTCGGCCAACGGTTCTGCCAAACCCACGACGATTGCAGCCAGCACGCCGTGGCCCAAGTGACGGTGCCGACGTTAACGGCAAAGAATCGCTTGGTTATCGCCGCCGCTCCAGGCAAAACCGTGGTCGTGGAAGATTGTCCCATCACCACCCAGGGCAGCAAGGACGTCTGCGGCGACCATCCAGACACCGCCGGCAGCAGCGCCGTGGTCGCCTTGGTCAACGCCAGCGCTGGCGTCGCTACGGCGGGCGTCACCGGTTTCAAGGGCGGCAAGACCATCAGCAGCGTCCCGCCCGCCAAAGACACGGTTCAGTTGATGGATCATGCGGTTGTGCTCGATGCCAGCGGCCAAGGCACGGTCAACCTCACCGTAGACACCGGCAGCAAGCAACTAACTGTTCCGAATGTGAAAATTGCCGCAGGCGACACCATTGCGCTGGTCCTGGTCGGCGGCGATGCTGTCGTCGTCGCCCGCGCCACTGGCGTCAAGAGTATGCTGCGCCTCATCAACGGCATTACGACGGGCCAACTGAGCACGCCGGATGGCGATATCAGTAGCGGCGACCCCTTGGAAATCGGCGTCAACGGCGTCCGCGCCCATGCCGAGCTGGACTATGCCACCGTCAGCGATGACGTTTCCTACAGCGGCTTGTCCGCCCACGCCGTCTTCCTTAAGCCCGGCCAACGCACCGACGTCAGTTGCATGAGCGTCGGCGGCGTGCCCCAATGCACCGGTTGGCGCCAGGTCGTGACCGCTGAGGACAACGCCAAGCGCACGGCCATCCGCGAGAAGCTGCCTCCCGTTTTCGTCTTGTGCGAGAATGTCTTCCGCGCCAAGAGCCAGTGCAAGGCCGGCGAGATCGGCAACCCGCTGACGATGAATGACTGCCGCTATTGGACCCAAGTTGAGGGCAAAGACTTCAATCCGTGCGCTGACTTAAACGACGGCGGCATGGTTCCTCACGCCGGCGACGCCAAGATTGGCGGCGATTCCCGATACAACTACATGTACTGGGTGACCAATACCGAGCCGACATCCCCCCTAGGCTATGGCCCAGCCGGTCCCGACCCGGATACCGGTGAAATTACATGGGCAACGGCCAATGTGTATGGCGCGGCGCTGATTACGTATGCGCAGTATGCCAAAGATTTGGTGGACTTACTCAACGGCGACTTGGACCCGAACAGCCTAGCCACGGGCAAGTACATCCGCGATTACTTGGAGAAACAGTCCAAGGCGGGCGCCAATAGCACCGATTTCGCGGCCCTCAAGGCTGGAACCCCGGAGGACACGGTTGAGGCTGCCCGCTCGCGTGCAACTGCGCGAATTCGCGACTTTGTTCCCCAAGACGGGCCAGCTGCGCAACCGACTGCCAAGGACCTGCAATTGGCCAGTGATCTCAGGCAGCCGGCTCAGGTGAGCAAGTGGCTGCAGGACAATCAGGCGACCTTTGACATGCAAACGGTGTACGACCGCTTTGCCAAGATCCAGGGCACCGACCTGGAACGCGCGATGATTAATGATGAAGTGGCCCTGGTCCTCTCCGAAGGGCAATTGCAACCGGGGGACCAAATCAGTCCCGAAATGGTCGGCAAGCTATCCCCCTTGGGCTGGGCGACGCCCAAGAAGCCGATGGCCGAGGCGCTGCGCATGCAGATGCTCGGGTATAACAACATTGAACTTGCGGAGTTCCAAGACCCCGCGGTGTTCGGCCTGGCCCAGCGGATGAAGTGCCAGGACGGCCAGACGCCCATCACCCAGCTCGGCCCGGATGATTGGACCAAGATCAATGATACCAGTGGCAAATACTGCTTTAAGGGCGATGCCTTGCGCACGGCGCTTTCCGTCGCGCTGCTAGCGGCCACCATTGAACACGAGGTCGGCCACACGGTTGGATTGCGCCATAATTTCGAGGGTTCTACCGACCTTCTCAACTACTTCGATGGCTACTTCGACCCGCAAACCGGTCGCGAGCGCGAACTCGTTCCTTGCGCCAGCGTCGTCACCAGCGCCGGCACCATCAACGGCAATGACATCTGCGAAAGTAGCCGCTTTGGCGAAACTTGTGTGCCCAACAAGGCTTGCAAGGTCGACGCAGATTGCCCCCGCCATTTCGCTTGCGGAGCCGGCCTCTGCGTCGATGCGGACGGCCAAGGCATTGGCACCTGCTCCGGCAGCAGCCACACGCGCCTGGGGTGCACCGCGGAAAACGGCGAGTCCGTGTGCGGTAGTGGCGCAGTCTGCAAGAACAATTACTGCGAAGCGGCCATCGCCTGCACCGACAACAAGCCCTGCGCCGACGGCTATAGCTGCGTGGGCAAGTACTGCACGGACAAGCGCACGGGCCTGCCGGCGACGACCCCGATGTTCGACGACAGTATCGCGGAATTGCACAAGTATCTGCCGCGCCCAGAAGTCACGGCCAAGGAGCAGTTGAACCGCCGCACCGAGTACCAGTACTCGACCGTGATGGACTACGGCCAGAAAATCAACAGTGATATTCACTCTTTGGGCAAGTACGACTACGCCGCCATCAAGTTTGGCTACGGCGAAATGGTCGAGGTCTTCCACGACACGACCTACGCGCAGGACCAGTTGGCGCGCTATGCCAAGAACACGGGAAACTCTTATGAAACGCTGTCTTGGAACATGTCACCCGGCAACTGGGGCGACGGTATGGTCACCTCTTCCCTGGACGCGCCCAACCACTGGATGCCCCCGGAAATGAACGTCCAGCGCGAGACGGTGCCTTGGCAGTTCGTGCGCAACGAGGCCAACGACGCCGTTAAATACTCCCGCAATTTCGCGGATATGACCTACTGGGAAGTGCCCTACAAGTACCTGTCCGACGAGTGGGCGGGCGTCCAGGGCTGCTATCGTTTTGACACCGGCGCGTCCGCCGAAGAAATCGTCTACCACGCCGGCAGCGCCATCACGGACTACTACCTCTTTGACGCTTTCAAGCGAGATCGCATGTGGTTTGGCGTAGGTGGCAGTCCCACTAGCTACCTCGCGCGGATCACCGACCGCTGGCTGACGCCCCTGGGCAATGCCGGTCGCTACTATGCCTTGTTCAACAATATCTACCGCATTTACCCATGGTTTTCCTGGTTTGAGAACTCGACCTTCCAGATGGCGCAGTTGCGCCGCGCCTCCTTGGATGCCTTCAACCGGCTCGCCGCTATGGTCACGGCACCGGCCCCAGGCTCCTTTGTCCTAGACCCAGTGACCGGCGAGTACACCAACATCGATTACCAGCCCGGCAAAGGCCAGCGCGACGTCGATTTGGGCCCCGGCAAGTTCCCCTGGACCACTTTTGCCAGTCAGGACGGCTACTACTACTACGACCATCCGCTGTGGATTGGCGGCTTTTGGGACAAGGTGGCGGCCATCTCCACCATGTGCAGTTCCACGGCCATGTTCCTCAACAGCTATGTCGGTGAACAGCTTGCTTATTTCCGCGGCACGGCCATCGGCTTTAACACCATTTATCCCAAGCAGTTGGCCAGCTTGCTCGGCGGTTTGGCCGCGGGCGATGTCTCTGAAATCGGCGGATCCTTTGACGAAAAGACCAAGGCTTACGTGCCGCGCAACTTCTTTGAGGCCAATCCCAAGAAGGTGCCGCGCGTCCAGCCCAGCGTGCTCAACCACGACGTGCGCATCCTCGCGGCATTACAAGCAATTGCCAACCTACCCGCCGGCTTTGATCCCGAATTCACCGATTCCATGGCCCTATGGCTCAAGGGCAACGGCAAGGGGTATGACATCGGTTCGACGATGGTCGGTTCTTCGCAAGCCGTCATTGACGAAGTGGAATACAAGGATCCCTTTGGCAGCAAAACGTATTTGGCGACGCGCCCCAACTACGATCCGACGCGCTATTCCCCCACGTACCGCCTGCTCCAGCGGCTCAACACCATGACAGTAGGCTGTTCTGACGGCATCGCCTGCGCGGCAGGCAAGTGCACCGACGGCCTGGCGTGCGCAGGCAAGTACTACAGCAGCGCCAGCGGCACCGAAAAGGCCCAGCTGGAAAGCGCCATTCGCAAAGAACTTGAAATACTTGACTATTTCCGCAAACTGTACGGCATCTATGGCAACATCGGCGTGCAGTAACCGCATTTGTCCCAAGGACCTAAGGGTTCTAGGCAGTTGAGACGGCAAGAACGACGCGCATACGGCGCACCCTCGGCGGACCGGAGACGACTATGAATCCCGTTACTTCTCGTATTTCCAAGCGCTTTGCTAGCAAATCTGTGCTTTCCGTCTGCCTGTTGTGGCTCGGGCTGACGGCCTGCGCGCAGGACAAGCCGGTGCTGGACCAAGTGCAGCCCAACTACCTGGATAAGCAAGCACTTCTCGGCAAAGAGTGGTACGTGCGAACCACAGTGGTGCAAGGCAACTTCACCAATGCCATGAGCTTTGCCGGTTCAATGGGCAGTTTGGAGCGAGGCGTCTTCGATGTGCAGGAAAAAGCACTGTATTTCTATCGGACCTACGAGTTCTTGCTGGGCTCCGAGCAGTACGCGCAGAAGTCCGACACCGATGTGGCGATGAAGGACGCCCAAGGGCAGCCGATACGGCACGCGGTTCCCCAAGATTATCAAAAGATTTCCTGCACTTCGGACAGCGATTGCACCAACCAAGCCCGTTGCGCCGGCAGCGACCATCAAGGCGGCGCTGCGTGGTCAGATGAAGAAGATTACACTGGTTTTTGCGTTCACTTGGCCACGCGCTACATCTACCAAGGCGCGCCGGTGATGGCCTTCCCGATCAGCAGCCACTTCGACATCGCCTTTAGCTACAGCCCAGCGACCGGCGAGAAGACCAACGTGCGCGTGGAAAACACCTCGGATCGCTTGTGGTTTGACCGCCAGTACATCCGCGTGCAGTGGGGCAATCACCAGATTTTCGACTACGCGACCAACCCTTTGCCCAACAAATCCACGGTGGTGTACCAAGGCGATACCGGACCTGAGGGCGATCGCTTTGAGACGGGCATCGACCATAAGCAAGTCGGCCCCGGCACTGGTGATTTTGTCGATCAGCACTACATCAGCTACATCACCAACGAGATCCACAACGCCGCGGCCGTCAAATTCACCGATGGCTCTGTTATTCCAGCCTGTTACATCTACCCGTGGTACATCGGCGGCGTGTACGACTGCAACTCGGAGTCGTACAAGATTCGCACCTTCTTCCTAGAAGTGCCTAAGTACCCAGATGTCAAGATGAATTACGTGGCGCGCGACCAGGACGACGTCGAGATGACCAAGTTCGGCTTCTTTCGCACCGAACGCCAGACCTACGACATCCAGTTTGGCAATGATTTCCACAATGCAATCCGGCGTTTACAGCGCCACCGCATCTGGGACCGCTATGTCAAGAAGTTGCAACCGGACGGCTCCTGGCAGGGCGATTTTGATTACACGCAAATGACGCCACAGCCCATCGTCTATTACGTCAACGAGGACCATCCCCGCGAGCTGCTGCCGGCTTCCGTTGACATTGCCAAGAGTTGGTCGCCGGGCTTTGAGGATGTGGTCAAGTATCACAAAAAAGTCAGCAAGTTAGACCACCCCATGTTTGTCCTGTGCGAGAACAGCAATGCTTCCGCGCTGACGGCGGTCCTGGCGGGCGGCGACTATAGCAAGGGCCAGGTCGCGGAACACGGTGATCTGACAGCGATTGGCACCGCCCAAGCCGAGGCGCTGCTCGCGGCCAAGCAGATCGACGCTGCGGGGCTCAAAGCCATCAAGGGTGCCTTGGCAGCGACGCCCCACAGTCAACTCTGCAGAAACATGGATGAAACTCACCAGTTTGGTGACTTGCGCTACAACGTGATGCACGCGATTCCGGCGCCGGCGCAAAATAGCCTTTATGGCTATGGACCTTCGGCGGCTGACCCGATTTCGGGCGAAATTATCGCTGCCAGCGCCCATAGTTACGTCGCGGCGATGAAGATTGGTGCCGAGGCGGGACTTCAGGCCCTGGAGTTCATGGCGGGCGTGACCGACTTCAACGACGTCGAGCGCGCATCGCAAAAGCGCTACAATATCAAAGCACAGACCGTCAAGCGTTTTGACCTCAAGGGGCCCAAGTCCTTGGAGGAAATGCAACAGGCGGCCGCAGGGCTGCTTGACGCTGATGTCCGCGCAGGCATTGAGAATATGGGCATGCAGCCTCAGTCTGACGGCGACACCTGGGCTCAAAGCCGCATGGCCAATCTGCAGAAGAATCCACAGATTGACGCGCTGGCCTCGGCCGATGACGACGGCCATAGCATTCGCGCCCTGTTCAAGGACTACTCGGCCAAGCCAGGACAGGAAAAAGTGATTTCGGCCGACGAGTTGCAGACGCTGTCCCTGTCGCAATGGGCGCACACCGCGGGCTTGCAGGCCCAGCAGAAAGTGTACGACCAGTTGGCGACCAAGACCTTGCACTTTGCCGAGTTCAAGGACGGCGCGCTGGTCGGATTAGCCAAAGAAAAAGGAGCCTTGTATGACGCAGCCTTGTGCAAGCGATACGCCACCGAAAAGGGCACATTGTTCACCTTTGACAGCGGCACGATGGCCGCGACCACGGAGTCCTGCACGACTGTTGGCGCCTTTGAATCCAAGGGCTTAGGCATTGGCCGGGTCTGCGTTGGCAGCGACAAGCCAGTCTGGGCCCCCTGCTCCGCTCGCTTGGTGGCCGATACCCTGCGCGAAGCCCTCAATAGCGCCAATGGTGGCGATCCCAATGCGGATATTGTCCACACGCTGCCCGGCCCGCTGTACACGGACACGGCGGACCCGCTGCTGCGCCATACCCAAGAGCTCGGCCGCGCTGAAGTGGACCAGTTGCGCTCCGGCATTCGCACCGAACTTTGGCAGCGAATTTATGAGGATACGCAGCTCCATGAGATCGGCCACACCTTGGGCCTGCGCCACAACTTTGAAGCATCCACCGACTCGCTCAATTTCCACAAAGAGTTCTGGGACTTACGCCTTGATGATGCAGGCAAGCCCTTGGCGCTGCTACAGCCTGAGACCGATGCCCAAACGACGGGTCACTTGCGCGAGAAGCAGTTGGCCTCGGTGATGGACTACACAGCCAAGTTCAACGGCCGTTTCGCCGGCATTGGCCTCTACGACTTAGCGGCAATTCGCTTTGGTTACGGAGATTTGGTCGACACCTTTACCAAACCACCGACCCTGGACAAGCCCGTTGGCAACCTGCCCGCTGCCCGCGACTTCTTGGCGACGCCGGCGGACAGCGGCACAACCACGACGATGAACTTGGTCCAGGGCGTCCAGGACATGTACAAGCTCACGCGGCGCATCCACTGGTCGAGCTGGCCTGCCTACTTCGGCAGCGACAAAGCCAGCGCCACAGCGGCCATGTACGACCGCACCATCGTCGATTGGCATGACATTCGCGGCAATCGTTGCAACGCCGACAACGACTGCGGCGACGGTCGCGTCTGCCGTCCCCTAGGGGCCCTCAGCGCACCGGCCGCCGGATCGCCGCTGATCAATGTCGACCAATACTGCATGAAATCAACGCGTAGTGATGGCACGGCGCTGGTGGAAGTCCCCTACCGCTTCTGCTCGGACGAGTACAACGGCCAAACACCTTCCTGCGCCACCTTTGACGAAGGCGTCGATGCCTATGAAATCGCCACCAATGCCCTAAATGACTACGAAGATTACTGGTTTTTCTGGGGATACGCACGCGATAATGAGATGTTCCAGCCGGACAACTACTCTAACCGCGTCGCGCGGCAGTTTGGCGTCGCCCAACGGCAATTCCAGTATTGGGCAATCGACCTGGCGACCTACCAGAAAAACGGTTGGTGGAAGGCGCGTTACGGCAACGACTACGATCAGGACATCAATGGTGGTCTGTCGGGCTCGATGGCGACTATGAATACATTCAATACGTTAGCGCAGGTGCTGGCCCGACCGACGCCGGGCTACTACTTCCTCAATGCCACCAAAAATCAGCTCGAGCAGTACAACGCCGTCGACCAGGCCAAGGACGACACGCACTGGATCGATGAACCCGAAGGCGCGCGCCCCCTTTATGCTGGCTGGGGCGGTGGTTATGCCGTGCGTCCCCTGACGGCTGGGCAGTTTTATGATCGCTTGGCCGCCTTTGTCGCCCTGTCAGACCCGAGTACTTCTCGCTACATCGGCGTCAACGAAAATGAGGACACGCGCCGCTATCTGGTGAACTTCTACTCGGTCTTCCCGCGGCAAATGTTTAATCTTTTCGCCGGTATTCAGGTGGACGACATCCACTATTACGGCTGGTACATGATCCAGGGGCCGCGCGCCGCCGATGGGACTTCGCTCGGGCCGGACTCCATGCTGCGTCGCGCCTGGGTCGGCCCCAATGCGGGCAAGGAGCCGCCGCTGTGTTCAACGCTGGTCAACTTGCCGCCCGATCAGCAGACGGGCTGCCTCAAATATGCGATTTACCCTGACGCCAGGCCGACTTTCCCCTCGAGCCGTTTCCGCATGCCCCTGCTCGGCGCGATCTACGGCATGTCCTTCCTGACACGCACATTTGAGCGTAGTTACATGGACTTGTCGCGCGTCTTTCTCCAAGGCAATCAGCATCAGATCGATTTCCCGGATTCGGTATCGCCGACCGACATCATCAAGTTTACGGATCCGCTCTCAGGAAAGACCTATGTTTCCGCGAAGGTAGATTCAACCGTGCTCAATCCTGGCTACATCGCCGTGCAGCAGGCCCAGGCCGTGCTGTCGCAGTTCGCCGACCTAAAGACTTTGCAGGACAACTACTTGTTCAGCGAGTACCAGTACCGCGTCAGCCTACTGGAGATCGTGCGCTCGATGCATGAAATGTTTGAGTATTAGCCGCTCAACCCGTCGCGCCGGTACCAAGAACATCGCTGGCGCTCGCAGCCGCCCGGCTAGCGGCTTTTCTGCTGTGTTAAGGCGGCCTTAGGGCTCGATTTCGCCGTCTTGCAGCCACAGGGCGTAAAGCTCATTACGAGACAGCCCCGTCTTAAGGGCAATCTCGCGCAGGGCCTTCTTGCGATCCGCCCCCGATTGCCGCGCCGCTCGGACCAAGGCTCCCGGATCCATAGCTGTTTCTTGCTTTTGCACCACGTCGCTGTCCTGCACTTGCACCAGGACCACAGCCTCGCCACACAGCTGCTCTGGCCGAATTGCGCCGCGCACTTGCGCTGCCGTCCCACGGAGCCAACCTTCGTGAATCTTGGTGAGTTCCCGCGCGACGACGACCCGCGAGTAGGGTGCCACCTCGGCAATATCATCCATAAACTCAAGGAGATCTCGACCCGGGGCGTAGAAGGCGTGGCTCATGGCCCCTTGTGGCCCAGGCCGCAGTCGGTCGCGCAGTTGCTGCCGCCGTTCACTGGCCTTCTTGGCGAGAAAGCCCCAAAACGCAAAGGGAACTGCGACAAGGCCCGAACCGGCCAACGCCGTAGCCGTAGCAAAAGGCCCCGGCACTGAGGTCAGGGCATAGCCGCCCTGCTGCACGGCCTCGACAATCTGGGCCCCAGGGTCGGAGAGGCAAGGCGTTCCCGCGTCAGAAACCAGTGCATAATGGCGACCTTGAGCCAGCCCAGCCAGGACCTGACCGACGCGCTCCGCCTCATTGTACGCGTGCAAGGAAGTCAGCGGCTTATGCAGCCCCAAGTGGCGCAGCAACTGCGCGGTATGCCGAGTGTCTTCACAAAGAATTTCATCCACTTGACCGAGGATCTCGGCAGCCCGAGGGCTCAAGTCGCCCAGGTTGCCGATGGGCGTCGCGACGACGGCGAAAGTCCCTGGAGAGGCAGCAGCCATGGACGGTCAAGCTCCGTGCAGGAAGAAACCAATCGAATCAGGCGAATCTGCCTTCTTGCAGCGCGGCGCAAAGGCCTTTGCGAACGCGGGCTTGAGACGCACCAAGCGGCACAGGGGCTGAACGGCAAAATCGCAATGATTCTGCAGAGTCCCTTACCCCTTGACCTTGGCCGCCGGAGCAGGTTTGGCAGCCGCCTTTGCTTCGGCATATCGCAGGGTTGCTGCAATGAAGCCAACGAACAGTGGATGCGGGGCCAAGGGCCGACTCTTGTACTCGGGATGGAACTGACAGCCCAAAAAGTAAGGATGTTCAGGCAGTTCGCACATCTCCACCAGAGAAAGGTCTGGAGACAGGCCGGACAACCGCAGGCCCGCGCCCTCAAGGCGTTCGCGGTAGGCGTTGTTGACCTCGAAGCGATGGCGATGCCTTTCGTGAATGTCAGTACTGCCATACACCCGCGCCGCCAAGGACCCGGGAGCCAAGGTGCAAGGCCAAGCGCCTAGGCGCATCGACCCGCCTTTGTGCGTGATTTCGCGTTGATGGGCCATCAGATCGACCACGGGGTCGACACAGTCCGGGTCAAACTCTGTGCTCTGGGCGGTCGGCAAACCGACGACATGGCGCGCAAACTCGATGACCGCGATTTGCATGCCCAAACAAATGCCGAAATATGGGACCTTGTGTTCGCGGGCGTATTGCACAGCGACGATCTTGCCCTCGACGCCGCGCTTGCCAAAGCCCCCTGGTACCAAGATCGCGTCGACATCGCCCAGCAACGCTGCAGGATCACTGGCACCTTCGAGCTCTTCGGCATCAATGTAACGCAGCTCTACTTTGGCTTCATTTTGCACGCCAGCGTGGGTCAACGCCTCATTGAGCGACTTGTAAGACTCCTTGAGTTCCACATACTTACCAACGATACCGATGATGGCGGTGCGCGAGGCGTGCTTGTAGATGTCGGTGAAACGCTCCCATGGCGTCAGATCCGGCTCGCGCCAGTGATCACGGAGCAAATTCAAGCCATTGAGCACCTGATGGTCCAATCCTTGCGCGTGCAGTGTCACCGGCAGGTCGTAGATGCAGTCCACATCCGGCGCCAAAATCACGCATTGCCGTGCGACGTTACAGAACAGCGAGATCTTGCTTTTGATGTCGTCATCCAGAGGATGGTCCGACCGGCACAGAATCAAGTCAGGTTGAATGCCGATTTCGCGCAATTCCTTGACACTGTGCTGAGTTGGCTTGGTCTTGACCTCACCCGCTGAGGCGATGTACGGCACCAAAGTCACGTGGATATTGATGGCGTTGTGCGGCCCAACCTCAAGGCGCATCTGGCGAATCGCTTCGAGAAAGGGTAACGATTCGATGTCGCCGACCGTGCCACCGATCTCAACAATGGCAATGTCGAATCCGGCCGCGGCGTTGCGAACGCGTTCCTTGATTTCATCGGTGATGTGCGGGATGACCTGCACGGTGCCGCCGAGGTACTCGCCCCGCCTTTCCCGTTGAATCACAGCATCATAGACTTGGCCGGTGGTAAAGTTGTTGGCGCGATGCATCGTCGCAGCGGTAAAGCGCTCGTAATGGCCGAGATCCAAATCGGTTTCCGCGCCATCATCGGTCACGAATACTTCGCCGTGCTGATAAGGCGACATGGTGCCCGGGTCGACGTTGATGTACGGGTCGAGCTTGACGTTGGTGATGCGCAGGCCGCGGGCCTCCAGCAAAGCGCCTAAGACTGCAGAGGAAAGCCCCTTGCCAATTGAGGAGACGACGCCGCCCGTGACAAAGATGTACTTGGTGGTTTTGGCTGTTTCACTCATGGTCTTTGTCAATCCCGTGCGGGTCCCGGCGCGCAGTGCGTCGAAAGAATATTCCGCTGTTATTTTAGGGAGAACCGGGCGGCGCGCGGCGCAGGATGGAAGGCCGACTCCAGGTGCAATCACCCGCGTTCCGGCCAAGGAACGTGCGCAGCGGGCAGCGGTGCCCGGGCCAAAACGGTACGCCGGAGCCGTTCCAACTGTCAACGGCGAAGCTCACTAGGCCGGGGTTTCCGTGTCCGCTTCGGCAACGACGACGGCTGCAGCCAGCTTCGGTTCGCCTTCCAAACGCGCCTGTTCGGGGAAGGAGGGAACCATGCGCGCGTCATCTGAAACCTCTATTTTTAAAGAGAATTCCCGCTCCAGATCCCGAACTGCGCCGGAGAGATGGTCGCGCAAAATGGCTGCAACCCGCGTCGGCACCTGCACGCCGATCATCTGCGTACGTCCCGCCGCCGCCGCCGCCGCGATGCGCAGCCGGTCGAGGGTCTCAATCGCTAAGTCGCTGGCGGAACGCACGTATCCCCTGCCCTTGCAGGAGGGGCAGGTTTCGGTCACGCGCTCGTAGATGCTTTCGCGTACGCGCTTGCGGGTGAGCTGAATCGTGCCAAATTCGCTAAGTTTCCCAAGCCTTATTCGCGCCCGATCACGACTCAATGCCTCAGCAAAGGCCAGTTCCAGCTTCTTCTTGTCTTCGGCCCGCTGCATGTCGACGAAATCGGTGATCACCAAGCCGCCGATGTTGCGCAATCGCAGTTGGGCCGCAATCGCCCGAGCTGCTTCGAGATTGAGCGCGAAAATCGCTTCGTCCAGACTTTCACTGCCTACCTGCTTGCCGCTATTGACATCGATGACCGTCATCGCTTCGGTCCGCGATACCACCAATTCGCCGCCGGAACGCAATCTCACCCTGGGTTCCACGGCTTCGCGCACCCAGCGGTCCAGACCGTGAAACTCAAACAAGGGCGTCCGCGATTCATGCAGGCGAACTTGGGGCCGGGCATCTGCATGAAAACGTTTAACAAATCGTTCAACCCGGGTCACCTCGGCCGGGTCGTCGATCCACACCGCCACTGTTTGCGGCCCGACCATGTCGCGCAGGGCGCGCAGAACCAAGTCCAAGTCATCAAAGATGAAACTCGGCCCGGTCGAGGCCTCATAGCGGGCCTGAATATCGAGCCACTGCTCGCGCAAATGTCCAATATCATCGAGCAATTCGGCTTCAGTCGCACCATCGCCGACGGTCCGCACAATCGCGCCACAGCCCGACGGCGCCGTCCGCGCGACAATCTGCAGGAGCCGCTCGCGCTCGCCCGGATCGGCGATCATTTTGGAGACGCCAAAGCTGGGTTCCCGCGTCAAAAGAACAACATTTCGCCCAGGTAGGCTGACAAACATCGTGACGCGCGGGCCCTTCTTGGCGACCGGTTCGCGCACGACCTGAACCATGATTTCTTGGGCAGATTTCAGCAGTTGTGCAATCGGCTTGTGGGCCACGCGCTTGGTCGTCTCTGGCTCTTCCTGCCCGGCTCCGGCCACGCCGGTCTGCCAGACATCGGCGGCGTGCAGCAAGGCCATACGCTCTAGGCCGATATCGACAAAGGCCGCATCCATGCTGGGAATTACCCGAACAACGCGACCCCGATAGATGTTGCCGGAAAGGCCCCGGCCTGCCGTGCGCTCCACCTGCAGTTCAACCACGTCGTTGCCTTGCTGCATAGCAACGCGGGTTTCTTGAGCAGAATGATGGATATACAGCGTCTCCGGCTCTCCGGAACGCCGCGGCCGCAGCACACTGCTAGCAGCGCTAGGCGCCGGCGCTTCGCTGGGCAACGGCGGATCGAGGGAGGCTGGGACTGAACTTGGCTCGTGCATCAGCTACGCTTTACGTCAAACACGCCGTTTACAAAGTAGTATTTCTTGTCGCCGCCTTGCGGGTCGCTGACGGTGGCGTTAAACGTGCCCTTGATGCGGTCGCCAACATCGCCGAATACCTTGAGATCCACAGTATAATCAAGGGATTTCGAGGGGAAGGTTCCGGCGCTGGAACTCGAACCGTCCGAGTAGTAGACGCCCGAGTCGCCGGCATCCGGACCGCCCGCGAAGAAGGTGCCGGTCGTGAAGTCCTCAATGGGCTTGATCTGGATTTCTACAATCAAATTGCCGGCTGTGCCGTCGATCTGCAACATCTTGGTCGAGGTCAAGTAGTGCGCGGAGGCGATGTCGAACTGCGTGGGCTGCACGTCAGAGGAAGGATTGGCGGTTTCACTGATGGTCAACGTAAAGACGTCGTTGGGCTCAAGGGCCACATCTTTGCCGCCGGTATTGATGAAACTGCCCGAATCGGAAGTGCTATCGGCTGGGTTGCTTGAGCTGTCCGCGCTGGAACTGCTATCGGCACTGGCCGCGGCTGCGACCTGCAAGTGACAGATGCCGCCTTCGCAGACCTCGCCACCGGCGCAGGGCACGTCAACCCATTTGGCACCAGTAGCCATACAACGTTGCGCAATTGAAGTTGATTTGCACTGGATTGCGTCTGGTGTGCACGGGCGGTCGACGCAGGCCTTGGTGCTGGGATCGCACAATTGAGCGCCAGCACAGGACGTTGCCGTCCACGCGCCGTTTTCGCATGTGACCACGGCGTTCCAGCCGCAGACGGTCTGTCCCGCCTTGCAGGCCTTGGGCACGCAAGTTCCCGCTTGGCATTGCTCAGTTGCCGCACACTTGCCCGCGAGGGCTACAGCGTCCGTGGCCCCGTCCGCCGGGCACTGCATCAACTGATTGGCATTGCAGGAAGTGCTCGCTTTGGGGCAAACAACGCCTACACATTGATTTTTGCTGCAGTATTTTGTTTCGCCGCAGGGCGTAATGCTGTAGCTGGTGCCATCCACGCACGTCGCCAGGGCGTTATTGATGCAAGTCACTGAACCGGCGGTGCAAAACGTCGTCGGCGCTTTTGCTGCGTCCTTGCTGCCGCAGCCCGCGGCCCCGAGCAGTAACAACGTAAACGCCGGCAGTAAATAGCCTTTAATGGCAAATCCTAAGCGACTGGCGAACCCTAAGCGACAACGCGAGCCCATGACGACCTTCCTAGCGCAGCAAGCGCACCCTGGCACTCTACCCAAGCCGCCCTCTTTCGACAACGGCTCCCCGCGCACGCCTTTGCGGCGGACCGCCTAGACGCAACGTCGCAAGTCGCCAGGGATTGCCATGGGACGAGCGTGGCGGCTGAGCCCAGAAGTGCGGCGGCTGACGCATCTACATCGCTGATTACCTTGAGCTCTTGAGCTAAGCGATGGTTTCGATTTTGCGGTTGACAGCAGCGGGCTATCCGTGGTTACTATACGCGACGCTTGGCTAGGCCCAGTGTCGTCAATTCACTGATTTGCAAGAGAATCTGCAACGCAAGAGGATCTGAACGTCGATGTCCCTTCGTCCCCTGCATGGCTGGAACAGTGGTAGCGGTGGTGCCCGTCGGGCTTCCCGTGGCCGCGCCTGGCTGCCGTCTTTGGGGGCATTGGCTGTTGTCTCATTGATTCTGTTGGCGAATTTCTATTCGCTGCTGACTTCGCCGCCGGACCTTCGGCCGATGGATCCGCTCGAACGGCTGACGGCAATGCAACGTTCGGAGCATTTGCCGAGCAATGCTGAGGCCAACAGCGCACAAGGACAGGGCAAAGCGGATGTCGCAGCCTTAGCCGCTTTGGCACCGGTGGTTCACCTGCAGGCCAACCCGCCGGTCGCGACTGCCGCAAGTACCGAGATTATCACACGTTCTACCGTTATCGCCAATGGCGAGAGCCTGGGCTTGGCCCTGGCGCGCCTCTATGTGCACGGCCAAGCCGCTCGCGACGTGATTGCCGCCTATCAGACGCTGCGCGATCCGCAAAAAATGCAGGCAGGATGGCAACTTTGGGCACGATTCAGCAGCGCGGGCGTCATGGATTCTGCTGCGTTGCAGGGACTGGTCGTGGCACCGCCCCAGAACGAGGGCATCACCATCGAAGCCGACGATCACGGCCAATTCACTGCGCGCGAGGGCGGTTGGCCGGGGCAGCAGGTTCGGCAGGCGCTGCGCTGCGGAATCGTCGGCAACTTGGAAGACTCGCTGCGGCGCTGTGGCGAGGGTGAAGGCTTGGCCGATCACGTGGCCTCGGTGCTTGGCGACCGGGCGCAGACGCCGGTTGAGCTGCGCACAGGCGATGAACTCCGCTTGGTGATGGACAAATTGATGGATGGCGAACACCTGGTTCGCTATCAGCGCATCGTCGCTGTGGAAGTGCGCCGGCCGAGCGTGGCAGAGCCTCTGCTCGTGGCCGTGTTTTTCGATGATTCCCATGGTCAATCAGGCTTTTACGCACCGGATGGCCACTCGGTCGAGGCTTTGTTCCTCCGGCAGCCCCTGCGAGCGGGTCACCAGACTTCGCATTTTGGCATTCGCTTTCACCCGATCCTGCACCGCATGAAGGCACACTTAGGCATTGATTACGGAGCATTAGCAGGCACTCCCGTCTTTGCTGCCGCCCCAGGCACCCTGGTTTCCGCGGCCCGCGCTGGTGCTGGTGGCAATATGGTTCGCCTCAAGCATGTCGACGGATACAGCACTGAATACATGCACTTGCAGAAGTTTGCTTCTGGCCTCAAGCCAGGCCAGCCAGTGTCCAAGGGCGCTGTGATCGGCTTTGTCGGCTCCACGGGCCGCTCGACCGGACCACACTTGCATTTTGGTGCCCGCCACAACGGCAAGTACCTGGATCCCACGGAGTTGGCCGACGTGCAAATGCCCGCGCTGCCTGCGCAATTCCACAAGACCTTTGAGGCGCAGACGCGGCCCTTGTTGGATTTGCTGTCCGCCTTAGGCAGTGGCAAGGCCGGCGACCGGACCTAGACGCTCGTCCAGCGCGCCCGACGCGTGCTAACCCTGCCTAGGGCTGCTATCCCGGCATGTCGCCTGCTGACCACGGCGCACACCACCAAGCGCCGTGCACATCAACGCCCAGCCAATAGCGGACATCCTCCGGGGCGGCGACCGCTAAGCTCTTGGCAACAAGGGGTCTTTGCCGCCCGGCACTGCCTTCCCACCAGGCCAGAACGGTCGGGGCGGCCTGCCCGTCCAGGCCCGGCTTGCCATCCGCAAGGCCCCAGGCCACCAACGCATCAATGCCTAAGCCCTGGAGATCTGTGCTCGTTTCGGGCCAGTTCACGGCGGCCAGACCCACCTGCCCCGATGGCTGTCGACTCAATTGTACAGAAATTTCATGAATTTGCAGAGCGCTCCCCAGTTGCCTTTCGAGGGTCAGGGCATGGCCCGCGACCAGCATTCGCGCCCGCGCCACATCCAGCGCGCAAGCCCCCATGTCGGCAAGCAAAACCTCGGCCCCGGCCCCTGCCGCAGCCACACCAAAGGTCCCAGAACCACACATTAAATCGAGAGCCACGCCGCCTGCAGGCAGACTCGCTTGGACCATGCGCGCGCACAGGGCCAGGGGCTTCTGCGTCGGGTAGCCCGTGCGCTCCTTATCCATGTTAGTCATGGTTTTTTCGACAAGATCGTCCGGCCACGCCCCGACAATCGCCGCATCTTCCGCCGTGTCCGCGGTCTGCCAAACGTCGGTCGCTGCCTTAGACTGCCCCCGCATGCGGATCGAGGTCGCAACCTGCCGAGGCGCTTGAAACCAAACCTTTTTTACATCCTTGGCGTACAGCGCGATCACGTCGTGCTTGCGCTGGAAACGCCGCGGCGAAGAACCGCCAAGCCCGTAGGACCAGATGATTTCATTGAGGAGTTGCTCCGAACCAAAGAGCTCATCGAGCAACAGCCGGGCATAGGCGGCCCGGCGAAAGTCGAGGTGCAGGTACAGGGCACCGCGGCTCGACAGCAGTTGATGGCAGCCGGCCAGCACAGCGCGCATCCAACTCAGCCACTGCGGCAAATCCATCGTGTCGTGATAGGCTTGCACCTGCTGCGTCACGGTGGAATCGGCCAACGGCACATCGCGGACCCGCGCAAAATCCAGCTCTGTGCCAAAGGGTGGGTCGAGGTGAATGACGTCCACGCGGCCCGCCCAGCCCTGGGCCTGCAGCGCCTGCACGACAGCCTCAGCCCGACCTGCGATCAAGCGCAGTTGCCCGTGAACTCCCGGGCGGGCAGGCCAGCAAAGCCATGGAACAATAGCGGTTTGCTGGATCTGCTCGGGCTCATCGCGCCCTGGCCACTGCAGATGAACCGGCGGTGGTGTGGCCTGCCCTTGTCGCCGCGGCACCTGCGAGGGGATGATCGGCTCGCTCAGGGCAGGACGGCTCGGCGGCGGACGGGACATGATGAACTCCAGACAGGGCAACGGGAACCGGAATCGCACAAGCCGGGATGACCATCGGCCACGGCAGCGGCCCCTGCAACCGCGCGTGCAGGTTGAAGTGTCGGCCCTGGGAGGTCAAGGCGACGGCGTGGCGCGACAGACCGATGGACGCGTGCTGTTCGTGCACGGTGGCGTTCCTGGCGATCGGCTGTGGGTGCAGCCGACCGGAGCCGTTCGTGGCGTTGAACATGCTAATATTGTTGAAATTATCGAAGCATCGCCGTTTCGGGTTGAGCCGGCGTGTCCCGTGGCCCACCGTTGCGGTGGCTGCAGTTGGCAGCACGTGTCCCTGCAGTTACAGCGCAAAACCAAACAGGAATTGGCAGCGCGGACCCTAGGCTTGCCCATCGAGCGCGTGCCCATGGACGAGCGCGTACTGCCCGGAGAGCACCGCCGCCGGGTTCGTCTGCACATGCGCCGCAATGGCAATCGGCTAGAAGTCGGCTTTATGGCTCGACAATCTAATGACATCGCCGCGACGCCCTATTGTCCTGTGCTGCATCCGGCCCTCGAGAAGCTGCGTCTGGCAGCGGCTGAAGTGCTGCAACCGTATGTAGAGCAAGGCGAACTCTACGCGACCTATGGTGTTCAAGGCGTTGTCGCTTCGCTGCACGCGCGTTGCCTGCCGAGGGCGACGCTGCCGTCGGCAGCTAAGCTGGAAGCTGCCTTAGAAATTGCGGGGATGCGCGTCGCCTCAACGGGCAGTCAGACCCAGTCTGGCCTAGCGGAAGTGGATCTTGAGGAATGGGCGAGTCCGGAGACAATTGCCTGTGATGCCGAAGGGTTTTGCCAAGCAACGGCCGATGGCAACCGCGCAATCCTGCAAGCGGTGAGTGCGGCCTTGGGCGAGCCAAACGGACTGCCCCTAGCCGATGAATTCTTTGCTGGTTCTGGCAATTTCACCCGCCTGCTGCTGCGGCACGCTGCCCGCGTTCGCACCGTGGAACAGGACGAGGCCGCCTGCACCCGGCTGAGGCTGGCCCTTGAGGACCACGGCGATCGGCTGCAAGTGCTGTGCGGCGATGCGGCTGATCTGGCGCAACCAGGCTCGGCTCTTTGGCTTTTGGACCCTGGCCGCCCAGGAGCCAAAGAACTGGTGCAACAGGCGGCGGACTGCGGCGTCACAACGGTGATTTACGTCAGCTGCGCGCTCGACACGTTGGCTAGGGACAAGAAGATCTTGGAATCTCAAGGATTCTCTGTCACGTCCGCCCAGGCGATCGACGCTTTCCCGCACACGCCGCATGTGGAATTGGTGGTGCGCCTGGACCGCTGAGCCCCCGGGTGGCCGTTCGCCTTGAGCCCAGACGAGGAACCACCGCCAGTAAAATTCAGGGCACATGAATGTGCGACGTTGTTCCCGTGTATAAACCTAGACATACCGGATCATCGGTGCTACTTGGGTCTTGCTGCACGGACACCTGGAAGTCTTCGGGCGGGCAGGCGCAGGTCGCTG
This sequence comes from uncultured Myxococcales bacterium, assembly GCA_903840165.1. Lineage (GTDB taxonomy): Bacteria > Myxococcota_A > UBA9042 > UBA9042 > UBA9042 > CAIMEY01. Next base: position 49,864 of record CAIMEY010000067.1, on the reverse strand, counting down.
GCATTCGCCCCATTGCTACGTAATAATCATCAATTTCATAGATATCCAGCTCATCGCCCGACTGAAGTGCCACCACCGCCCCGGCACCGTCGCAGGTTGTGATCTCGGTCTGCGTCGGCTGACTGCATAGTCCCAGCTGCAAAAGCAGTGTTCCGCCATTGAGACTCATGAAATTCTTGGCATCGCCGCTTTGGTCGCGAGGCCCAGTCGCCGTCGCCGGATCGGCGTAGGTATTTGTGGTGCAGTGCGGCGTCGCCACAGCCGGTGCGAGCCAACTCGCCGAGCCCGGATGACCGACCGCAATCAAGCGAAGAACCCCGTTACTATCGGGTCGATACAGCCCCACCGCATCGATATCAGCCCCGGGCTGAACGGTCGCGGCGCAGGTCGCAGTATCCAAGGGCGCCCGGTCCGTGATCGCCAGCCACGTAGCCCCAGGAGCCAAATGGGCGTCTCCGTACAAGGGCTTACACAGCTTGACCTCGCTATCCGCTTGGCAATAGCCGGCGTAGCAACTCTGCCCCGCAATACACGGCAGTGAATCGCTGCACACGGCCTGCGAGGCACTGGTGTTGCTGCACGCCACCAGGAGAAAAGCCAAAAGCCAGCGCAGTTGCAAGACCATGGCCCGGACGCTACGGCCCCACGGCAGCGGCGTCAAGCCAACAGGACGCAGACTGCAATCCGCTTGGCGGGTCTCATGGCGCAAAGGCAGGCAAGTCCAGCTTGGATTGTCCGCGGCCGACAAAAGTGCGACACTCACGGCCCGTCGCTGCAGGAGGACGCTTTGGACACAGCCCTACAACCCCGCGTCGCTCTAGTGGGATTTGGTCCCTGGGGACGCAACCTCGCCCGCAATTTGCACGCTTTGGGGGCGCTGACTTGCATCTGCGAGACGGCGGAGAAGGGCCGGGCCGATGCCGCCAAGGCCTATCCCGACGCGTTGATCGTGGCAACACCTGAGGAAGTCCCGACCGACGTCGGCGTCGCCATTGCCGCGCCGGCCGTGCTGCACGCCCAGCTTGCGACGCTTTTTCTTGAGCGAAACCAGCATGTTTTCGTTGAAAAGCCTCTCGCCCTACATGTCGAACAGTGCCAACCGCTGCTCGAATTGGCCCGCCGCAAAGGGCGCGTGCTGATGGTCGGTCACCTGCTGCACCACCACCCCGCCGTGATTGCGCTCGACCGCTTGGTGCAAAGTGGCGCCCTGGGCCGTTTGCTGTATTTGTACTCGAACCGCCTGAATCTAGGACGTATTCGCCGCGAAGAGAACATCCTTTGGTCCTTTGCGCCCCATGACATCGCCGTGATCTTGCGCCTGACCAAGGCGCTGCCGCAGAAAGTGCAGGCGACCGGCGGCTACTTCCTGCATCCACAGATCGCCGATTCCACCGTGACGCACCTGACCTGGGATTCCGGTGTCCAGGCGCACATTTACGTGTCGTGGCTGCATCCGTTCAAAGAGCAGCGCTTGGTCGTGGTCGGGACGGACGCCATGGCGGTGTTTGACGATACCCAACCCCTTGATCAGAAGCTGGTTCTCTACCGTCATGGCGTGACCTGGCAGGATGGCATTCCGCAGCCCAAGAAGGCCGATGCCGAAGCCGTGCCCCTGCCCGATGACGAACCATTACGCTGTGAAATGCAAGCGTTTTTGGCGGCGATGGTGCATCCAGAGCGACCCATTATCGCCGACGGGGCCGAAGGGCTGCGCGTTCTCACGGTGCTGGACGCGGCGGAGCGTTCCTTGCGCAGTGGTGGTGCGCCCACAGGACTTGTTTCAGAACAGCCGGTTGGCGATATTGCGCCCCAAGTGCCGGGCCGAACCGAGGTCACCATCCACCCCAGCGCTGTGGTTGGGCCTCTCGCAACCATCGGTGACGGCAGTAAAATTTGGCATTTCTGCCACGTGATGGACGGCGCCCGCATCGGTCATGACTGCGTGATCGGCCAAAATGGTTTTGTCCAATCCGGCGCAATTCTTGGCAATCGCGTGCGTGTGCAGAACAACGTCTCGATCTATGACGGCGTCGAACTGGGCGATGACGTCTTTTGCGGCCCATCGTGCGTGTTCACCAACGTCAACCGCCCGCGCGCACACGTGAATCGGCGGCAGGAGTTCGCCAGGACGCCGGTCGGCCGTGGGGTCACCATCGGCGCCAACGCCACCATCGTCTGCGGCCACAGCATTGGCGAATTCGCTTTTATTGCCGCCGGGAGCGTGGTCACGCGTGACGTGCCCGCCCATGGCCTGATCGCCGGTAACCCCGGGAAGATCAAAGGCTGGGTCTGCCAATGCGGCGAGCGTTTGGCCATCGCCGCGCGACCGGAAGCGGGAACCACAGCCCTTTGCCCGCGCTGCCAGGCCCAATGGCACCACGATGGCGAGAATCTTCTTTCTAACCAAGCTGTTTCCTGAGGGTGACCATGCCTACGCCAGTTCCGCTCTTCGACCTGTCCAGGGTTCTCATGCCGCACCGGCCCGCCCTGCACGCGGCGTTGGAACGCTGCTTGACTCATGGCATCTTCGTTCTGGGGCCTGAAGTCGCTCAATTTGAAAAGCAATTGGCGACCTACCTGGGCACTCCCCAGGCGATCGGCCTGTCCAGCGGTACCGATTCGCTGCTGGCGACCTTTTTGGCTTTGATCAGCCAGGGGCGACTGCAGCCGGGCGACGAGATTCTAACAACCGCTTTCACTTTCATCGCTTCGGCAACGTCGATTCTGCGCGCAGGCCTGCGCCCGGTGTTTGTCGATATCGCGCCGGGACATTTCCACCCGCAAATTGCCGATTATGAACAGGCTTGGGGCCCCAAGACCCGAGGCGTGTTGATCGTCCACCTGTTCGGCGAGCCGCAGCCTCTTGACGAGATCGCGCAGCTCTGCGCCGACAACAATGGCGTGATGATTGAGGATTGTGCCCAAGCGATCGGTGCCGTTCAGCCAGATGGTCGGGCTGTGGGTACCCGCGGTCTTGCCGGCACGCTGAGCTTTTTTCCGGCCAAAAACCTGGGGACCCTGGGCGACGGCGGCGCGGCTTACACGGCAGATCCAGAGTTAGGCCAACGAATTCGCGAGATTCGTCAACATGGCATGGCCGCCAAGTACCAGCACCAGCACCTGGGCGGCAACTTTCGCCTCGATGCACTGCACGCGGCCTTTCTCGCTGTGCTTTTGCCGGAACTGGGTGGTTGGATTGCGGCCAGGCGCCAACATGCGGCGCGCTACACCCATGAATTCAAGACATTATCGGACCGCGGCCTGCTCACGCTACCAGGCACGATACCCGGACATGCTTGGAATCAATACGTTATTCGCACTCCGCATCGCGACCGAGTCAAGGCCCATCTCGATAGCCTGAGCATTGGCAACGCCATCTATTATCCATCGGCCCTGCACGTGCAAGGTGCGTTGCGGACAGCGAATCCACCGGCAGCCCTTGCCAATACCGACCGGGCGTGCCAAGAAGTCCTGGCCCTACCGATCTACCCCGGGCTGCAGGAATATGAACAGGCGCTGGTGATTCAAGCAGTGACCGACGCCTTGAACGCAGCCTGAGACGGCCGGCAAAGCGCTCTGTTCGCCCCAGGATTCAGCCCATCACGAAACGATCCAGCCAGGAGCAAGCGATGCAATTGCAATGGACGGCCGAGCGCCCGCGCGCTGAGGAAGACGAGCCCGAGACAGCCAAGCCGAGCAAGGAAGGCAAACCCGAAGAGAATCCACGCGCTGCCTTTGAAGAGCGGTTGCTCAAGACGCGGACTGTGCAGTTGTTCGGGCCCGTCGATGACAAGCTCGCGGCGCGGATCACCACTGAACTGCTGATTTTGGAAGCGGATAAGCCGGGCGAGCCCATCACCATGCTGCTCAACTCGCCGGGTGGCAGCGTGACGGCCGGCTTTGCCATCTATGACGTGATGCGCTTTGTCGAATCGCCGATTCGCATCGTCTGTACCGGCCTGACGGCTTCGATTGCGACCGTGATCCTGCTCGGTACGCCCAAGGCCCTGCGCCTGAGCCTGCCTAACACGCGCCTGCTAATCCACCAACCGCTGATTCCGATGACGGTTTATGGACCCGCGAGCGATCTCGAGATCACCGCCAACGAGATCCTCAAGACCCGGGCCCGCGTCAATCAGCTATTGGCCTCTGAGACAGGGCAACCTCTTGAACGCATTGAGAATGATACGCACCGAGACTACTGGCTGACGGCGGAAGAAGCGGTCACCTATGGCCTTGTCGCGCGAATCATTCGCAAGAAGTCTGAGTTGGACGCGAGCGTCTGATCAGGGGCGGACCGATCTTACGGTGGTCGGCCCGCGATGGGCCCCATCGCCCAAGAAACTACATGTCAATATAGGCAATGCCCTCGTCGTCGTCTGAACGTCGCGAAGGCAGCGATTCGTCCTCACGCATCGGCATCGGTGGCGGGCGCAGCGGGAAGAGATCGGGTTGATCTAGGCTGGGTTGGGTGCGATCGAGCGACCGTTCCCGGCGCTTGATTTGCTCGATGATGAAGGCGTCGAACATGGGTCCCTCGGCGTCTTGGAGCCACGGCTCCGGCTTGTCGATTGGACGCACGACCCGCAGTTCCTGTTCAACCACGCAAGCAGACGCGCGCTTTGGCTGCGTCGGTTCGTTCTTGGGCGTGCACAGTGGCTCGGGTCGTGGCGTAGACAAGTCGCACCAGCCTCTGACTGCGGGCAAGCCACCCGCCTGATTCACGTTAGCATCCGGCCGGAGCGCCCGCAAATTCTCGGCGGCACAATTGGACCAAAGGTCCATGATTTGGAAACGTACCAGCGGCCGAACGGTCCGTGAGGGTGCAACGCACACGTCCGGCGCGTTGCACAGCAGCCAAAGGCCGCCCAGGCCTGCATGGTCCGGAATCATCCCCAGCCAAAAGCACACCAACTACCTGATATATAAATGTTTTTATACGTTTTCGCGTGGTGTGCTGGGCGCCCACAAGCCCTGCCGCTCCACGGCTTCGCACCGGGGCAGCGCCTGTAAAAATGCTTCTATTTCAGGAGAATAGACCTGATCTAGGGCGTCTGCAGGATGGATGAACCGGTCTGGCAGTGACTGCACCTGTTCGACCTCGCCGTGCCGAGCCGCGACCAATACGCGCACGGGCTGAGAATCCCCTTGCCGATGGTATACTTGCGCCACCGAGATCCGGCGCAGCCCCGCCAGACTCAGCGCCTGCAGCAGACGCAGTTGGCTTGCCTCGGGATAGACCCAGCAGGTCACGCCGTGATCCGCCACAGTGGATGCAACTTGGCAAAATCGATGCAAATCTGCGGTCGATTCGCAATGAGCGAGGCGCCTTTCCGGACTCTTGGGCAGTTGCCGCGCAAAGGGCTGGTAATAGGGCGGATTGCAGACGACCAGGTCCAAGACCTCGGTGGTGCCAAGAGGCTGAGCCAAGTCCTGCAAATGGCCGTGGACGCGTGCTTGCAGGCCTTGTAACTGCGCATTGCGCATGGCGCGATCCAGCATCTGCGGCTGCAGTTCAAAGAGGTGCAGCACCGCATCGGGCAGCGCTAGGCCTAGGAGCAGGCTCAGCAACCCCGTTCCGGCGCCAAGGTCGGCAATCCTTAAGGAATCAGGCGCTTGCTGCCAGGCGAAGTGGGCCAGCAACATCGCGTCAACCGAAGTGCGATACCCAGAGCGCGCCTGAATGAGCGCTACGCGGTCGCGCAGCAGCAGGTGCAGGGTCTCATCTGGCAGAAGGGTAATTGTTTGACTGAGTTGGTGGATTGACGTCACCACAATGTCAGTGGGTGGCAAAGGTCACGGGGCCCTGACCAAAGGACAGGGGCGGCAAAATGTCTGCAAGTTGGCCTGGTTGGGGCATCATCATGGCCGCGGACGCCGGCGCCGACTTGCCCTGCATCGCGAACAGCACGCCAGCGGCAGCTAAACCTACGACACCTAAGCCAAAGCCGACGCCTGAAAGGGTCCGATTGCTCTTGACCGAATCCTGCTCCGCTTGGGTGTGAACGGTGGGACTGCCGAAGTTTGACACGGAGGTACCATCACCCAAAGTCGTTGACATTTTAGCGAAACCAAGACCAAGACCGACAACACCGACGCCTGCGCAGGCCCAACCCGGAATGGACGTGTACCAGGCCGACGACGAGCCCGCCGGGGAACCACCCACAGCCTGATTCTTCTCCGCACGTGCGCCGAGGATGGTCACCATCGTCTTGCCAACCGCCCGCTTGGAAATGCCGACATTGGGCACCGCGACGTTGTTGGTGCGCACGATTTGCCCCTTGCCAACGTCGATGAGGTAGGAGACCAGCTTGCCATCGACCACGCCGACCACGGCAACCATGTTGACTTCCAACTGCTTTCCGAGCTCGATGGCGTCTGCCTGAACGCGCTGGCCGGCTTTGTCCAGATCGGCGTAGCCAAGGGCCAGCGACTTTTCATCGATGACCAGATGACTCTCAAATCCTAAATCAATCGCGATCTTAGAGATCACGCCGCCTGTGACTTTGATCCGGTGGAGCAGCGATGTGCTGGTGCCCTGCTGCAGGCGTAGTGAGTAAGTACCTGGAATCAAATCAGCTACGGTCATCGGCGCGGCCCCGCGATCGTTGCCGCCCAAGATGATGCGCGCAGCGGCCGGCACGGAGGTGACTTCGACCGAGCCCTTCTGCATCCCATTGACTTCTTTGACGATTGACTTGAATAGCGCGACGACGTCAGGACGGTAATCATTGTCTGTGACGTTGGCCTTGAGGCCGAAGGTCGTGATCACAGTGCGAAACACTTCGGATGCGGCATCCTTGTCCTTGGCGACAACGTAAGCCGTCGCCAACTGAGCCAGAACCTCTAGGTATTCCTTGCGCAATTTGTCGTCAGCGCCGGGAGCCGCCAGGGCCGCTCGGTATTTCGCTTCCACGGCCTGTAATGCCTTGATTGCATTGGCAGTATCGGCGTTATCGAGAAAGGCCACACCCTTCTTGCGCGCGTCCGTTAGTTGCGCACGTCGATCATCGGTCAAAGCGCCAGGCACCTGATCGCGGTCTTTGCGCAGCTTTTCTGCGGCCTTGTCTCCGGCCACGAGGATGTAGTCACCGTTGTTGTCCTCCTGAAAGGACGTGACGACTTCCTTGAGGTAATCGGCCGTCAAGCCATTGGCTTCCAAGCCATTTCGCAGCTCGACAATGCACAGAGTTCGCTCCACCTCGGTCGATTCGGCGGCCAAGGCGCTATGCAGAGGAGCCAAGACGCCGAGCAGGAGCCATGCGGACATTGAGCGAGCAAAGCGATGCATGAGCTGAAAACCTCAGAAATCAGGAAGAAACGAAGGCGGCGGCCAAGACCGTGACACCATGAACAAACAAGCACGACGCCGGATTGTGCGGTGCGCGCCGCCGGGTGTCAAGGTGGGCTCGGGGCGACTGTACCACGAATTTGCACTTGATTTTGCCGCACTCACGCAGGGTTGAGCGATGCAAGCGGGGTGATTTCAGTCTCAGTGGTCGGTCTCGGTACCGGTATCGAGACCTGCCAGTGAGACCGATGCGGCATCACAACTGCCTAATTTTACTTGAAACACAAGATGGCACGAGGTTTGCACCGCGATGGCCCAAGGGGCGAAATCTTTGCCCCGCACTTGGAGGATCGGTCATGGCTTCAATTCCCACACTGCGGCTAGTAGCCCTGTTGGTGCAGGGGCTTCTGTTGTTCCTAGCCATTGTCCTCGCGCTCACAGCCTGCGGACGGGCGACAACGACGTCTCAGGTGCCGCCGGGGCCAAAGCTTGGCCGGCCGGACGCCGTCAGGGCCCCGCTGGAACTGCCTGCCAGCGTGACCGTTTCGACATTGCCGGAACAGCCTCCGCGCATTGTGATTTCCGAGCTGTTTGTCGACCCCTTGGTGCTCGACGACCGCGCCGGCGAATACATAGAAATGGTCAATCTGTCGCCCCACGCTGTGCGGGTGAGCGACCTGAGCCTGAGCCTGCCCTCGGGCACCGTGGCCCCCCTGGATCGCGCCCATGACCCCGTGTTGCACCCGGGCGAGGTCGCCATCGCGACGGCGCGAACTACCGCCGTCCAGCAAATCCACGTGCCGGTGATGAAGTTGCCCAATGGCGCTGGGCGCATCGAGCTGCGTTGGCGCAATCGCGTCGTGGACGTCGCCCAGTGGTATGGCAAGAAGCCCTGGCCCAAGGCCCACCCGGGCTGGTCGCTCGAGCGGACGCGTCCCGACGCCGATGGGCAGACCCGCGTCGCATGGAGGGCTTCGCTGACGCAAATGCGGGTGATCGAGCGCGGGTCTCCAGGCCAAGTGCAGTGGCCATGCGCAACCCTGACCAACACGCCTCTGCTGGCTGCGTGCCAAGCTAGGGCCAAGGATCAACTACATCGGCGAAAGGCCTGCGGTCCGCTGCGGTAACCGGGTCGCTGAACGCGGCCAGACCTGCAGAACCAAGGCGTGCGCCGGGTGACCATCGCCGGTGGAACGGCAAGCAACCCACGCAGCGCATGGCGCTTTTTGGACTGTAATACATTGGAGGGGGTGGTCGCTGGGGGGGGACTTGAACCCTCGACCTAACGATTATGAGTCGTTCGCTCTAACCACCTGAGCTACCCAGCGATTTCCGGCCACGACGAACCCAAGATTCGCCAGCAGCCGAAGCGATGGCGCCGAGCCGAAGCCCCAGCGCGCACCAGCGATTAACGCTTGGAGAACTGGAAGCGGGCGCGAGCAGAAGCCCGGCCATACTTCTTGCGTTCCTTGGCCCGCGGATCGCGAGTCAGGAAGCCAGCGCGCTTGAGTGCACCACGCAGGTCCAACTGGTAGACGGTCAAAGCGCGGGCAATGCCGTGACGAACGGCGCCAGCCTGGCCGGACAGACCACCGCCAGAAACTGTGGCCTGAACGTCAAATTGGCCAGTGCGCTCAACGACTTCAAAGGGCTCATTGAGCAACATTTCCAGGGTCGGACGGCGCAGGTACTCGGCCATTTCGCGGCCATTGAGTGTGACTTTGCCTGTACCAGCAGACAGGTAGACGCGGGCGGTCGCTTCCTTGCGACGGCCTGTGGCGTACCAGCGCTTAGCGGGTGCGGTGGACTCAGTGACACGACGGGTGGTTGCCATTGCGGGACCTTTGCGTAGAGGCGGCCAGAAGTGGCCGCAGCGAATCGACAATGTTTAGCCGGGGGAAACCGGCCAGCACAGCACTTGCAGCCGAAGCCGTCGGCAGGCCGCAAGCGCGCAGGAACTAGAGGCTGAGTGCCACCGGGTTCTGCGCCTCATGCGGATGAGTGCCACCCGGATAGACCTTGAGCTTGGTGATCAAACGGCGACCAAGGGCACCCTTGGGCAGCATGCCCCATACGGCGCGACGCACAGCTTCAGCGCTGTTGCGGGCAATGTAGTCCTTGGCCGTGAAGGTCTTGAGTCCGCCAATGAAGTTGGTGTGGTGGCGGTACAGCTTCTTGTCCATCTTCTTGCCGGTCAAAGCGACCTGGGCAGCGTTGATGATAACGACAAAGCCTCCGGTATCCGCATTGGGCGTGTAGTTGGGCTTGTCTTTGCCGCGCAAAATATTGGCGACTTGGACCGCAGCGCGACCGAGGACGACGTCTTTGAGGTCAACGACGAACCAAGGATGGTCGACGTCGGCAGTGCGCAGGAACGGAGTTTGCTTGCTCAGGCTCATCGGAATCCTCTGTTTTTGCTTACTTGCGCGACAACTGAGTCGCTTTGTTCGCGCTTTTTGGTCTCACGGTCGCGCCGAAGCACGACCCTGGGCCCGCTTTTTCGCCACATCTTGCGGCTTTGGGCTGCACTTGGCTGCTTGCATCCGACCAGCACAGGCCGGTCGGAAAGCGCCTCAAGGCACCAGGAACTCAAGAATCTCAAGACCTTTGCCGGTAATGCCCCGTAGGACATCGCGACAAGGGGGCAGAAGTCTACAGTCGCGAGCCGGCTTCTGTCAAGATGCGCAGCGCATTCCCGCGGCGTTGGGCCCTGCACAAGTGCTGAGCCCCAGGCTGAATCGCGCAACGCCTCGAGCGCTACACACCCGCATGACGCCGCAAATCCTCCACAGCATCAGTGCGTTCCCAGGCAAAGCCTGGCTCGTTGCGACCAAAGTGGCCACCGCTCGCGGTCGCCGAATAGATCGGCTTGAGCAAATCCAGGCGCCCGATGATCAGCGCCGGGCGAAAGTCAAAGACTTCCAGGACAGCCTTTTCAATCCGCTGGGGATCGATCTTCTCGGTGCCGTAGCAATCGACCTTGACGCTGGTGGGCCGGGCGACGCCAATGGCGTACGACACCTGCACTTCGCATTCATCGGCCAGGCCAGCAGCCACAATGTTCTTCGCGACATAGCGTGCAAAGTAGGCCGCCGAGCGATCGACTTTGGACGGGTCCTTGCCCGAGAAAGCACCGCCGCCGTGGCGACCCCAGCCGCCGTACGTGTCGACGATGATCTTGCGCCCGGTCAGACCGGCATCGCCATGGGGGCCGCCGATCACGAACTTACCCGTGGGGTTGATGTGAAAGCGGGTCCCTTCGTGCAGCAGGTGCTCGGGCACGATCGGTTTGACCACGTGTTCGAGGATGCCTGCACGCAACTCGTCGTATTCCAAGGTATCGCGGTGCATGGTGCTGACTACCACGGCATCCACAGCGACGGCTTTGCCGTTCTCATAGCGCACCGAGACCTGACTCTTGCCGTCAGGACGCAGCCAGGGCAGCCCGCCGTTGTGCAAGAGTTGCTCCAGCCGACGCGTCAGCTGATGGGCCAGCGTGATGGGCAAGGGCATCAATTCCGGTGTCTGATTGCAGGCATAGCCGAACATCAGGCCCTGATCGCCCGCGCCCTGCTCCGGGTCCAAGCCGGCGCCTTCGTCCACGCCCTGGCTAATATCGGGCGATTGCTGGCCGATCGACAGCATCACGCCGCAGCTATCCGCTTCAAAGCGATCGCGCGGATCGTCGTAGCCAATGCGCGCGATCGTGTCGCGGGCGACTTGGCGATAATTGACGTTGGCCGTCGTCGTAATTTCACCAGCGATGACACAAAGCCCCGTCGTAACAAGAGTTTCACAGGCAACGCGACCACGCGGATCGTGGCGGAGGATGGCGTCGAGAATGGCATCCGACACCTGATCGGCAATCTTGTCCGGGTGACCGGCGGTAACCGATTCGCTAGTAAAGGTGAAATCACGCATGGACAGCAGGCTCCTAGACAGGCCCAGCTTGGCTGGGAATCCTCAGGAAGTTCGGATACATTGGCAGAAATCGATCGCGCTGTAGTCGTCGACTCCCCCGGGCTTTTCCAGCCGCGCCGGCCTTTCCGGCTGCTGGCAATAGGGGGCGGCAGAATCCGCGTCACACGCCACGTTGTCAAGACGTTGGCGGCAATTGCAGCTGTTTTCCGCGGGGTACTCGTGCGCAACACTTGGAAATATAGGGCTAAGCTGCGAGCAAAGTCGGGGCTGATGGCCCCTGCGACGGCGCGATGTCCGGGTCGCAGTCACCGCCCGAGGTCCCGCGCGCTGGCCTTGGACCTGCTCGGACCGCCCAATCCATACGGTTCGCCGCTGGCTGCGCAGAGGTCGTTGCCAGGATATCGACGGATTTCGTATGGTTACTTTGGGCCCGGGGCCGAGACACCATGGCTCTGGCCTAGAACTGGCCAGGGAACGGGCCGATCCGCTATGCTTAGGCGGTGGCCGTATTGAGCCAGTGGGCCCTGCTTTGACAGGCCAGTGCCAGGGCCGAGCGACGGCGGTTGCGGCGACAGCGGCGGCAATTGCGGGACTGATCAAGGAATAATGCTTGTGATTTCAAGGCACTTCTCAGCTCAACGCCCCGCACAAGGAGCCCTAGTCGCGGCCTGCAATTCAGCTGAGGGCCAAGCGGGGCCAGCGCCAGGGAAACCGTCAACATCCTTGATTTTACAAACCATTCTCCATATCGCTGCCGTCGCGGCACTAGGGGTGGGTGGTTGGAGTTGCAGCGGCAAGTACGCTGTGGAATCCGGCGGAACCTTTGACGGGATCATTGCCCATTTCGGTAACGATGGCGGGCAACTGGACAGTACTAAATCAGATTCACAGGTCAAAGGCGACACGGTTGCCGATGCCGACGTGCCTCAGGACGGGACAGAGGCCGGCTCGGGCCCCGCGGACAGCGACGACGCGATCTCTTTGGCCGACACATGCGACCAAGGCTGTGAAACGGATGCAGATTGTGCCGATGCCAATGTCGGCGTTTGCCAAGTTGGCATCTGCAGCCAAGGGTGCTGCGTCGGCAGCCAAGCCCCAGACAATACGCCGTGCGATGATGGCGATCCCTGCTCTCTGGTTGATAATTGCGTCAATGGCGTCTGCGCTGGCGTCGCCAAGAAATGCGACGATGGCCAGGACTGCACCAAGGACAAATGCGACGCCAAAACGGGCAAGTGCGTGGCCACACCCGCCCCGGGCTACTGCCTGATCAAGGACGTGTGCTACCCCGATGCCGACGTCGATCCGGCAATTCCTTGTCATATTTGCGATGTAAGCCTCGATCAGGCGCAGTGGTCGGTCAACAAGGCCTGCTGCCAGTCCGACGCTGATTGCCCTGCGCTTGGCGCGTGCGACGATCCGCACTGCGATGCAAGCTCCGGCAAGTGCAGCATTGGCAAGAAGTTAGGCTGCTGCCAAGGCGACAGCGACTGCGACGACGCCAACCCGTGCACAAACGACGCCTGCGACACAACCTCTGGCAATTGCAAGATTATTCCCAAGACCTGTCCAGCCGCACCCGACGCCTGTCAGGAAAACGTCTGCGATCCGGGATCCGGCCAGTGCACCCTGGGAGCCAAGGGTGGCTGGTGCTTCATCGATGGACAGTGCGTTGTCGACGGTTCCCCTTCCCAAGCCAATAGTTGCCAGGTGTGTGACCCGACCAAGTCGACCAGCAAGTGGAGCGCCGCGATCGGCGCCTTCTGCAATGACAACAATGCCTGCACCGCCAACGACCAGTGTGACGGCACGGGCCTCTGTGTCGGCACGCCGCAGCCAGGGTGCTGCAAGGTCGATGGCGACTGCCCTGCACCGGCAACGGTTTGCCAAACTGTCTCGTGTAACAAGGGCTTAGGCATCTGCGTGAGCAGCGACAAGCCAGGCTGCTGCACCTCGGGCATTTGCTGCGATCCGGTCACCGCGACGATCGAGTCCGCCAAGACCGCCTGTTCCGGCACCGTGCTAGCCACCGCCTACAAATGCCAGGGGTCGCTGATCCAAAAGGCTGACACCACGCCCGGTTGCAACGGCACAACGGCCGATGGTTGCACCAGCAACCCCGCGTTTCAGGCCACCGGCCCCTATGCGACGATCCAGGACTGCGGCGCGGGCAAGGTGTGCAAAGACGCGGGCTCAGGCGTCATGCCCACTTGCGTCGCAGGAGGGCCCGTAGGCAGTTGCAGCGGATCGTGCGGCGGCAAATCCAACAACGGCACGTGCTTTTGCGACAACGCATGCACCAGTGCCGGCAATTGCTGCTCAGATTTCATGGCCTTGTGCGGCTGTAGCAGCGGCGATTGCTGCAACATCGCGGCCAAGTTTCCCAAGGACAAGGGGACCGCGTGTGGCAGCGCGAGCTACAAGACCCAATGGCAGTGCAGCGGCACTTCGGTGCAAAAGCGTGTTGGCGGGCAGGGTTGCGACGGCAGCTCAAGTAGTTGCTCCAGCGCTGACGCCAACCTGCTCTGGGGGCCTTGGTCAACAACACAGGTCTGCCCCGCCAACACCGTATGCAGCGCCGCGGCCGATGGCAGTTCAGCCAGTTGCAAGGCCGGCGCCGCCGGTTCTTGCCTGGGCGCTTGCGGGGGACAATCGCAAACGGGCGCTTGCTGGTGCGACTCCTTTTGCCAGCAAGCGGGCGATTGTTGCAGTGATTTCGCGGCCAAGGGCTGCGATGCCGTGCAGAATTGCGGCGACAGCATGGACACTTGCGACTACTCGTGCGGCGGCGAAGGCCTGTTCGGTGGCTGCTTCTGCGACAACGCCTGCAAACAATTCGGCGATTGTTGCCCGGACAAGGTCGTTTGCGGCTGCCCATAGAGAACCTTTTGCAATCAAACTGAATTTTCCAGTCAGCTGTTCTGCGCCCTGGCCTGCAAACTGACATCGTCCGTGGCTGATCTCCCGCGCTTCTGAGGCAATTTCGCGTGATTCCGTCGGTTGATTCGGTCATGGGCCCTGGCCCGACGTCGCTGCTGGATCACCATAGCCACCTCGATGACCCGGGCGCTGACGTATCCTGTCTAAATAGGCAGTTACATGAACTCCGAGAGGCTGGTTGGCCAGGCGCGCTGCTACCGGGCTACGGCCCCGCACGGCATGAGCGGGCAAGACAGCTCGTCGCTGAATTTCCGTGTCTATTTCGGGCGATTGGCCTCCATCCAGAAGCCTTGGCCCTTTGCGCTGACGATCAGCAACGACAGGAGGCTTGGTTGTCGCTGTGCGAGGAACTGCAAGCGCCGCAGGTGGTTGCGATCGGTGAGATCGGCCTGGACCAGCGCTATCGCAAGCAGATGAGCCTGTCGCAGCAGAACGCTTGGTTTATAAAGGGGTTAGAGCTCGCTCAGCAGCAAGGACTGCCCGTGGTCCTGCACATCGTCGGCTGGCACGGTCACGCCTTGGCAGCGCTGGCGCCGTTCGCCCCCCTGCAGGGGGTCGTGCATCGGTACAGCGGCCCACCGGAACTCGTTGACGCGTATGAGGCTTTGGGCCTGCACCTGTCTCTGTCACCTGAGGCAGGTGTAGCCGAGCGCAAACGCGAGTCCGTGGCTCGTGCCATTGCGGCCGATCGGTTGCTGCTGGAGACCGATTGGCCTCAGGGCGATCAGTCGTACCCGGAGGCCCTGCGCGCCATGCAGGGTATGCTAGCCCAAGTTTCTGAATGGCAACAGGAAAACCCGAACAAACTAGCGCAACGGCTGGCTGAAAATGCACGGCGCGTGTACCGTACGGCCTGGAGGTAAAGAATGACCGCGGCGATCCCGACAAAACCGGTGAAATCTCGTTCAAGCCAGCGGCGCTTCGATCGCTTTGTGCGCCTTGTGTCTGAACCGGGCTTTGACCGACTTGAGGCGGCTCATGTCGTGGTCATCGGCCTGGGCGGCGTCGGTGGATTTGCGGTAGAAGGTCTGGCGCGATGCGGTGTTGGCCACCTGACCCTGGTGGATTTTGACGTCGTCTGTGCCACCAATGTCAACCGGCAGATCCAGGCTTTGCAGGGGGTCGTCGGGCAGCCCAAGGGGCAACTGTTGGCCGAACGGGTGGCGCGCATTTCACCCACCTGTCGCGTTGACTTTGTTCAGAAATTTTACGGTAAGGATACTGCGGACACCATCTTGCCTCTGGACGCCAAGCCCGACTTCGTCGTCGACGCCATCGACAGCCTAGCGGCCAAGCTCCACCTGATCGATCGCTGCCAACGCAATGGGATTGCTCTGGTTTCTTCGATGGGTGCCGCGGGCAAGTTGGACCCGACGGCAGTTCGCCTGGATGACCTCTACCAGTCCCACGCCGACCCGTTCGCCCGGGCCGTTCGCAAAGGCCTACGCAAGCACTATGGCTGGCCTGAAAACTCAAGCAGAACAAAGCTCTCTGGGGTCACCGTTGTCTACAGCGAAGAATCGCGGCGCATGCCCCTACCGCCGAGCTGGGACGCCCACGGGTTTGAGTGCCTGTGTCCCAGCGATCAGGAAGGCAACTGGGGGAAAGACAACCATTTTCACGCTTGCACCAGCCGCAACTTGGTCGAAGGTTCGGCCGTCTTCGTCACCAGCGTGTTCGGCATGGTGGCAGTCAGCGCTGTGGTGCGGGGAATCGTCGGCGACGCAGTGGCGCCCACGCGGGCGGAAACTGGCCAACGCCTTGCCGATCCTGAACAATCCCTGGCGGCTGAGGTCGAGTCCGCACGTGCGGGCTCACCCCTGCGTTTGGCTGGGTCCCCGGCCGAGAGTCCACAACGCCGAGTGCTATCGGGTAACCCGGAAAGGACGTAGGGTTCGATATACTAGACGCCGCCTGCAACGCCAGAACCGGCAAAGGCCATGAACGCGTAATAGCAGGCCTGAGATGCCGCTTGCTTGGCAGCTCCCTGAATTTTTGCAGGAATTGCTGATCCATCGGCTTCGCCACTGGCAGCCACTTCGGCTAGGTAATCGCGTACCGTTTCTGCAGCCAGCGTCATTTCACTGCGGCGGATCTGCGATTGCTGGTCGGCCTTGCGCAGCCATTTGCCGGCAAGAAGCGCATCCCCAGCACACAGGCAGAGATAGCCCACGAGTTCGTCAAAGCCTTTGACCAGCGGCGCATCGAGCGGCACCTGAAGCGACGCCGCTTGGGCGCGATCGTACATGCGGGCTGACACCAAAGCCGCGCTCAAGTACGCCAAAGGATGGCCATTTCCCAGCAAGGAAGTCATGAAACGCCCGCCCCGCTCAGCCAGGGTCAGGTTGCCGATTTCCGCCCATTCGGCCATCGCATCGAGCATCTTGGACGGCCACGCAGCCCCGGGCATGCCGAGCAACTCGGCCATTTCCACAAGCGTCTCATTGCCTTTGCCCTTGGTGACGAGTTCAGCTTCCAGGGCATCAAAGATCGCGTTGGCCGGCGGCGACGTGAACTTGTCCGCCCAGTCCACCGCCGCATCACTGTCCACCAAGTACGCGAACATACGAGCCAAACGGTCCTTGGGCCACAAAGGCAGTTCCCAGCGCTGCCACAGTTCCTGCACGGACATCCAGGCAAAAACCTGCATGTTTTCGTCACCAACCGGTACAAACTGCAGCCAATCGTCCTCAAGGTCGCTTTGCAGCGTTACCTCAGCGGCAGCTTGCGCAAACAGCGTGCGATCGGTACTGATCCCCAACTGGGCTAAACCTGAAAGGATTTCTTCGTCACTCCAACTTCGCAGGTCGGGCGCAGTGCCATCCCAGTTGGCCAGACGCCCAGTCCAAACCCGTGCTGCCGTGTGCGTTGAGTCTGCCATTGCTGCTTCCTCCATAAATACATAATCTTGGCTCGCCCGTGGCCGAGTCGGCCCCAAGAGATCTCCTGGAGTCCCTGGCCGATGCACCAGCTAACATCTTGATATCTCAGGGCACTCAGGCCAAGAGCGTCAGAGCTGCCATCACTTGCTGTACATGCCCCTTGGCCACAACCTTGGGCCAAACGCGCACGATCACGCCGTGGCGATCAATCAAAAACGTCGAGCGAATCACACCTTGCACAGTCTTTCCGTACATGACTTTTTCGCCGTAAGCGCCGTACAAGCCCATGACCTGCCGGTCAGCATCCGAAAGCAGGGGAAAGGTCAAGCCGTACTTGGTCTTGAAACGCTGGTGGGCGGCCACGCTATCGGCCGAGACGCCGAGCACGACAGCCCCCAGGCTCTTGGCCCAAGTATCGGAATGATCGCGAAAATCGCAGGCTTCGGTCGTACAGCCTGGCGTATCGTCCTTGGGATAGAAATACAGCACCACCGGACTGCCGCGCAGGTCGCTTAGGCGCAACGTGCTACCGGCGTCCGAAGGTAGTGTAAAATCAGGTGCTTGGGTTCCGATTTCAGGTCGACTCATGGCTTCCCTCCGTGTCCTACGCCGGCAACCCTAAGGTCTTTCGCTGCGGCGGGCAAGGCGGGTTCGCCCCCAGCTGAGGCGACCGACACTGCAATCCTCGGGCGATAAAGCGACGGGTCAAGGTCTTTGCGGGCTGCAGCAGGGGTAGTATAGTCAGAGGTTGCGAGGATTCCCCGCTGCCGACCTAGCAATTGCCCGGGCGGCTATCTAGGCAAAGCCCTTGATTTATCAACGGTTTGGCACTCTAGAGAGGCGCAGTGAGGCAAGTGGGCTGGTTAAGGCGTACTCCTTTGAGGCTTGGATTGACCGACGGCGTGTCGGCCCAGCGGACAGGCACGGTCGGGGTCGGCCCCACAGCATCAGGACGGTGAAACGGAAGGTATGTCAGGGCCACACCACCTTGTCGGACAGGTACTTGCGGGCCGGTATAAGCTGATCAAGTTGATCGGCGCCGGTGGCATGGGATCGGTGTATTCAGCGCACGACGGCCAGATGTCCAATCGGCTGGTGGCTGTAAAAGTCCTTGCACCTCATTTGGTTTCTGACGAGAAGCAGGTGGCTCGCTTTGAACAAGAAGCGCGAGCCGCCAATCAGCTGCGTCACCCCAACACGATCAGCGTTCTAGATTTCGGTCAATCCGATGGCCATATCTACATGGTCATTGAGTTTTTGACGGGTGAGACCCTCACGCACGAGTTGCGCAAGGGCCGTTTGGACACGTGGCGCGCCCTGTACATGATGAGGCAAGTCTGCAAGTCGCTTGCTGAAGCGCACGCCAAGGGCATCATTCACCGCGACCTCAAGCCAGACAATATCTTTGTCTGCGAAATCTATGGCGAAAAGGACTTCATCAAGGTCATCGATTTCGGCATCGCCAAGTTTCTTGAAGCCGGCGGCCAGGAATTGACGCAAGCCGGCAAAATGTTTGGCACACCGCGCTACTTGTCGCCGGAGCAAGCCCAAGGTCTGACCTTGACGGCCGCCAGCGACCTGTACTCAGTGGGCGTTATCTTGTTTGAAATGATCACGGGCCGGCCTCCCTTTGTCGCCGACGATCCGATCGCGGTCGCGATCAAGCACGTGCAAGAACCTCCACCGGCCTTTGAAGACGTCTGCCCTGGCATGCGCGTGCCGGGTCCCCTGGAAGCCCTGGTCTACAAACTGCTGGCCAAGAAGGCCGTTCAACGCTATCAAAGTGCTGAGGAAGTGCTTGGTGCTATTGATGAAGTGATGGCTAGCCTCGGCGGGCGGGCGTCCACGGGGCAATATGCACCCATCGCCAACCTGACGCCGGCACGGCCGAAGACAATTCCGCCGCCGAATCAGCGCTCCAACCAGCACCGTGAGGAAGAGCCGGAGGCGACGCGCGCCCTGGACACCGCCAGCTTTTTGGGGCAGGCGGGCAATGCCAACCAAGAGCCCGCACCGACGATGGCGCTCGATAGCATCAGCGGCCTCAATCTCGGCTTGCCTCAAGAGCAAACGATGGCGCTCGACGTCGAGTCTGCCCGGGCAGCCATGCAGCAAGGCAGCTCCAAGCAGGTCGCCGGCAACAGTGGAAAGAATCAGGGAAAAACTGGAACTAGGCAAAATGCCAAGGACAGTCAGGCCGGCCAGAAGAAGTCTGGAGGCGGCAAGGCAGGTCTGTGGATCGGCGCCGTGATCGTGGTGGCCCTCGGTGCCATTGGCGCTGCGGTCTTTATGCAAAAAGAACCTGCCCCAGCCCAAGCCCCTGCGGCGACAGGCGAAAAGGACAAAACTAGCTCCGATCCAGTTGCCGCCAAGGCTGCCGAGCACGCGGGCACGGATGGCACTGCGAAACCGGGCGACGCAGCCAAGCCAGGCGAACCAGCAAAACCAGGCGAACCAGCGAAGGCGGGCGATTCGGCCAAGCCAGGCGATCCGGCCAAGCCAGGCGATCCGGCCAAGCCTGTAGCGCCCAATGCGCAGGCGACCGGTCAGGGCGCTGGGCAAGCCACCGCTGTTGCTGCTAATTCTGCCCCACCGGCCGAGAGAATCATCGCGATCGTCTCGACGCCGCCGGGTGCCCAGGTCTTGATCGAAGGGACGCCGGTGGGGCCGACGCCCTATACGCTCAAGCTCAAGGTCGGTGCAGCCAACCAGAAGATTCTGCTCAAGCTCGACGATTTTGACGATTACCCCTTGGAAACCGCAAACATCGCCAAGGCTGCCGACATGGGCGCTCCGACGATTCCGGTCACCCTCAAGGCCAAGGTCAAGGCCACGCCCAAGGCGGCTGGGACCAAAACGGGCGGCGGGCCCAAGAAGAAGAAGGCCGAATGGGATTGATGCTCCTCGCGCCCCTGCCCGTTCGCCCACGCCGAAATGCGCTGGTGGCGGTGGCAATTGCGTGTAGCGTGCTGCTGCCGATCACCGCCTTTGCGGGTCCAAAGCGCAACACCGCCGAACCTATGGCGGACAATGAGATGCGGGCCAACGGCATCTACCAAGACGCCAAGAAAAGCTTTGATGCCAATGACTTTCAGAAGGCGTGGGAGCTGGCGACCGAAGCTGAGAAGATCTTTGCCCACCCAGCGATCGTGCTGATGAGGGGGCGAACAGCCCGTAAACTCGGACACTTGCGCGAGGCAGAGGATGCCTTTCGCCGCGCCGACTCGCCGCAGTTGCCCAAGCCGCTGGTGCGAACCCTCAACGATGAGCGGCAGATGCTCAACGACGAGTTGCACATCAAGGGCGAGTTGGTGGTGCAGGTTCAGCCGAGCAATGCCGTCATCTCGGTCGACGGCGACACGCAAAAAGGCAGTTATGCCAAGTGGATACTGGCGGGCAAGCACAAGGTGGAGCTAGTGGCGCCAGAATTCCGCCCTGTGGTGCGCACCGTAGAAGTGACGGCCGGCGATACGCAACGCATCAAAGTGGAACTGGCGCGGCAGGGCGGGACCCTCATTGTGGTTGTGCCGGGCGGACTTCAGGGCGTGGACATCCTGCTAGACGGAAAACTGCTTGAACTTACGCCGGAATCTCGGATTGGCGATCGCGCACCACCGGTCAACGTGCTGCCAGGCAAGCATGAAGTCGTCTGCGCCCGGGGGCCACAGCGCGTCGCCAAGGCGCTGCAAGTTGAGCTGGATGCCGTGGTCGACGTGCGCTGCGAAGGCGTTGAACCGCCAACACATTTTCCGACCAAACCCGTGCTAGGCTGGACAGGCGTGGCGGTTGGCGCAGGGATGCTGAGCTATGGTGCCTGGGGCCTAGCCTCCTACCAATCCGACAAGTCGGATCCGCGCTGGAATCCAACCTCGACGTCCAATAAGCCAGTCATGGGAACGGTCTATGCGGTTACGGGCGTCGCGGCAGGCGTGCTGAGCTACCTGTTTCTGGCCCGCGGCAGCGATCGCGCTGCCGACGAAAAGACTGCACGTGCAACCGATGCGCCTTGGCCCTTGCCGCACCCTTGGCAAGGTGGAGCCGTCTCGCCGCACCCAAGCGCCCCTGACCTTTGATCCCCATGACGTTGGTCGGCAACCAAGGCTGCGTGCGCGGGGCGCCCCGATGGTGTGCCGGCTTGGTCGCACCCTGGGGCCGCCAACTGCGCCGCCTCGCCGACCCTGGATGCTGCCCATGACCCTCGCCCAGACGCCCGATCGCACCGGTAGTCGCCGCGCCGACCCGCCCCATGAGCAACTATGCCGGCGCTGCGGCGTGAGCTGTCATGTGGCGCTGCCTGTGCGCGAACGGTACGTGGTTGTGCCCGGTTTGCATTGCAAGTTTCTGGAAGAACAAGAGAACAACACCTTCGGCTGCCGCGTCTACGCCGACCGGTTTGAACAAGCGCCTTGGTGCCACCACGCCGAAATCGCGGGACCTCTTGGCTATTTGGCCCAAGATTGTCCCTATGGCACGCCAGCAGGCCTGGGAAAAGTCCGCGTTTCGGAGGAGGAATTCGCCGAGCTTTGGCCAGAACTCCTCGGCAAGATTCGCTTTTGGGGCGTACCAACCTACATTGACGGCGCGCGCCTTTTGGCTGAAGTCGTCCGGCGCAGCGGTGGCTCCTGGCGCCTTGAGCCCTGGCCCGGCGATTCGGAACGCCTGCGCTTGATGCGCGGTAGCGGAGGGCTCGCGTGACCCTGGGCCGCTTGCTGCTGACATGGGCCATCGGCTTGAGTGTGATCGCTACCTACGGTTGCGGGGCGCTTCGTCGCTTTTTGGTGCCGCCGCCTCAGGTCGAGGACAAGGCGATTGCGAGTCAGTCAACTGATCATAAAGCGGATTTGCTCCTGCACGTCGGGCGAGTAGCGGCGGGACCAGCCCAACCCACGACTCTGGCGCTGCGGGTAGGCCAGGTCCTGTCCTTGGGCAGCGAACAGCAGGCGCAGCCATGGATTGGGCCGATGACGCGGGTGGTGCACCTGCCCACCTCGTTCGCGACGCCTGGCTGGGCCGATGCCGACGTCGACCTGACCCAAGCAGCTTTGGCCGCCGACGCCGTGGACCTGAGTTCCGCCACAACGCCCAGCCAAGTCCTTACAGCGATAGCGAACTTCTGCCCTGAGGTCAATCGCGGTGAATGGCTCTGGGGCAAAGGCTTGGCCCAGGACGTCGCCGGCCGATTGTCACCCGAGGCACTGGATCGAGCCTGCCCACGGGCACCTTTGTTTATTACTTCAGACGGCTTACGCAGCGGCCTAGTCAACACGGTCCTCCTGGCGCGTCTGCCGACCGAACTAGGCTTACAAATCCAGCGGTTCCACGGTCCCATCGACGAGAATTCGACCCAGACGGTCTGGCGCGCCCTGCCCGCCCCGCGCGTAGAACGGTTCAAGCCTTTGCTGCTGGACGTGCTCACAACGCTGCAACAGACTGGTATTACTGAGATTGATGACATCGATGGCAGCGGCGATCTGCGCGATGCCCTGGTCGACCTCGAACGGGATGGCCGTCTCCCTGTGCGCGTGCAGTTGTACTTGAGGGCCCAGGACCCTGAGGCCCTGGCTCTTTTGCACCCGCCACCCCAACCGAGTCTGCGTCCAGGGGAATCGCCGCCACCGCCGCCTCAGTGGCAGGTTGGACGGTTACTGCAAGTGCGTGGAATCTCTCTGCAAATGGACGGTTCGGTCCTGAGCCACACGGCAGCGTTGGAGCAGCCCTACGCCGACACAGCAACGACGGGCGAATTACTGTGGACGGACGAGCAGTTGCAACAGACGATCAGCGCCGTCGATCGCGGCCATTGGCAACTAGCGGTCAGCGCCCACGGCGATCGAGCGTTGGCTCAATTGGCCCGTGTTTTGGCCGGCCTCAAGCGACCCAGTGACGCACAGGCTGTGCGCATCGTCGGGGCCCAAGTGGTGTCTCCGGCCGTGCTGACTGCGCTACAGGGGCAGTCTGTGGCTTGGAGCCTTGTTCCCTGGATCCATAAGGATTCTGAAGTCTTATCGCGGCTGCTCGGGCCCACCCGCATGCCGTGGCTGAACCGGGTGGCGAGCCTGACGCCCGCGGGACCTGTGCACATGGGGTCGGGATGGCCGCAGGGGCCCTTGGTGCCGCTGGCGACGCTGGCGACTCTGGATGGCCGTCGCACCGGTCTGGCACCTCCCGAGCGCTTGGCGCCTGAAATGGCGCTGCGGGCGATGCTTTCTGGCGGTACCGGTGCCGTGCTGCTGCCGGAGACGGGTTCGGCCACGGACTGGGTCCTATGGTCTCGCGATCCGCAAACGCCCGGGACGGATGCCGACGTGATGGCGACCGTGATCGACGGCGTGCTGACCGTGCTGAGCCTAGACGGCCGCGTTCAGACCGACCCCTAACGGGCGCAGGCACTCCACATTTGCCTTTAGATTCAATGGGGTATGCTGCCTACGCCGCTGACCCGCTCCGCCCTGCGTTCTTCGGCGGGAGCGGGACGAGCCATGGGCCCGGCGCGCCCCTCTGAAACCAGAAGCAAACGCCGTGCCTGTAGGCCTCGAGGGAATTCCGGTTCTGGGTACTTAGGCGACGCGTTCTACTTGGCGCACTTGCAGTTCCAGCTCTTCGACCATGGCGTTGGAGGCATTGGCATCGAGCTGCCAGCCCTTCCAGCTAGATGGCCATGTTTCCAAGAGGTTGTACCGCGCAAGCTCTTCTTGCCCGTCGTCATCAAGCAGGATCACGCTGACGTTTTCGAACTGGATCTTGCCCTCCATCGTCCCCTTCATCCAGTCCCACAGCGTCGCCGTGTTGACGTAGCCCTTCTTGAGGGTGATGGGGGCCACCTTGGGCCGTCCGGGAATCTGTCGCGCGTACTTGTCGCCACCGCCTTGATATTCAATCAGTTCCACGCTGACGGCCAAGCCTTCGACGCTGCGAAAGGCACCGGCCTGAACGCCGCCCAACTCAACGCGGAAGTTGAAGCCGCCTTGGTGGTCGCTGGGCCGGTTGATCTGGCCGCCCTGTCCGCCCTGTCCTTGATTGTTCTTGGACGTCTTGGGCTTGGAGTTCTTGCTGGCGATGGAAATATCCAGTTCCAACGCGGCCTTGGCCGACGATTCCGTGTGCCCACCGAGGCCAGCCGTCGTCTTGCCATGGCTTTCGGTCTCGTGCGCCGACTTTCCTGACGCCTTGTGGTCAGGGTGTTCGATCTTCTTGGCGTCGATGTCCTTGTGCAACTCGCCCAGCTTGCCGCCCTCAGCCTTGGAATCCTTGCTCTTATGCTCGGACTCGTGGGCCTCGGACTTGCTGGCGTCTTTGCCGGCCGCTTCGGGCGCCTTGTACTCACCCTTGGTGGCTTGACCGGGCTGTCCCTGTTTGTTTTCAGCGGCATGCTGACTGTTGCCATCGGCGTGCTGCGAGCTGTCTTTGCCAGCGCCGGCGGGACCTTTTTCCTCACCCTTGACCGATTGGCCGGGCTGTCCCTGTTTGTTTTCAGCGGCATGCTGGCTGCTGCCATCGGCGTGCTGCGAACTGTCCTTGCCGCCGCCCTTGGCCGCACTCGCCGGATTCTTGCCGTCTTTGCCGGCCGTAGTCACGCCGTGACTTTGATCACTGGCGTGCGCGTGCTTACCAGGCGTCGCGGCGCCATGGGTCTGGTCGCCGGCGTGCGCGTGCCCGGCTCCGCCTTCGTTTTCGCTCGACATCGCGACCTCCGTATCCACACCCGTGCACGGGCGTTGCAGGCTTGCTGCGTTAGGCGACCTGGTTATTGCAAGCAGTTCGCCGAGTTACCGATTCAGATGCTGAGTCCCTTCCCGGCGTTGGGCCAGCCGGCTCGCGGGGCCAAGGGCAGCCGCGTGGGGTCAGATGGACACATCCGCACTCTCTTCTTGGGGGATCCCGGGCCCCGCTGTCAACTCCGTGCCCTCGCCCTGGGGTCTGTACGCCACAGGCGAGGGCCGTATGGACGTCCGAGTCTGCGCCAAAGGCAGACTATCTCTTGTTATTACGCATCTTTTGCGCTACCACGCCGCTTCTACAGTCGCCTTAGACCGCCAGATGTTCCAGTATTGGTTGCCGTCCCGCTGACGATCTTGCCATTTATCAATGTGTTCAAGGTAATAGCTAAGCTTGACTCCGGCAAACAGCACGCTGGTTTGCAGCGCCACCATCGCCTTCTTGGTGACGTCATCGCCATAGCCAAGTTCCAAAGTCCCTTTGCGATTCAGTTCATTCCATTGGTCAAGCTGGCCAATCAGCCCGACCTTCCAGCCGTCAGCAATCGGCGTCGAGAGCTTGACGCGCGCCTGGTAGATGTTGCCGTGGTAGTCGTCCTCCGTCGTTGTCAGGCTGCGATAATCCACATCATTGATATACTTCGCTTTTGCATCCAGATCGAGGCCACGCCCGACCATGAACTGATGGTGCAGGTTGAGCACGCCAATGTTGGTATAGCGCGCCTGGTTTCGCCGATAGACGCTGCGGGGATCGCGCCCGCGATCGCTGGTGTTGGCGTAGTCATACAGCGCCGTGTCGGTAAAGCCATCGGTGTGGAGAAAATCGGGATAGATCTTATCGACATCGCGTGGGTGGTCGACGTCGCCCTTCTTGGCATTGAGGCTGACCGTATTGGTGTTGTAGGTGATGAACGTGTACTCGGCCTTGATCTGCGTGTCGCCGCGGTCCAGGGTCAGTAGGCCCGTGCCGCCATGCCAGCCGATGCAGCTCTCGACCCAGTCGTCATCAAAGTCAATAAACTCATTGGCTAAGTTCAGCGTGGGCAACTGTCCGCCGCCGCCGACTAGGCCCTCGGTCAGCAGGACGTCAGACTCGCGTCGCGCCCCGAAGATGGAATTCCACTCGCTGCCGATGTTGAAGTATTCGCCTTGGAGGGTTAGACCGATGTCAAATGGGTCCGTGGCCGTCAGCCTCAAGGTGCCAGCGAAGTCGTGGGCATCCTTGTAAACCAAGGGAAATACGCCCTGATTGAGGGCGACGCCGTTGCCAGCCAAAGTCGGATCGATCTGCTGCTGAAAATAGCCAATTAAGCCTTGAATACGAATCGTTTCACCGATTTCCTGATCGATGTCGAAGGTGCCGTTGAAACTGGCATACCGCGTCTTCATGTCCACAGCATGGTCCGGCGCGCAGCCAGCGATGGTATTACCCAACTTATCCAGGCAGTTCGGATTGTTTGAACCCACCGCGTCCGGGTCGTTCTTGTCGACTTCCAAGTCCTGGGTCAAGTCGGCCACAGCACGGACCGTCGTATGGTCGTTGACGCGCCAACGCAGGCTGGCCGCATACGCCCAATCGCGGGACCAAAAAGCTTGCGTTAACATAGGGTCGCCAAGCCCTGTGGACCAACTGGGCCCGACAAAGAGCTTGGGCATGGCAATCAGGCCAATGTGGTACTGAAAGGCTTCATTGCTGCCGAAGTGCCCAGAAGCAAAGTAACCTCGGCCGTTGTCGCGGTCGATGTAGCGCACCTTGCCGATGGTCCAGGGATTGAACATGGAGAAGTCGCTCGAACCAATGCGCAGCCAATCAATGCCATAGGCCTGTGGCGTGATTTGCACATACGTTCCACGGAGTTTCATGTAGCTGGCGCGATTCATGCCGGCCGAGTCGCCCGAGGTGTTCTCGACCCCGGAGAAGTCCGAAGCGCCACTTTCCCACCAATCTTGCCACCTTTCGCCAAATCGAGACGAAAGGCGCGCGCCCGCTTCGACAAGGCTGCTGACATGACCGCGAATGCCGAGCTCAAACTCGGTGCCGACGCCGTTGTGCCCTGAGATCTTGTCCGGCCAAAACGGATTGCCAAGCGTCATCAGGCCTTGGCTATCATCATTTTGGTATAACTGCTTGGTGAAGATCTTGCCGTCGAGTTCAAACTTGGTGATGTCGGCCGAGGCGTCGGTGGGTCGGGTGAGCCAGACTGCGGCAAGTAAGCATAGGCCTGCACGCCCGAAAAAAGCTTGGCGTGACAGGTGATTGCGCGCCGGGGAGGGTTGGGACATGCCGGAATTCCTTGGACCAGGAGAAAGCCCCGCAATTGGCTCAACTTCTCAGTCGATTCAGTAGCTTATCCCCGAACACAGCCCTCAATTGCCTTGCCAATTCGCCCAGCAGTTGCCTACTGGCCTGGGTACACCATCGGCAGTCGGGCGAACTTGCTGCCACATGTATAGGCAAGCGCGTCATATTGTGCTTTGGCTTCAGAGGCTTCCCCCTTGGCCTTGCCGGCTAGGATGTCGATGACCTGCGGGTCGCAGTCGCCGTCATTGCCGCCGCCGAAGCGATGGGGACCAGCCGTCTCATTGACCGGGCGCGTCAGCAGATCCTTGCCGACGGGAAAACCCTCATTGGACTGCACGACAGCCTGCCAGCCCCATTTGCTATTGATTTGGCCTAGATCGGACTTCTTGACGATGGCGATGAGCGATTTACCACTGGCCCTGGTGCTCTTGGGCACAATCGCAGCGCCGCGCATAGCACCAGCCTTGGCCCGCAACTCTGCAGAAAGACGTGTCTTTCCCTGAGGAGAAATGAGCACCACGCGATCCCATGCCTCATCATCGGCAAAACGGACGCCGCCCAGACCTGGCAAAGCCTCTGTAAATCCGCCACCTTTCTGGTGATCCGTGTCGACGTAGATCTGGACGAACTGCAGCGAAAAGCCGTTACCGTCCCAATCCTTTGAATTCCAAGGATCTTCGATGGCCGCACCGAGGGTGACACGGAACTCGACGTCGTCGCCCTTGTCGATGACCTCTACCTTGCGCAAGTCAAAAGATTTCGCCTTGTATGCAGGGTCGGTCGGGTATTTGTAGTTGCCGGGTCCGCGATCGTCGTCAGCAGGATCCGCAAGCACAATCGGTGGTTCCGCTGCGGCCAAAGCTGCGACGCGAATCAGCGATGCGGCTGCGAGGGACACGGCGATCCAACTGAGGTAAGGGCGATTCATAGGGGCCTCCTGGGACGAATCCAGTTGGCTTGTGGCGTACAGCGCGCCCGCTGTCAAGACCGCCCGGCCAAGCAGGGGTTGAGCTGGCCGAAGCGGCAGTGGCCCCCGGCCAATCGGGTCCTATAACCCTGCTTCGCGCAAGGCTTCTGCTGCGTGGACTTGCGCCTCGCTGAGCGGTGCCGTCAGGTCCAGCTCAAAGCGGATGTATAGGTCTCCCTGCTCGCCGGTCTTGCCCAGCAAGGGTGCGCCATGATTGCGAATACGCATCAGCGAGGCCGTGGACGTCCCGGCAGCCACCTTGACGGTCTTCTTGCCCGTGAGCGTCTCGACCTCAGCCGATCCGCCGAGCAGGAGCACGCTCGGCTTGACCTTGGCCGTAACGTGAAGATCATTGCCTTTTCGCTCAAAACGCGGATCGTCGGCCACAGTGACCAGCAGGTGCAGATCGCCCCGCCCAGCCATTCCGCGGTGTCCCTCGCCCTTGACGCGCAGCTTCTTGCCCGTTGAGATTCCAGGGGGAATCTTGACCGTCAGCTGTTGTTCCTGCCCGTCAATGGTTAGATGAAGGGGCCTCTCGCTGCCGTTCATCGCCTCAAAGAATCCAATTAATATCGGAACTTCTGCATCCTTGCCCTTGGTGGGAGCGGCCGTGGGTTGACGCGCACTGCCACGGGCTCCACCGGCGCCGAACAAATCGTCAAACATCCCGCCACCTACGTTGGCTCCGGCACTTGGGCCGCCACTGCCTCGACGAAACTTGAAGTTTCCCCAGCCGTTGCCGCGCATACCGAACTGCGACAAGATGTCGTCAATGTTGAAATCTTTAAAGATGTCTTCGGTCGAGTAACTCTGGGCGAAGTTATCCGCACCAAAGGTATCGTACTTCTTGCGCTTTTGCTCATCACTGAGCACGGCGTACGCCTCGGAAACGTCCTTGAACTTCTCTTCTGCAGCCTTGTCCCCCTGATTCTTGTCAGGATGGAACTTCAGCGCGGCCTGCCGATACGCCTTCTTAATTTCGGTGGCAGTGGCATCCTTGGCCACACCGAGGACGGCATAATAGTCCTTTTTCATTCATGGCCTCGCTGCCGTTGGCGGCCAAGCTCCTCCCCTGGAGGTGGGCTGCGTTCGGTCAAAGGGCCGTGGCGGCCTTGGAGCGAGGCACGGCCCAAAAAAGTCTGTGAAAACAACAAGGGCCCCGCCCCAGTGCCTCAAGTGCACGGCAGCGGGGCCCTCGTCCCTCTTCGCTTATTCGAACTCAGCGTCCACGACGTCGCCGCCGCTCTTGGCCGCAGCCGGGCCGGCCCCAGCGGGGGTTTCCCCAGGAGCTGCACCTTCTTGAGCCGCAGCCGACTGCGCGTACATCGCCTCGCTCATCTTGTACGCCGCCTGCTTGAGGGCTTCTTGGGTCGCGGCAATCCGCGCTGTGTCCTCATCCTTGAGGGCGGCCTTGGCGTCTTCTAACGCCTTTTCAATCTTGGTCTTATCCTCGGCGCTGACCTTGTCGCCGTGCTCTTTGAGGGTCTTCTCCAGTTGGTAGACCGTCGCTTCTGCCTGATTCTTGGTCTCCACGGCTTCCCGCCTCGACTTGTCCTCAGACTCATGGGCCTGGGCGTCTTTGATGGCGCGGTCCACTTCATCCTTGCTCAGGCCAGAGCCGCCTTGTACGGTGATCTTGTTCTCCTTTTGCGTGGCCTTGTCCTTCGCCGTCACGTGCAAAATGCCGTTGGCGTCAATGTCAAAGGTCACCTCGATCTGCGGCACACCACGGGGCGACGGCGGAATCCCTTCCAAGTTGAACTGCCCCAAGATCTTGTTATCACGCGCCATTTCACGTTCGCCCTGGTAGACCTTGACCGTCACCGCGGTCTGCGAATCATCAGCCGTGGAGAAGGTCTCGGTTTTTCGGTGCGGAATCGTGGTGTTTCGCTTGATGAGCGCCGTCATGATGCCACCAAGGGTCTCCACGCCCAGGCTAAGCGGCGTGACGTCCAGGAGCAGCATGTCCTTGACTTCGCCTGCTAAAACGCCCGCTTGCACAGCCGCGCCCAGCGCGACGACTTCGTCTGGATTGACCGTGCGATTGGGCTCTTTGCCAAACAGGTCCTTGACCATCTGCTGCACTTTGGGAATGCGCGTCGAGCCGCCGACCAGGATGACCTCATCGATTTCACTCGGCTTTTTGCCCGCATCGCTCAGGCACTTCTTGCAAGGACCGAGCAGGCGGCTAAACAGCGACTCGCACAGCGATTCCAGCTTGGCCCGCGACAAGCGCAGCGCCAAGTGCTTGGGTCCCGTGGCGTCCATCGTAATGAACGGCAAGTTGATTTCGGTTTCCGGCGCCTGCGATAACTCAATCTTGGCCTTTTCCGCAGCTTCTTTCAGGCGTTGCTTGGCCATGACGTCGTTGCTGAGGTCAATGGCCTGGTCCTTCTTGAACTCAGCAACCAGCCAATCGATGATGGTGTTGTCGACATCGTCGCCGCCAAGGTGCGTATCACCATTGGTTGCCTTGACTTCCACAACATGGTCAGAGATCTCCAAGATGGAGATATCAAAGGTGCCGCCGCCAAAGTCGAAAACGGCCACAGTTTCATCTGACTTCTTGTCCAAGCCGTACGCCAAGGCCGCCGCTGTCGGCTCATTGACGATGCGCAGAACTTCCAAACCAGCGATTTTACCTGCATCTTTGGTCGCACTGCGCTGGCTATCGTTGAAGTAGGCCGGCACGGTGATGACGGCTTGGGTCACCGTCTCGCCGAGGTACTGTTCCGCGGCCTGCTTGAGCTTTTGCAGCACCTTAGCGCTCACCTCGGGCGGCGACATCTTCTTGCCACCGGCAACCACGTAGGCATCGCCATTGTCGGCCGGCTCAACCTTGTACGGCAAGCGGCGCATTTCGTCCGATACTTCGTTGAATTTACGCCCGATAAAGCGCTTGGCGGAGTAGACCGTATTGCGGGCGTTGACCACGCCCTGACGCAGCGCGATCTGACCGACAAGCGTGTCCCCCTTGTCATTCCACGCCACGACCGACGGCGTGGTGCGGCCGCCTTCCTGATTGGCGATAACGGCCGGCTGGCCCCCTTCCATGATGGCGACCACGGAGTTGGTGGTGCCCAGGTCAATTCCAATGATCTTGCCCATGATTCTCAGCTCCTATTGGCGTCCATGTCGGCATGAACGCGGCATTCTTGTTCTCGTTCTTGTTCTCGTTCTTGTTCTTGTCGCTGCCCGCACAGTGCAAACACATACTGGCTGCCCTGCCTGTGGGCTCGGGATGCGAGTTTTCCTTGGCGCAATCGGGCGGTCCAAGCGACCGTCGCTTCTGCCTTCTCTACCCTGCCTGCTCTGCCTACTGTCCGCAGACGGCGCGGGCTGGTCGGCCACGGGCCGTACCACGTCCACGCAAGTGCAGCAACTCTTCAGATTTTATTCAGTTTCACAGAACCCTAAGAACCTCAGTGCAGATTCAATCCGAGTTCAGCCCTGCCCTTTCGAGCAGCGACAACGTAGGAGGCAGCACTGTGCTGTCAAGGCCTACTGGGCGGGTACGCCGGCACTGCAGTTGCGAGCGAGCACATAAAATTTTGATTTCTTTACGAAAACTGGCGATTCACCCGACGCTTTCGCTCCTGCTTGTGCGGCATGGGCCGCCGCGATCGCGCTGGTGGACAGACTGCCTGCGCGGACGCTACGGCCTTCGGCTTGGCAAAGTGCCCTGAGGATAAGGAGGGTCAGCCCATGGCACGAGCGCACGCGCGGGGAATAGGCAGCAGCATAGCGAATTGCTCCGGCAGTGGCGGATCGGCGGCGCGCTGAGGCATTGTGCGGCCCTACCCGCAGTGATACCTTTGCTGCCGCGGCGTGGCGCGACAACGGTGCGGCATGTCTGCGGGTTGCGCGTGGTTCTGCAGCCCTAGGCGATGAACGCGGCACCGGGAGTACGTTGGCTCAGAAGCCGCAACCAGCTGAAATAATTGCGAATAGCTAACTGCAAAGAGGTGCAACGGTGGCACGAATCAGCTACATCGGTGATGGGGGCGAATCGCTGGAAATCGGCGTCGGTCCTGAGAATCCCGAAGTGATGGTGGGCCGGCATCGAACCTGCGGGATTCGCACGGCCAATCAGAGTGTTTCACGCCAACACGCCCGCGTGTTCTTTGATGGCGAGCACTTCTGGCTGCAAGACAACGAGTCATCGAACGGAACATTCTATAAAAACGAGAGGTTGGAGCCTCAGGTCCCCGTGCAGATCGATACGGGTGAGTTCCTGATGTGCGGCAATTTTGAGATGCGCTTCGACTTCGATGACGAAGATTACCACCACGGTCACGGCGAGTACGAAGAAGCGCCAGAGTTTGAAGATCCTGAATCAACACGCTTTTCTGCCGCAGAGGACTGGCAACCGCCACCACCGCCATCGCGTGGGGCTCCGCCGCCGCCTCCACCGCCGCCGCCTCCCGTGTCTCAACCGCCGGCACCGCCGGTAGGTCGTTCCAGCGCGCCCGTGCCGCCACCGCCGCCGCCACCGCCACCTCCTCCGGTTCGGCGTGACGCTCAGCCGCACGAGCAAGACGCTTTGATTATTGAGGATTTACGGGCTCAGGTTGGCCAGCGGCAGCGCGATCTTGAAGAACGCGACAGCAAGATCCAGGGGCTACGCATCGAGTTGGAGTCGCTCAGCCGGCGCATGCAGGACAGCCAGGACGACGCCCAGCGCCAGAAGATGCTGGCTGAGCTCACACAACTGCGCCCGCTGCCTGATCAAATCAAGGCCTTGGACGCTGAACTCGGTACGGCGCAGGACGCGGCGCAGAAGCTACGCAATCAGTTGGTCGGCCTTGAGACCCTGAACCAACGGCAACAGGCGGAGTTACAGAACCTGGAGCAACAGTTGGCCCAGTCGGCCGGTCAAGGCTCAAGGGCGGAGGATGATGCGCATATCGCTTCCTTGGAACAGGAACTCGGGACCCTGCGCGAAAGCCTGCAGGCGGCCCAGGACAAGTTTGAAGAAGCACGCGCAGGCCGGCGAAATGCGGAAGAATTGGCCAGTTTGCAGCGCATGAGGGCCGAAGCCGCCGAGGCCGCGTCTCAACCCCTCAAGAACGAATTGCAACGCCTTCGCCATGACTTAGAGGAGCATCAGGCCGGGGCCGTGTCCGCCGATGAATACGACAGTCAGGTGGCGGCCCGCGATGAGGCCGAAGAGAAGGCGCGCACCCTGCAAATTGAACTCAACCAGGCCAAGGCGCAGTTGATCAAGGCGCAAGGGGCAGCCGCTGACGACGGCCGTGTGCGCCAGTTGGAGTCAGAACTCAAGAGGACTCAAGGGGATCTTGCACTTGTCCGCAGCGAACTCGAAGTTGCCAAGGCTACTGCCGGGTCCCTGGCAGCGGGCGGCAACAGTGACGAGTTGGACAAGCTGCGCACGCAACTCAAGGCGGAGAAGGCGAGATCCAGCGATCTGACGACGCAACTGCAGGGGGCCCAGGCCAACAGCGGCGGTGCGACGGAACTGCTTGCTGCTCAAGGTGAAATCAGCCGCTTGAAGGCAAGCTTGGCCGCTGCTCAGTCCAGCGAGGATCAGGTCGCACAGGCCAAGATGCAACTCAAGGCCGCGCAATCGCGTTTGAGCGATTCGAGCGACGGCGAGAAGAAACTGCAGGAGAAGATCGAGCAACTCCAGGCAACGATTGATCAACTGCGCGGCGAATTGGCCAAGGCTCAGGCGAGTGTGCTGGCAGCTTCGGTGGCGGCCAATCCGGAGCAACTAAGTGCAATGGAAGGACAAGTGGCGCGCCTGCAGGTGGCCAACCGCGAGCTTGAGCAGTCTGCCAGCGCAAACCTCAAGAGAATTCAGAAGTTGATGAAGGATATCGACGAGGCGCGGGCAGGCGGCGGCGCTGCCGCAGTATCGGCAGAAGTCGTTCAATTGAAAGCTGAAATCGCAACGCTCAAAGTCGAGAAGATGACGGCCGAGCAAAAGGCTCGCGATGCTGAGGCCAAATCCCATGGGGCGGCTATGCCAACTGCGGCCACTTCGCCCAGTACGCAATTGACGCGATTGGTGGGTGAACTCAATGGTGTGATATCCAGTTTTCGCAATGATTTCATGTCTGTAACGGATGCCTATGAGCAAATCCGCAGCGAAGAGCCTGAAGAACGCGATGAAGGCTTTGACATGCTGCGGGAAGGCATCGACGCGTGCACGGCCCGGACCGGTGAACTTAAGAATATTATTCGCGATCTGAAGACAGCCGTTGAAGGCTGAGGGCATGATGGCTCAATCTCCGATTCGCCCGCGCGAAGGCGATGAAATTACAGTGATGTTTGACGGAGTTGCTGGCCCCATGACCCACTTGGCGCGGGCGGGCGCGGTGCGTGCCTCGACGCTGATCGTCCCGCATGGGCATGGAGACCAGAGCCGGTTTGCACAGCCCCAGGACCAAGCAATGGTCCTATTTTCGCAACAAGGTCGCTTATATAGCTGGCTAATGACGGTGGAAGAAGTGCTGCCGTCAAGCTACTACTTGGTGAGCCTTGAAGATCCAACGTCCAGTGAACGCCGCGGTTTTGTGCGGGCGCCGGTACAGTTGCGCTTCTGTATGACGCGAACCGGGCAGGCGCGAAGTCCGTGGTACAATGGCGAAGTCGATCTGTCTTCAGCGGGCATGCGTCTGCGCAGTTTGGCGGCGCAGGCAGAGCCCGATGAGGTGGTGGACCTTGTGCTCCGCGCGGACGGCTGGAAGGCCGATGTGGTGGCGCGAGCACGCGTCGTTCGCAGCGTGCCTACCGATTCAGGCAGCGATTTGGCTTTAGAGTTCACGCAGTTATCGTCTGCTGACAGCGAGAAGCTTCAGAGCCTAGTCTTTCGCGTGCGCGAAGAGGCTCTGCTCGACCGCATTGGCCAACGAGGCAACGGGCGGGCATAGAAGAGTTTCATGCCTCCCGCAATCCCTTGAGATCCCTTGAAGATTAGCGGTTTTGATTGGCCAGCTTGGCTTTTCTAGCTTGGCCGCGGCCGTCCCCTCGCCCGTGCGCGCTTGTCGTCGCCCGGGGAGGGAATCCCGTTCAAACCTGCGTCTATGGCCAGGCATGGGTGGCACCATCAGGCGTTACCCGCATGAGGCGCGGCTCAGAGGCCCACGGCACGCCCCGGACGACGCACAGGACGGCCGGCCTTGGCGGTGCGAGTAGCGGAATCACGTGCGCCGTAGCGGCCATCGGCGGTACGCACGACTTGGTCGCGAAAACGGCCCAGAGAGGTGCGGACAAAGGTCTCGGCGGATTCGGCGTCGATCAGGGACTTGGCGACTGAAAAGTCGACAATTTCTGCCAAGCTGCGCGGCCCACCGCCGGATTGAAGCCACTCGGACACGACATGGAACCAGGCGTCGCGGTTGGGACCTTCGGCCTCTTCGGAGTCCTGCTTACCGGACCTGGGTGCGGGCGCTTGGGGCACCTTTTCGGCCTTGACGCGAGGAGTCTTGGGCGCAACCGGCGGAATCACTGTGATATTGCGAGGATCCGCGGCCAAGGACGCGCGGGGCGCAGCACGAGTTGAGGGCGCAGTGGCGGCCGGACTAGTCGCCGCAGGGCTCGGTTGCGGCACCGGACGTGTGGCCCGCAGGGCGGCAACTGTGGCCAAGGACGACGCGGCCAGGGGCTCTGTACGCGGTCGGCCCGGGCGCTGGTCGGCAGCCACACTGGCGCGAATCACTTCTGGGGCATCCTGCAGCGGATTGGTCCGCGGCCTTCCTGGCTTACCGGATGCACGGCTGACAGGAACTGACGACAGCGCGGCAGCCAGACTAACGGTCAGTGGCTGCGTTCGCGGCCGACCGGGCCGGCCATCGGGCAAGCGCGCTGCCACAGGCGAGGCCGAGACAATGACCGGCACAGTGCGTGGCCTTCCCGGCAAGCCATCACTTGGCCTCGAAATTATTGCGGCATTGGCAACCAGTTGCAGCGGTATGCTACGCGGCCGGCCCGGCAGTCCGTCGCTTGGCTGTGACGCAACCCGCGGGCCTGCAACCACCTGCAGTGCAGTGCTGCGCGGCCGACCAGGCAGGCCATCGCTGGGCCTAGCCGCGACCGGGGCTACGGCCGCAACCTGGAGCGCAATGGAGCGCGGTCGCCCAATTCGGCCGTCGGCCTCTCGGACCGCTGGCTCAGGTGCAGGCACTGGCACAGACGCTGGGACAAGCACGGGCGCTGGGCCAGGCACAGACGCTGGGACCGAAGGCGCTCCTGTGGCTCCGACCGGCAGGACCACCTTGCGCGGGCGTCCAGGACCGCGGCGCGGAGGAATTTCGGCTGGTTGAACCACAGGCGCGACAGCCGACTGGGGTTGATCCGACCCCACAGTAACGACAGGCAGCGTCGCCGCCACATCGGAACGCGGGCGCCCGGGACGAGTATCCACCGGAAATTGTTGACTTTCCCACCCAAGCAACTGGGGAACTGGGGCCTCGACCGGCTCAGCAGCAAGCTCGGCCGTTTCAACCGCGGGCGCCGCTGGGACAACCGCAGCCTCGCGAACGGGCACGACTGGAGGCTCCACCGGGGCGGGTGCAGCAACCGACGGTGCAGCAACCGACGGAGCAGCAACCGACGGAGCAGCGGCAGAAGGAGCCGCGGGCGCAGGGGCCGTTGGGGCGGGCGCGGCCTCGACTGGTGAAACGCCATGCCCCGATTCAGCAATTTTAACAACCCGTTGAGCCAAGGCACAGGTGGCCGATGCCAGGTCAAGCACCTCGAGGAGGGCTGCGTGCGTCAAGGTGACAGAGGAGGCGCCGATCGAAACCGTGATCAGATCACCGGTGCGAGCGCGCAGATCAACACCGTGGACTTGCAAATGAATATTCATGCTTTCCTCGTCTTGCCACCGCCCGGGTGACGCCTGTTCGTTGTCGGGAAACTGAGAAATCCGCGGCCTAACTTCCTGATTCTGTGAATTTGTATGCCATTTGGGCTGCCCCTTGGCGCGCCATGATGCCTTTGCGCGCATCCTTTCCGATCAAACCGCCGACGGCCAATGTTCAGAGCCATTGACATGTCGGGCTATTTTCAAGCCCAGACAGGGGCCGCACTCGGCGACCAAGCGCTGCCAAGTGGCCTGTCGGTGTTCGCAACCTCGCCTGCGGGGCGATGCGATTCAGCGGAATCACAACAATTTTCTATACATAGCGAAAACAATCTGATTGCTCAGGCAACGCCAGGATCGGAGCTTTCGCGTGCGCAACCGCAGAAGCCGCCGAACGCTCGGCTGGAGCCCTGGCCGTTGCCACAAAGGGGCGTTGCACCCCGATTTCTGCCCAGATTACCAAGGCAGTGAACAAGCGGAGCGCGCGCCGCAAATTGCGGAGCGAGACCGTGCCCACGTGCAGCGATCATGCGACGAGCGCCTGCACTTTGCAAGGCCCTTTTGGGACCCTTCGACCTAGGCGAAAACCCAGCAACGTGGTTCGTCCACGCCCAAGGTGGTCCCCCATCGCGACGTGGGGCGGGCTGATCTGGCCGCATCTATGGCTCGTAACCCGCTAGCGCTGCTAAGTAATTGCTTGGTCACTGTGAATTTTGCCGTCACGAATCTGGATCAAGCGACTGCCCACCTGCGCTGCGTTGGCATCGTGGGTCACCATCACCACTGTCGTCTTGCGCTCTCTTGCTTGCAGATTCAGGAGTTGCAGGACGTCGGCGCCGGTGGCTGAGTCGAGATTGCCGGTCGGCTCGTCGGCAAGTAAAATCGGAGGTTCGCAAACAAATGCGCGGGCTATGGCGACTCGCTGCATTTCGCCGCCGCTCAGCATGCCTGGCTTGTGATGAACGCGATGCGCAAGGCCGACGCTGCCCAAAAGATCGGTTGCTCGCCGAATCTCCTCGGCCCCTGGCCGGCGCGCCAGCATGACCGGCAGCAGCACGTTCTCCAGCGCTGTCAATGTTGGCAACAGGTTGAAAAACTGAAAGATTAGGCCAATTCGCGTGCGTCGAAACAGGGTCACTTCATCGTCTGAGAGCGAGGCAATATCCCGGCCGTCCAGACGTACAGTTCCCGAACTCGGCTGATCCAGTGCGCTGAGCAAGTTGAGCAAGGTCGACTTGCCACTGCCAGAAGGCCCCATAATGGCGACGAATTCGCCTGCGTCGATATGCAGGTCGACATGCTTTAGCGCATGAACCGCGCTCTGCCCTTCTCCGTATTGTTTGCTGGCTGCGGTCAGGTCAATCATGGGTCGCAGTCTAGGCACCCTTCGCTAGCGAGGCAAGGCATCGCCTCGGCTGGCAATTACGGTTGAAAATCAGCAGGCTTCTTGTTCAAGGCCGCCACGGCTGCGGCCGTCGCTGTGTACACCGGCCTGCCTGGGCCCGCGCTCACGAAGAACTCATCGCCGAATTTCTTCTTAGAGACCCGCAATTCGCCATGGCCGCCATCGACTGTCGCCCAGCGCACACCGCTAAAATCTTTATCCAAACCGGCCTCAGTGATCGCAGTACCGGGCTGGGCCTTGCTCCACTGCAGACCGTGGACGGCATCAAGAACCCCCTGAATCGACTCCGCTTTGCCAGCCTTGCCGGCCAGGGCATCCTGCAGTTGCCAGGCACCTGCCTCATCCTTGCGCGCGTGTGTGGTCTGACCGTCTGCGGAACTGACCCAGATTTCGCTGACCTTATCGACGACGATTGCGCTGACATGTTTGTCAGCGAAGTCTTCGCTTTTCTTCTGCAAACGCTTGATGCCCCAGGAAGCGACTTTGAACCACTCGGTGCGGCCAGCCATGGTCCGCTGCCCCCAGGTGTTGTTGTCAATTTCCTTGCCAAAATCAAGACGTATCGGGCCATTGTGGCTCTGGACATCCACGCGCAACGCGGGCGGCTGCACACCCACAGCCGAAGGCGTAGCCGGCTCTGCGAATTCTACCTTGATTCCCTCAAGATCGGTGAGATACGTCTGCACAGCCTTGTCATCTACCACCGCGACTTTGCCCACGCTCCAGGATTTTCCTTGCAATTCCGCGTGAATCTCACCATCGGCTCCGATCAATGAAAACCCGGTCACGTCCGCAGCTTTGTTCGACGCCAAAGCCCGTCGGTCGCGCAACTGCGCCACTGTTTGCACCACTTGGTCGCGCGTGTAGGCCGGCAGCAACATGACCTCGTCGCGTCCCTTAACCTGGCCAAAATAGCGACCTTTTTCATCCTTCTTGCCCAGAACCACTTCGGTGTTCTGCCCGGCGATGCCAATGACCAAGCGAACCGCAATGGCGGGGTCCGTTAAACCCGTATCCAGTTTCTTTTCAAGCACATCAGCGGGATCGAGGAACTCTTCTGCGCTCATGCGGTCTACCGCCTTGAGCCACTCGCCAATCTCGCCGACCTGAAAGCCCGCGGGCTCTTGCCACGCCCAGCCATCGCCCGGTTCGCGCGCAGGTTTTCCTTCGGCTAGGGCCTTCTTTTGATCGTCCGTCAGCCCAAGGCGCGTTACGACCACCGATTTTGCCTGTGAGTCAGCAGGGTTGTGAATTTCCAAGCGGTCAACCGCCGCCGGTTCAAGCACCAGCACCGTGCGGTCGCGCAGTTCACTCCAGGTGACGTCAAAACTCGTTCTCAAGTCACGACCTACGATTTGATAGGCCACATCGGGCCGCGCGGGGTCCTGCACCCACGTGACCGAAGAGTCGACGTCTTGCCCCTTATCCAACTGCCCAATCTTGAGCGCTATTTTTCGATCAGCCAGGTGCAAGGTCAGCACAAGGGCATGGTCTACATCGAGCCCATAGTCCGCCAGTTGCGCGGCCTGAACCGGCACGCCGTAGGTCGAGCGAATCGAACGCTGCAACGTCTCCGCCATGCTCTGAGCGCGGAAGGCCTGGGCCGTAGTCTCCGTGGTTTTTCCCTTGTAAGTACGGACAACTTTCCATTTCGCTTCAACCGCTGGCACGGCGGGCTTGTCCCCTTGCTGTGGCTCCTGGGGCTTGGCGACCTGCAAGCGATCGAGGACGACCTTGTCGTCTTTACGAGCGATTTCAATGTGCGTCACCGGCGACGGCTTGTCCTTGGCCTGGGTCCGGGCATCTTGCTCAGACACATTGCCAATGTACCCGTCAATACTGAGCGCTGGCGGGGACTTCGGCGCCGTCTTGTGATTCTTGACTGCCCACAATCCAGCCAGGGCGGCAAAGACGGCGAGGACGATCCAGGTATTTCGCTTCATGGTAGTTTCTCGCTGAACTTATGGTTTTTAAATAGATTTATACCTTGAGCGACTGATTGCGGCGCCGCCTCAACTGCCAGCGCAAAAGGCCCGCGCCAATCAGCAGCAGGGGTGCGCCAAACAGGGTGAGATAGCGCAACCGTGCGGCGCGGTCGGGCTCAATCTGCTCGAGGGGACGGCGGGTGTCGCCTTTGGAGCGAATGGCCACCAGCGCCTCATGCGAGGTCGCCCAATCCATGACATTGGCAAGGAATTGGAGTTCATCGCCCAGGAGGTTGGACACCTGCCCGATGCGAATCTGCCAGTTCTGGAATCCGGCCTGCCAGTCCTGATATTGCTTGATCATCTCGGCATTGAACTGTGCCAACTTGCTGATATCAAATCCTTCTAGAATATCTGCACGGCTCAGGCCTTCAATGCCCAGGTTGGACGCCACGACCAGCAGCTTACCCTGCCCTTCGGCCTTGAACTTGCGCTGTTCAAAGGCGTATTCCTCGGGCGTCTCATTCTTGGGCCCGGCATCGGGACGCTGGGGATCGGGCGCGACGGCCTTCTTCTCCGGGCGGTGCGGCACTTCTTTGCCCTTAAACGCCGAGGTGAAGGGCCCGCGCACGTACAAAGCCAAAGTATGCGGCCCGTTAGCAGGCGTATGCAGCACCATCTCCTTGAGCGCCGGCGGAATCACTGGAATAGGCGCCGCCTTCTTCAGAGACGTGTTCGAACTGCGAATCACATCAACGACTTCAAAGCGCTTGTCGCCGCGCAGTTCCTTGGTAGCCTGCACAGTAGTGACGTAGGGCAAGGGCAAGTTCTGCAAGGCCCGGG
Organism: uncultured Myxococcales bacterium; assembly: GCA_903840165.1. Lineage (GTDB taxonomy): Bacteria > Myxococcota_A > UBA9042 > UBA9042 > UBA9042 > CAIMEY01. Next base: position 8,843 of record CAIMEY010000067.1, on the reverse strand, counting down.
TCAGGGGATGACCACGGTCGAAATCCGTAGCAACTGGCAGCAATGCATAGGGAAAATCCTGGGCGGTTTGGAACTGCAGCCCGCCCTTGTTCACCAGTTGCGTGACGCGAATGGGCTCGACGTGGGTCGAATCCAGCACCAGATCGTTGCCCAGCTCGACGCCGTACGTCTTAAGTAATTCCGTGAGGTTCGAGGATGTCGCCTTGAGCTCATTCCAGTCCATCCGCACGTCATTGCCCAAGTCATCCGGGGACTTCATGTTCATCAGCGCCACCTGCCAAGCCTGGGCGAACATCACCACCGGCCGTCCAGAGAGCAGAAACTGGTCGATTTGATAGCGTTCATAGTCGCTTAGCGGCTTGCGCGGCGCGTAGACGATGAGGGCGCTGACATCCTCTTTGACCGGCGTGTCCGCATCAACGCGGCGGATCGAATAACCACGTTTGGTGAAAAGGTTTTCGCCAATTCGACTGTTGGTTTCATCGATCGCTTGCGAGATTTGCTGCGCGGCCTGGAGAATCTGCTTGGACATGGGGTTGTTCTGGCCAAGCATCATCGCCATTTCCGGCTGAAACAGCGGCTGCGCTTCTGGGAACGGGCAGAACTCATCGTGACCACAGAGAAATCCGATTTGTCTGCGCCCCGGCGAATCCGCCAAATTGGTGTGGCCGCGGTCGACCTCGTGATAGAGTTGGTCAAGAATCGAGAGGAGTTGCGTCGTCGCGAGCGAGGCGGGCACGCGCTGCTTTTCGCCCGCTTCTTTTTCGGCCAAGGCACCTTTGAGTTCGTCCCAGGCCTTGCCGAATTCCACTGCACTTTCAATAAGGTTATCGCCAAACTGGTTCTTGCCGCGCAGGCCGGCTCCTTCGCGGGTCACCAACTCATGGACGGGCCCGCACTTTTTCTCCAGCGTAGCCATGGCGGCGCGCAATGATTCAACGCGCTTCTGCCCGGGATCACTGGTGCCTTTGAGCGATAGGCCCGCGCTGTCATCCTTGGCGCCTTCCTGCTTGCCCGCTTTCTGCACGTCATCATTGCAGGCCTTGACGGCCTCGTAGATGGCCTTGCCCTTGGTCAGGGGCTCCTTCATCAGCAAGCTATTGTCGTATTTCTCCTTGAGTCGCAAGAGGATTTTGGTGATCTCGAACTCGTAAAAGCCCGGCTGTAGCGCCTTGGCGTACACCTCACTGACTGTCTTGTAGTGGAAGGTCGCGCCAAGCACATACTTCTGAAACTTCAGCTGATTTCCGCTCAGTTGCGCTTCGCTGCTCGAGAAGGGCTCCAGCTTAGCCTGCTCTGCCTGTTCCTCAACAGTGCCCACGCCCGGCGAATTGTCTTCCGCAAAGACCAGATGCACCTTGCCCGCCGAAGCAGTCGCATACTCGTCGAGCTTGTCGCGAAATGCCCTGTCAATGCCCTTGAGCGCAATGGCTCCCTGCGGTTGTGGAATAGATTCAGGTAGTTTCTTTGAGATATACACCGTGACGGTCACATCATCCAGGGTCTGAGCCGCCGTGACGGAAGCATCCGACAACGTGTGGATCTTCTGCTCGGTCAAGTCCAGACGGACCGAAGTGCCCAGCAGCAGCGCGTTGACAACGATGGCAATGCCTAGGGTGGCAGCCAGCATGATCAAAGCATCGGCACGACTACGCAAGGGCGCGGATTTCTTAGTGGTATCAGCCATGGCCAGTCCTCTGTCAGCGGTGCCCAGGGCGGCACGCCTCAAGCCCCGCAGGGCAAAACCTTGTTTCGAAAATCACTTGTTTATCAATGATTTGTCGACCAACTAGTTCCAATGCCGGGACTGCAAGGAGTACGTGGATGCAACCACGGCCACCGCTGTCACGCTCAGGAAGTAAACGACATTGCGCAGGTCGATCACGCCGCGGGCGAAATCATTAAATTGCACTTGGAAATTGAATAGTTGCAAGACCGGCGGGATGGGCTCAAACACCAGGTGCAAGATCGCGTCGGTGGCGGTCCAGAAGAAGATGCACAGCAGCAACCCGATGATAAAAGCCACGATTTGGTTGTGCGTCCAGGTCGACGTCAGCAGGCCCAGGGACAGAAAAGCGACGCCGAGGAGCAGCAGCCCAACGTAACCGCCGGCAACCGCGCCTAAATCCGGGTGACCCACGTTCATCACCATGATCGGCAGGACAAGGGTCAGCGCCAGGGTGACGGCAAGAAACCCTGTAGCACCCAGGAGTTTACCCAGCACAATCTGCAGGTCGGTCACGGGCAGGGTCACCAGCAGTTCCAAGGTGCCCGACTTCTTTTCTTCGGCCAGCAAGCGCATGGTCACAGCTGGCAGAATGACAGCCAAAACCCAGGGCGCAAAGTCGAACAGAGGGCGCACGGTCGCTTCGTGGCCTTTGAAGTAATCGTCGGAGCCGGCGATACCAAAGAAGAACATCAGCCCCGCCACCAGCAGAAACACGCTGCCGGCGATGTAGGCGATGGGCGAATCGAAGGTCGCCGCCATTTCTCGCTTTGCGATAGTCCAAATGGAATTCATGTGCTTATCCTCAAACATGCGGCAGGGCACCAACGCTTGGTCCCGACCGATCCGGTAGATTCATTACGCCTGCAGGGTCAGAGACTGGAAGATCCCTTCCAAATCCTGGGCTTTGCGGCGCAACTCCAGGAGCGTATGTCCCTCAGACTGCGCCCACTGGAACAGTGCGACGCGCAGATCTCGGCTGCATTCAAGGTCAAAAGTCCAATGCTGCGTCGGTGTTTGCGAAGAATGACTGAGGGTCACCTTGCGCACGCCGTCGAGCTGGCCAAGGGAGGCTGCCAGGGCAGTCTCCGCCACACCGGATTTGGCCTCGATCCCCACGATCAGCCGGTGGGTGGCGGCGACTTGACCTTCCAGCTCGTCTACAGTGCCGTCAGCAACGACTGTGCCACGGTGAATAATCACAATACGATCGCAGACTTGTCGCACTTCCGCCAAATTGTGACTGGACAAGATGACCGTATGGTTCTTGCCTAGTTCCCGAATCAGATTACGAATTTCGACAATTTGATTGGGGTCCAGGCCCGAGGTCGGCTCGTCAAGAATCAGGATCTTCGGGTTGTGCAAAAGAGCCTGAGCCAAGCCGACGCGCTGCTTGTATCCCTTTGACAACTGGGCGATTTGCATCCCGATCACGTCGCGCAAACCGACCGTCGCTGCAACCTCGACGATGCGTTTGTGGCACTGCTGCTTGGAGAAACCGCGCATCTGGCCGGCGTACATCAGGTAGTCGTAGACGACCATGTCAGCATAAAGCGGTGTAGATTCAGGCAAATACCCGAGCATGGCGCGAATTCGCACGGGGTCCGACTGCAAATCGGTCCCTGCCACACGCACGCTGCCGCTGGTGGCCGACATGAAGCCGGTCAAGATCTTCATGGTGGTGGACTTGCCGGCGCCATTTGGGCCAAGTAAGCCAAGAATTTCACCGGCATGAACGTCAAAGGACACGCCGGACAGGGCAGTCTTGGTGTCGTACTGTTTGACCAAGTCGCGGATCTCGAACACGGTTTCACCGCTGCGGACGGCCGAGGCGGGTGCATCGTGTTCAGCAGCGGCGACTGCGAAGGGGGCTTGATTCATCGCAACTTCCTGTGCAACGGTAGGGGGCGAACGTGCCCGGGCCAGTACTTGACCGCGCGGCCACTGGTTCTTTTGCGGGAAACACGCATTGAGGTTCGAGTTTCCCGGCATCAGCAGCCCAAAGGGCTCGCATTCGGTCGCGCTGCGTGGCAAAAATAGGACGGAACGCCCCGATGTCAAGCCACGCGGCCTTAGGTCGTGAGGATATTCCGTTATTCCCAACGTGGGGAGAGATTGCGTGAGTTTTCGCATTTTACAAATCATTTTAGGGTGTTTCTTGACAGTGCTGCCGGCGGTCAGCTGGGCGCAGCACGCTGAGAGCGTACCGGCCGAATTGGCGGCCGACCTCATAGCCGGCCCGTTGCCGCCCGCAGCCGCCCTGCCCTCGGCCCTGCACGCCATGGTCAATGAGCTGCAAAAAGGCCAATTTTCATTAGCTTGTCGCGACGCAGCTTCCCTGCGCAGCAACCTCATGCAGCAGGCGGCAAAACTGTTTTACGGGGTGGATCGGCGCACCGGGGGCGATGTCCCGAAAATCGTTGCCTTCCTGGACAAATATGTCCGGACCGACAAGCCATTGCTGGAAGTGCCGCTGGACCTGTTCGTGCCGGCAGCCCCTTTGCGGGCAATTGGCGCCGATGCCTGCCTGCGCGCTCATCAGCCTGAAGTTGCAGTACTTTTCCTGGCTGAGGTGGCGGGCGCAGCGCCTCGTGATAGTGTCACAGGCAGTCGCGACCGGCTCGCGCTGGGGGTGGCCTTGGCTGCCCGGGAGCAACGGTGGGCCGCTGGGGCTGCGGTGCTGACGGCCGTCGACGATGGCCCGCGGGTGCTGTTGCTGCGAGCGCTCGGCAGCTCGGAACCACGGGCTCAGCAACGGCATTTGGCCATGGCGACCGCGATGGCCCAGTCTCCCTCGGACAAACAACTCGCCCAGCGGGTGAGTCAGGTGCTGGCCCCAGCACCACAGAGAACCCCATAATGGCCTTACGTTTTCACCCTAGGCTGGCCACGGGCGACGCCATCATGGCTGCCAACGCCGAGTTCGCACTGCAGGCTGCGCAATATCATCTGCAATTTCAGTGTTCTGAATGCGCTTATTTCCGCAGCACGGATCGGCAATGCATGGTCGGCTGGCCCAACGATGACCTGATGCGTTCGCCCGTGGTCGCCCTCAATGCCGTGGGAGAACCGGTATTTTGCAAAGCATTTGAGGCAGATGCCGGCTAGCAGGCACTAAGAACTGACTACCGGCAATTTGGCGCAAGGTCAGCCGGCAGCAGTCAAGTCTCGCCAGATAGTCTGGGCCGCACGCTCATAACCAGGCCCAGCTACAGCAGAAACTTGTTCCACGCGCCGTAGCCAAGCCTGAACCTCGGCGCGGCCATCGGGCGTCAGAATCGCCTCGCGCGGCGTCGCACCGCCAAGCCAAGTATAGGGCGTGTCGGGGAACGTCATCAGACATTCACCTAAGAAATCACGGGCAAAGGAGCGCAGGGCTTCAGGATGCCACGTCGCGCGCAAGTGGGGCTCGAACAGCGCCCGAACGTCACGGTACAGCGTCGTGCGAGGTTTGAGCCCGGGCAGCGCGGCCGAAAGCGCCTGCCGTAGCTCGTGTTCTCGGGGCAGCCCCGTCGCGGCATAGAGTCGTCCCTGCGTGCGCCGGAGAACAGCCCCAACAGGCCCGAAGTTGGCGTCGCGAATGCTGTATCGCCCACACGCCTGAACCTCGAGGTGCCCCGCCTGAACAGCGCACTGCATGGCGGCATCAACCGACTGAATGTCCTCGATTTCATAAACTAATGTCGCGTGACGCAGCAGCGCGGTGCCGTCCTGCCCGGGAGTCGGCAGCCGGCGCAACACCAGATCACAGGCCGCGAGCAGAATCGGCAACTGCCGGTGCAGGGGCGCGCGCGCCGCCCGGTTGCTGGCCCGAAGCAGCGCTTTCTCGCCGGACGCTGGCGCACAAGCATGCACGGCATCGAGCAGCGCAACCCCAGGTAATTGCAGGACTCGCGCGACATACAGCTCGCCCGGCACAGCCACGCGGCACAGGACGGGCTCATCGACGTCGACCGTCGCATCGCTACCGATCTGCCGCAGCGTCGTCAGACCGCCGCGCACTTGGACCACCTGCCAGACCCGAGCGCGCGTCGCCATCAAGCCACGCAACACCTCAAGTTCACTGGGACTTTGTGGATTCAGCGCGCCGATAATCGCCTTGGCACCGCCCGGCAACTCCGCATCCCAGAGCAGCCACGGCAGAAATTGGCTATGGGCATCGCGCTCTTCGAGCCACAGGTCGAGCGCATCGCGATCGGCAAAGCGACGACCAAAGAACGATCGCGCGGCCATGAGCACGTTTGGATCGTCATACGCGTCCTGGGCGCGCTCCACGACCTCCACCAGCAACCGCAGGTGGGCGTTACGCAAAAGGCGAGGACGAAGGGCGATCGGCGTCATCGACACGGGACCCGGAGCCGTACAAATGGGACGGCGGACTGCGGCTTATACGCGCGGGTTGTTTTGCCTGTCAATGAAATGAGGGGTACTTGGCACTTCACAAGTAATCGCGTTAACCTTCAGGCAGTTATCAATGCACCGTTGGCTCTTCCTCCGGGGTGTCGGCAGGCGGATCGTCGGCATCGGTCACCGCCAAGGGCTGATCAGCGAAGTCCCTTTGCCGCCAAGGTCGAAGCGCCGCGCGACCTGCCGCAGCAATCGCTTCTAGATCAAGAGGTTCGTCCCCATCCTCGCTCTCAAACTTGGGCCGATTGCGCCAGGCCCGCAGCATCGCCCAAAGCGCCAAGACAGAAATCAGCCCCCAAACCGCCGCATCCGAAACCAACAGGGACCACTGCGAGGCGTGTTGGCCGATGTAAGCTGCGTAAATCTGGAACAAAGGCTCGGGCGGCGTGCCAAAAGTGGCCGTGAAGGCATTGGTGAAATCTAGGCCTCCACGCATGCGGGCTTGCAAGAACAAAACCGCGCGCTTATCGCCCACGCGATTGACCGCAAAGCGAACGAAGCCGGCGGCAACCGCGTAGGCACGATTGGCGGCCACTTGATTATCATTACCAAATCCGACATTGAGCTTGTGCAGACTGTCCAGTTCACCAAAGGCCGCCGCGCCATTTTGGTCGCGCAATCGCTCAAAGGTCGCTTCACCACTGAGGTACATCGCCACGCCTTCGTGGTACCACCGCGGCAAGGGGGCCCCGCCCGACAAGGCGTGAAGCGCGACGTGCGCGAGTTCGTGACGAACCGTTTCGCTGGTCAACAATGCCCCAGGTCCATTGACTTGCACGACAATTCTGTCCTGGTCCAGCAGGGCAAGCCCGGCGATCCAGTTCTCCGGCCAGCCCGGGGCACCGTGCGCCTCGGTCACCTGCTTGAAGGCCTCCGGCGAGCCGACGTACTCAACGTACAGATCGCCAGAAAGCCTCGTCATCAGCTCTTGTTGCACCTGTTCGACGGCCTGCCGTGTCAGTCGCTCCAGGGGGCGCAACCGGTCTGGGTCGACGTCGTGCAAGGTCAGATGTTGGCGAAGCCCCTGCGCTTGTTCAGCAAAAGACGCTGGGGCCAAGGCCGCTGGCGCCACGGGTGTTTGCGCGTGAAGCGGCCAAGCGATGCCGCTGCCCAGCAACAGGCCCACAACGGTTAGGCAGTAGGCCCAATGCCGCCCGCGCAGGCTCAACATCGCGCAATGCAAGAGGAACTGGCGCGGCGAGCCAAGAACATGCAGCAAATTCAGCAATACCGCCCCGCCATCATTGGAATTCCGTTGGCATTTTAAACTTGAACCGCTGTGAACTGATTTCAAACATGAAGCCGAACTGAAACTCAATCTCACCGTTCTTGACCATCTCATGAGGCGGATTGGGAAAAGGCGCCGCAGCCGTAAATGCCCGTTTTGCCTCATCATCCAGGAAGACCAATCCGGACTCCTTGGACACAGTCATGCGTTTGAGCGCGCCTTCAGGGTCTAGCGTCACCCTCAAGACGGTCAGCCTAGGTCGAACGCCAAAGCGCTGCCCGGTCGGATCGCGCGATCGCCACACGGCACCGGGTTCCCATTGGCCCGCGACCCGGTCCTTGACGCGTTGGAAGAAGTCGAAATGCTTGAAACGACGGGTATTGAGGATGTTTGTGTCGCCCTCATCCTCGACGTCGGGCAGGTAGTCATTGTTGCCGGGATTCCCAGACAAGGCCTGAATATTATGTAGGATATTGCCCGGCGACGTCGCTGGAAGCAGCAATCCGTCGTCTTTGCCACGGACCACGGGTGAACCAGATCGCCTTGTCTGCCCTGCGTCGGCCACGGGCGCCGGCCCTTGCCCCTCGTCGGGCGGCCGAGCGTCAGCGTCTTGCTGCTCCGATCCAGACTGACCCTTGACCATTTTATGGGGTTTATCAGCGATTTGCGTCGGATCCTTGCTGGTCGACTGCGGGCTCTGCAGCGCCGACGGGTCGTGCAGCAAGGCTTTGCCGAGGTCCCGCCCCGGCAGCTTCTTGCCCAAGCTCTTCTGCTCGCGATCCGTCTTATTATCGTGGTTGCTCAGATAGTTAGCTACGTCCGGCTTCTGCTCGATCAGGGGCTTGGCCGTCTCGACCACTTGGTGGGTAAGCTCGGTTTCTGACGGAATTTCCTTTGGTTTTTCGATCTTTTCTCGCAGCGCGTCGGGCGTGCGGAAGGCGACCTTGCTGTGAATGCCATCGTGTGCCGCCCTCGCCTTGGCTGACTTGACAGCTTTTTCTCTTATGATTTCACGAAGATGACTATCCACCTCAAAGTGAGTCATCCAGGTCAGCAGGGCAAAAAGGCCAAGGGCAAGAATCAGGCCGGCCGCTGCCGAAAGCACAACGCGCAGGCCACCGATCGCGCGGGACCGCCACGAAGCTTGCGAGTCTGAACTGGAGATCGAGGAGGCAAACGCCATAGCTGCAACGTAGGAGGCCCCACCGCGCGGGTCAAGCGAGCTGCCGACCGGTGAACGGGACCAAGCATAAGACGCGCCTGGCGGCGTTTCGGTGACGGCGGTGCGTGCAATCTAGTCCACATAACCCTAAGTCCTTTCCGGGTTACCGGAAAGCACTCGGCATTGTGGACTTTGTAGCCGGGCAACCGGCTGAACGCAGGCGTGAGCCTGCACGCGCGGGCGGGGAGAGGACTCCGCGGTGCGCGCAGCGCATGAGCCGTGCCAAGTCTGGCACGGCGAAAGTGGAGAGGACTCCGCGG
>CAIMEY010000066.1 GCA_903840165.1 uncultured Myxococcales bacterium | reverse complement strand
CGCCGAAGTTGCCCGCGTACTCGTTCCTGCCGCCGGGGCCGTGGCTGATTCGGGACGCGGCGGTCGACGGGCTGTGGGGGAGGATCGGGGATGGTGATGCCGAAAAGGAGCCTAAAATAGAGGAGTTAGGGGTTTGATATACAATGGCGACTTCCCCCGGCCGGGCGCGCTCGACAAACGTCCCAAGACGATCCATCATCCCGCCCAGGGTTTGCAGCCCAGGTCGCGACACCGTGCCGCGGCCAACTCGGAGCGCGTCGCGCCACGAACGTACTCAGCTAGTAAAACACGAGGATTCAATGGCTTATATCATCACTGCCTTGTGCGTCGATTGCAAAGATACAGCTTGCGCCGACGTTTGCCCTGTCGAATGCATCTACGAGGCCAAGGGCCCAGACTCTGGAGTGCCTAACCAGTTGTTTATTCATCCGGATGAGTGCATCGACTGCACAAATTGCGAGCCGGCGTGTCCGTGGAAGGCGATCTTTGAAGAGGACGAAGTTCCCGCTCTGTTCTCCAGCGCGATCGAACTGAACAAGTCGATCGCCGACGACATCGGCAACTACAGCGTCGCAAAGGTCATTAAGGGGCATTCACCGACCGCTGAGCAGGTTGAAGACAACTTCAAGAAGCACGGCTATTCGGCCAACTAGATCGCGTCGATACCTAGGCCGGCACGATCGCACCGCCGGCCTAGGTGCAGCGCGTGCTAAGCCTCATTCGCCACGACGTTTCTGCGCCAACATGTTCGCTTCCCATGTACTTTGGCCCAGTTATCGGTTGGAACTACAACTTGATGCGCCAGGTAGCAAACACACTCCATGTCTGCCATCGGCACGCCACTGCGGGTTCGGACGGACTCGGCGAGCTAGCCGTCGCGGGCTCGGGCGATGCAACTCCTTAAAACTGAAAGCAAATGCAATCTGGCCAGACCGGGAAGGAACTGCGAACTCGGTGTTCTAACACGGGTTTGACGGGCTTTATTGCGGTCGGCTCACGCAAATCGGTAGCGCGGGCCCCGCCGAACCTTGCCGGTCTGAGGTGGCGCGGCTCTGGGTGCCTTTTCACTCGTCGGTCGAGGTTGGCTAGTAAATTCAACATACTAGACCCTTGATATACAAGCCCGTTTCTCGACCAAATCTCGCAGCCCCCCCTTGGCCCCGTCGACCGCCGCAGGCAGCCCCTGCCGTCGTGCTATGCCGGCTGCAAGACCCGTGGCGAACCGGCAGCCGGTCCCACGAAGCCCGCGAGGCCATGCCCGCGCAACTGGTTCATAGACATGGAGTTTCTCACCGTCCCAGAGAAGGTCCACGCCGACCAATCTGTGGTCGGGCGCATGGCCGCCTTTGAGGACAACCGGGCAGGGCAGGATGCGCATCGCCGCCACTGCGCCGTCCAGGTCATTGTATAGCAAACCCGTAAGCCATTGTAGTTCCATCCAATTTGGCGTCACGCAAGTCGCCCCCGGCAGCAGGTCGTTGAGCATCGCCGCCCGCACCTCGGCTTCGTCGTCGGTCGGCCACATCGAACCGCCGGACGACGCCCGCCACACCGGGTCTACAATCAGGGGCAAGCCCGACTCTCCGCAAAACCTCTTACATAGCAGCATATTGGCGATTGACCCTAGCATGCCCGTCTTGACAGCGCGCCGGCCATAGGCGGCTTTCGGCAAAGCCTCCGTGACTCGCGATACTTCGTCGCCGTCCACCGCCCAGGCGTCAACCCAAACGCCTGTTCGCTGGGCAGTGCGGGCCGTCAGGACGATTCGCGGTTGAATGCCCATGAAATTACACATTTCTAGGTCGGCTGCCAGACCCGCTTCGCCAGCCGGATCCAGGCCACCCCAAAGGACAATGTCCGAATCCATGATTGCCTCCGACCACCGAGCGCCGAGAAAGTTGCCCGGTCTTTGCGCGCGTGCCATCGTGCCGCCGATGAACGCGCCCGCCAACCCCAAACGAAACATTTCCCCAGAGGCTGCCAGCACGCATACCTCGCCGGCCACGCTAGGGCCGAACGTCGCTGCCAGCGTCGAGGTAGCGCAATCTCTTGAAAGTACAGATGAACATGCTGCCATCCACGCCCTTGCGGACTTGGCTATGGCACCGGTTCAAGAACTGATGGCTGGGCACGATTGGTTTCTGCGAATCGCCATGATGCTGCAAGTAGGCGTCACGATTGTCGTTACTTGGATTGCTTGGCAAGCGGCGCTGCCCGACTGGCAAGTCTACGGACTGGCCGGTCTCTGCGCGCTGATCCTTGTAGGAAATTCCATGCGTTGGCCAGTCGAGGCTGGCTTCGTCCGCCGACTGTCCGCCACCTTGGTTGCCTTGCTGACGTCGGGGACTTGGGGCCTGCTGTTGTTTGATCGCGCGCGGTCAGCCAACTGGCTGGACCAAAACGGGCGCGTCGTGCCATTTCCTCAGTGGTTTTGGCTGCCGGTGATCCTGCTGGCCGGCAGTGGAGCCTTGCTCATCGTGCACCTGTTTGGGGCCCCCCGGGAAGTTCGAATTGCCCAGCAGATCAAGCAACTGCCTAGCTCAGAGCCCTAGGGCGCGCGTGGCCCACCAGACGCAGGGCGCGCCCAGCACAGCAGCACTGATGTCAAGCGGCAGCGCTAGGCGCATCAGCGTGGTACGGGAAACCAAGCCGGTGCTGAAGACCACCGCGTTGCTCGGCTTGGACAAGGGCAAAGTTAGGCCCATCGACGCCAGCAGACCAACGACCACACAAGGAGCGACAGGCGATAACCCGAGTTGCTGCGCGCTCATGACGGCTAGTGGGCAGAGCAGGGCGGCCACCGCGGTCGCCGGCACCCACTGCGCAAGCAAGACCGTTGCCAGCGCGAAGAGCCACACTAGAGCTAACCCACTATGAATAAAGGTTATTTTGAGGACAAATTCGCCCAGCCATGCCGACAGACCGGTTGCAAACGCTTGGTCGGCCAGGGACAGAGCCCCGCCGAGCAGCAGGACGGTGCTCCAGTCGACCTGCGCCGCCTGTGGCCACGTCAGGATTGGCTGCTGAATTCGCTTGTTGGTCAACAACTTGGGGGCTGCCGGTAGCATGAACAGCCCTGCCATTGCCAAGGCCGCGGTCACTGCGGCACCGCCGTGTCGATGCACAGTGAGCGTGAGTCTGGCCTGCGGTCCAATCAGCAGGTCCAAAGCACCTGGCAGCATCCAACCGATTGCTGCCTCTGCCAAAATGCCCAACGTGCCCCATTGGCCTCGGTCTAGCGCTGCTGGCGTTTCGAGGTCGGCGAT
>CAIMEY010000065.1 GCA_903840165.1 uncultured Myxococcales bacterium | reverse complement strand
CCGCTGCACCAAGCGCCGTCAGCTTTGCCGCTGCATGGGCCCGAGGCCGCTTTGCAGGCATCCGCAACGCCAGCGGGATTGGACTGGCAGCCATTGGGGCAACTCTGGCTGCTGCTGGTATTGCCGTTGCTGCAGTTGACCAGATCGTTGCCGTTGCACCAGAGCCCGTTCATTTTTCCTGAGCAGAAACCGCTACCTGCTTTACAGGCATCGGCAACCCCGGGCGGGTTCGACTGGCAGCCATTGGCGCAGGCTTGGCTCGAAGCAATCTTGTTGCCCTGGCAGTTGTCGAGGTTGTTGCCGTCGCACCACAAGCCATTCTGCTTGCCGTTGCAAAAGTCGGCCCAGGCATCAACTGATTGAAAAGTAAGAAAAGCCGCAAAAAGCAAACCCAACCATTGACCAAACGAGGCACCATTTCGCACTGACCATCGCGTATTCATCATGCAACCTCCAACATCGGCTTGACTGTGCCATGTCCACCCCGGGCGCGCAAACCCTACAAATCACACCGACTGAGCTGGAAGGTGCCTGGACCCCACCCAGGCAACCTTTTGTTTTGATTTATTTTATAGGTTTGCATCAACAAATCGACGACACCGTTTTCACCTTTTGCCGGCAGGCGTGTCGATAGGTATGGAAGGTCCGAGCGACCGACCGCCAGTTCCCTTCGCAGCCCACCAGGTCGGTGGTCCTGCAGTGTCAGTGGGTTCGCCCGCTCAGGCCCCGCGGTGGCTTACCGCACAGAAAGCGTTGGCGATTGCCAGTTTCTTGGCCGGCTCCGGAGAGGGTTTGCCTAAGAAGTTTACGTTTTCTGCCTACTTCCAAGGAGTTCCTAACATGCGTACCATTCTTTCGCTCGTCGTTGCCCTCGGTCTGATTTCCGCCCCCGTCTTCGCTGAGGACGCAGCTCCGGCCAAGGCTGAGAAGGCTGACAAGGCCGAGAAGAAGGCCGACAAGGCTGAGAAGAAGGCTGACAAGGCCGAGAAGAAGGCCGACAAGGCCGAGAAGAAGGCTGACAAGGCTGAGAAAAAGGCCGACAAGGCCGAGAAGAAGGCCGAGGCCAAGTAAGCCTCTGGTTTCTTTGGTGAGTTAGGAGCGGCTTGTCCGGTTCTGACATCGCCCTCTGGCGGGGATTCTATTTGGCTTTGCGGCCATGGTAGGGTCCCCGCTAGACGTTTTTGCGGTCCACGATCGCCGGCCGTAACGTACGGGGAGGGCCCGTGTCAGCTATGAGTTCGCTGAAAATCCACCTGATTTCAAGTTTCCGGTTCGCCCTGTGCTGGGCGCTGACCTCGTTGCTGTGGACCGTTCCGGCGCGGGCAGACAGCGTCTCTATGTCCGCCACCGCTTCGCAAACACCTGCAACAGCAGACAATTCAGCCAGTGGCAGCAACGGAACAACCGTGTCGAGCCAGGTCGATGTCAGCACCGCCTGGATGATCCTGACTTCCTTTGGCTTGACGAGGCCCCAAACCTCGCACGTGGGTGATGCCTACGCAAAGCAAGAAAAAGAAAGCAATGTCTACGCCTTGACCCTTGACGCCAGCTGGATTCCGGATGCGGGGCATACCACGACGGTTGTCGACGAAGATGGCGAAACGTCTCAGGAAGACGTCGACCCGCACTGGACGCTGGATGTCGGTGCGCTTTGGTCGCCGCAGTCCACCACTTTGACCAGCACGACCCTGGTGCTGCCCGTCAAGGCCACCAAGCTGACGCCAGCTGGCAGTGAAGAGGCGCCCGCCCTGCTCAAAGCCCAAGCATCTTCCATCGGTTCCAACCTGTCGCTGGCCTATGACACGGCGGGAAGCGGTCCTTGGCAATGGGAACTGACCCTGGCCGCGCGCCCAAACTGGGTCACGACTCAGCAAACCCTTCAACAATATGAGGATCGACAGGGCAACACCCACACGCGCGCGGAGCTCCTAGCTAGCTGCCAAGGAGTTGGTGCCAGTGCCGACAAAGCCCTCAAGAAGACGTGCAAAACGGTGACTGCCTTGCTCAAAGCAGAAGCCGATTCCCTGCTGGTGGTCCCCGTGACCTTGGATTGGACGCAGACTTGGCGCGAGAAAACCGATTTCTCCATCTTTGGCGCGTACTTTCTCTACAGCAGCGACCCCAATGCCGCTGGCTACTTCAACTTGGCGGCGGCTGGTCGCAAGATTGGCGGCGCGTCGTTTGGTACCGGCGTCGCTATCGCACCTTTTCTTTGGAATTCTGGCACTTCTATCAGCCATGTCTGGGGCGATCTGCGCCTGACCGCGAGCGCTGGTTACGCCCGCTATGTGGATGACGGCGGCAGCTACCGATCGTTTGCCCTCAAAATTGGCTACAAGATCAGCAAGAACTGGAAGCTTTCTGGCGCAGTTGCCACGCAAAATGACATCGACGATACCGGTGTGGCCAGCCGTTCCTATGCCGGCACCGCGGGACTGCGCTACACGTTCTAGGTCAAAGGATTGAGTTTCACGACCTTCTGCTGCCAGCCCCCCGGCACAGCGAAGGCCTAATTCCGTTTGGCTTTGCCAGCGTGCATGCGCTGGACAAGTTCCGCCAACCGCGCGATCTGCACCGCCACGTCGGGATGGAGCGCATCGCCTTCGGGCAGGTTTTGCTGCAAGTCTTCGAGTGAAATAGCTGTAGTCTCGACGACCTCGCGAAAATCTGGCCCGACTTCATACCAGTAGCCGCCACCGCCATTGCCCACGAGCATCACCCAGCCGGGCCTCTTGCCGTGCATGGGGCGCATGGGTTTGAGCAGACTCGGCAAAAACCGCTGCAATGTGTGCTGGTTGATGTCCAATTCGAGCAGGGCACCCTCAGGCACGGTGCAGCGCAAATCCGCATCCGGCGCCGGAATCGGCAGGACCGGCAGCATCGCCAGCAGCGCGGCCAGCGGCGTGCCTTGGGCAAAGACCCGCTCGCCATCGACCGCGTTCTGCACGATACGCGCCTGCAGTCCTTTGGCAGATGCAGGTAATGCTTGAATATCCACGGACTGCAGCTGCTGCAGGAGTTCTGCCGGCAATTCGATGCGCCCTTTGTGCTTGCCTCCCTGAACCGGCAACTCCAGATCGCCAAGTTGCAGCGTTTTCGGTTGAATTGCAAGAGCTTGCCCGTGTTCCTTAGCGCCGTGTTCCTGCACAGCCCGTTCCCCGCGCAGTCCCCAGCGCTCGGCCAAATCGGGGCGAAATTCCAGCACCCACGCCGGGCGCACCAGAGACACCTGCCGCGCATAAGCCCTTGTGCCTATGACGATTTCCATCGCCACCGCAAAGCGCGTCTGCACGTTGTACAGGGCGCTCGACGGGTGGACGAAGATACGGTCATCGCCGCCAGCGCCCTCAAACCAACGGCCGCGCGAACAGAGTAAATTGGCTTGAAATCCAGCAACTACACAGCGAACAGCAGCAACAGCCTCGCCGCCCGATCCGTCACCAAGCCCCAAACGCAGACTAATATCAGCGAGTTGATGATAGGCACTGTCGATGAAGTTCATTGCAGCTGGGTCTAGAAAAGTCTTGCGGCAAAAAGCTTCGCGATCTTCAGCATGTTGCCAGCTGCGCACCAAGTGGACAGCCGTCATCGCATCGCCCAGCGGATGGGCCATGCGCGCCTGACTGCGCCGCGCCTCGTCTTCGCGCCCGGGCGGATACAGAATGGGCGAGCGCGTCGACTGAAGCGCAGCGATCATCAACACTTCCAGCAGGACATCGGGACTGCTCTTTCCCGCCTCCACGACCATGCGCGCCAACTGCGGCGAAAGGGGGTAAGGCACCATCAAGCGCCCAATTTCTGTCAGCTTTCGCTCGGCATCCAGGGCACCCATCTCTTGGAGCGACTGCAAGGCCGCGTGCAAGCGACGCAAGGGCGCGGGCGTCGGCAACGGAAAACGCTCTACATCCCGCAGACCTAGGTCGCACAGACGCAGCACCACTTCGGACAGGTCCAGCCGCAGCACCTCCTCGTCGGTGAAGCGCGGCCGCCGCCGGTAGCTTTCCTGCGTGTACAGCCGAATGCAGGTACCCGGAGCCGTTCGCCCCGCCCGACCCGCGCGCTGGTCCGCCGAGGCCTGAGAAATGCCTTCTTCCCGCAGCACCGTCAGGCCCGCCCCAGCCATGCGCGGCACCTTGGCCAGGCCGGAATCGATCACAAAGCGCGTATCATCAATCGTTATGCTGGTTTCTGCGATGTTGGTGGCAATAATGACCTTTCGCTGTCCGGGCGCAGGCAGAAACACGCGCTCTTGGTCCTCGCGCTTGAGGGCGCCATACAGAGGCAGAACCAGCATGTCCTTGAGATGCAAGCGTTCTAGGTTCGTGACCGTGCGCTTAATGGCATCTTCGCCGGGCAGAAAGCACAGCACGTGGCCCGGTTGCCGGCTGCGGTGAACTTGCATAACCTCACCGGCCACGGCGTCCGCCAATTGCTCTGCTTGTTCAGCATGAACGGGGTGATAGACCATCGTGACCGCAAAAGGCCGCGCATCGATCTGCACCACCGGCACCGTGGCACCCAGGACGTGTTCCCGAAAAAAATCAACAAACTTACCGGGCTGTAGCGTCGCGGAACTGACGATCACGCGCAGATCGGGACGTCGCGGCAGCACGTCGCACAAAAGTCCGAGCAAAAAGTCGATGTTGAGGGTGCGCTCGTGGGCTTCGTCAATAATCAAAAGGCCATAGCGAGAAAAATCGGGATCCTTGCGCGCTTCCTGCAGCAGGATGCCATCGGTCATGATTTGCACGCGCGTCTGCGGGCTCGTGCAGTCGTCAAACCGAATCGTATAGCCAACTTCCGCGCCTAGGGACACCGACTGTTCTTCGGCAATTCGCGCGGCGACCGACACGGCAGCGATCCGTCGCGGCTGCGTCACGCCCACCCAGCCATTGACCAAGCCGGCCCGCAGTAAGATCTGGGGAATTTGCGTCGTTTTGCCGCAGCCTGTCGGTCCTTCCACGATCACGACTTGATGGTGGCGCACGGCATCGATCAGGCCTTGCGCTTGGGTATAGACCGGCAAGCTCGCGGCCTGCTGCCCAGGAGCCCGAGGAAATTCGTTTGTCATGTCAGAAGTTTCCAATGGGCGCCTGCACCTGGGCCGGCTATTCGACCTTCATGGGCGCCGCTTTACGCACACCACGCTGATAATACACCAGAACTTGCGGCGGCATGACCTGATACACCTGCCCCTTGGGGCTGCGCATGGACAGCGGTTTGCCGGCTTCCACTTCGATCAGCGTGCCGTGCAGGACCGTCTGTTCCTTGTTGTGAATCAGGATCTGGTCGTAATTGCCTAAACCTACAGGTTCTTTGCCCGAAACCCATTCGATCTTGGCGATCTCGGGAAACTGCACAAAGCGCAATTCGCCGTACTTCTGCAGGACGTAACCATCTTGGTTCTTGGCAATCACGTCGCAAATCAGGACTTTGCCATCCGGAAAGATCACCCGGTCGCCCTTTTCGGCGCAGGTCGGGCAGACCGTCGTCACGGGCGTAAACGGGCGAAAACCCCAGGCGAATACAGCAAAAGCAAGCAGACCCGCCAGAGCCAGGGCGCGGTGATGCAAGAGGCGGAGACCGAACATCGCAGTTTCCTTTGGCCAATCCAGGGGGACCGGCTCCTTAACGCCATTAGAGCGTAGCACGCGGCTCAGACATTGGCCACTGGTTGCCTTGTGGGGCGGATCCAGGCCAAATTGGCCGCTCAGGCTGAGCCGTTGCGCAGCCATCGGAGCGCGAATTTCATGCAGTGCCCACGATGCGGACATAACAATATCAGCTCCTTCCGCTTCTGCGAAGTGTGCCTGCAACCCCTGAAAGGCTCGGTCGACGGCGCGGCCGACGATGTAGTCGGCAAGTTCTTTGATGACGCAGACTTGCTCGAAGCTGGCCAAACAGACGCTTCGCGCGGCAGTGCCAACGTGGCCCGTTTTGACCTGCCATGGAAGCAAGGCGACAAGTCCGCCGACACCCAGGGAAGCAAACAAGAAGTTGAACGCATTGCACTTTCTGGTCGCGATCGTGAAATTGCCACGATTGTCGATGCCGTAAAAAATGGCATTCATTCTAAGAAGTTAGCTGCGTTCGCCGTCCATGGCGAAGACGGCAGCGGCCGCTCCAGTGTAGTCGTCGCTGTTCGCGAACGTTTGGACCGTGAATTGCCCGGCGCCCGCTTTCTGGTCAGTTCCGGTCAAGGGGCGCACCGCCCGTTTTCCTTGATTGAACGCCTACTTCGCCTTCGATTCGACATTCCTGACTACCTCGGGGGCACGATCGCTGGCGAACGATTCGAGCGCAGCGTCGAAGCCTTCTATGGCGATCCCGCGGGCGCCGAAGTTGCCCGTACCTGTGGGCCGATGTTGGGCTTTCGCTTCTGGCAGGAGCACGACATCGACTTTGAAGATCAGGCTGAACAGGCCCGACGCGCCCGCGAAGCGTTGTACAACCTGCTGGCCCGCGATTTGGCCGCGCCGCAGACGGTCGTGATCTTGGACGATGCCGGCGATGGTGACGCAGAAAGCCTTGATTTTATATCGCAACTACACAAGGACAACTTGGAAGCGCAGACTGTGCTGGTGGTCGCTGTCGATCGCCGCGGCTTGGTCCGGCGGCCTTGGCTCGGCGAGTTGCCGCACGTAGAACTCGACGCCCTTAGCGACGAAGTCATGACAGCCATTGCCAATCACGCGCTCAAGGGCGTGCAGGACGTCAGGCCAGAGGACCTGACCGTCTTGATCAACCACGCCAGCGGTCGGCCGGGCACGCTGCTCGATGAGATCGAACAACTTGCGAAAAATGAGGCTATTTCTCTTGTTGATGGCACATGGCGCCTGCACGCCGAGAAGCTGGCCGAATTGGCCTCCCGCGGTGGCTTGGTTTCCGGTCGTGGATCACGGCTTGGTGGCCTCACGGATTTGCAGCTACAAATCCTGAGCATGGGCGCGGTGTTTGGCACACGATTCTGGCTCGGCGGTGTGGTTGCCATGCTCCGCCGCGAGGGCAGCGACGGTGTGCGCAACGTCAGCGAACTCGACAAGGATTCAACGCCGGAGCGGGTGCGCAAAGCCTGTCATGCCCTGGCCGAACGCAGCATTCTTGTTCCGGAACGCCAGGGGCCTCTGCCCCACGAAACGGCGTATCGGTTGGTGGAAGAAAGCGACCGCGAATCGCTCATGGAACTGCACCAACCCGCAGATCTACAACAACTTTCTTTGTGCGCCGCTGTGTGGCTGCAGATGGTCGCGCGTCAACGCAGTTCGGAGTTGGCAGAAGTCCTCGCACCCCTATGGCTCACGGCCGGCGACCCGGTGCACGCGGCCCACCTCTACCTGTCAGCAGGCGAACAGGCTGCCGAAGAATTTCGCAATCCAGACGCCAAGATGCTCCTAGAGAAGGCGCGCTCCCTGGTTCCTGCGACCTACGCCCATGTGCAATGGGCGGCCGCGATTGGCCTCGGGCGCCTGTATGAACACGACGGCCACTGGGCAGATGCGGAACGATCCTACCGCGATGCCCTTGAAACTGCTTGGCGTTTTCGTGCTCGAGGCCGGGGTGCCGAAGCGCTGTTGCGCCTAGGACGCCTGTTCCGTCTTCAGGGCAAGGCCCAACCAGCATTAGAACAACTCGCTGCAGCACTTAAGCTTTTTGAGGCTGTTGGCGATTACCGCGGCTTGGCGTCCACCTGCGATGACGTCGGCCGCACCTATTGGACTTCTGGTCGCACCAAGGCCGCCCTCGGCTTCCTCAAGAAAGCGGCCCAATACCGCGAAAGAATGGGTGATCGCACCAATCTTGGCTACACGTTGGCCAATCTTGGCTTGGTGTCGCTGTCGCTCGGACACCTGGAACAGGCGCGGGGCTACCTCGAAAAAGCCGTGCAAATGCAACGGGATCGAAAGAATTTGGTCGGCCTGTTTGAAGCCCTTAGCGCCCAGGGCATGGTGCATGTGGCGTCTGGGGCGATCGACGCGGCCGTGGCGTGTATGGAAGAGGCCTCGGACACGGCCCGCCGTGTGGGCAATCGCCGTATGCAGGCATTGGTCCAGAACAATTTGGGAGAAGTACTGCTACTGGCCGGACGGCTCGAAGACGGCGAAGCGCTCCTGTACAAGGCTGTGGAAGGGTCTGGAAGGCTTGGCGATCACGCCATTTTGGCCGACGCTGCCCGCAACTTGTCAGTCGCTGCCCGCCAACGCAACGACCACGATCGCGCGCTGAAATGGGCACGTCGCAGCGTCGCAGCAGCGCAATCCTGCGATGTCGTGCGGACCAGGGCAGCAAGTCATAGAAATCTTGGCGATATTCTTGCAGACGGCGGCGAAATCGAAGCGGCTGCCGACGCCTACACCCGCGCCGCGGACAGTCTCCAGCAGGCGGGCGAAACCCATGAATTGCAGGCATGTCTGCAGGCCCACGCCGCCTTGTTCATGCGCGTCGGTCGTAAGGAGCAGGCCCAAGCACTGCTGGACCGCTGCGACACCCTGGCCAGCCAAGTTAGCCCCGCCAAATTTCTTGGTGATCAAGAGTAGTTGCGCAACTCGCTACCAAGCGCGCCTGCGCCGCGCACTACCGCGACATCCAGATCACTAGCATCCCCGGGCAAAAATTAGCTGAAATCGCATGATGTTGTAGCGTGTGGCGCGCTGCCTGGCCTTGCTGCGTGGCCGTTGCGGCAGCAGGGGCATGACACCAATGTCAGGTTTTGCCGCATCCGGCAACACCGCCACGATGACGATCATTGGCGCAACACCCTATATTTTTTGCAGATTATATTCTCTTAGCAAATCTGGCTCGACCTTTGCAACACCTCTTTGCAGCCAATGGTGAGGCTTGGTGAAGGCCCCGTGCGGACCGCACCCGGAACAGCAGCAGGACCTGGTTCAAGTGCAAGCGCAGGCTATCTTGCAACCAAGGCTCCCTGAACATCATCCAAGGAACACGCGTCTTGCACCGCGACGCATCCGATCCCAGACCTCATGACCCCGCCCGGCGCAGACGCCACGCCCCAAATGTCCAGCCACCCGATCGACGGAAGGTGACCCATGAATGCTCCAGCCCGCGCCAAAACTGCCCGTCCCGCCGACGACATATTGCTGGAAGAGGTTGAAGTCATGGCTGATTTTGACGAGATCGAGCCCGTAACCCCGGGCGACGCCGGGCCCAAGCAACCCCGCCGTGGCGAAGAAGAGCCCGCCCAGGATCACGTGGACCCGACGATGCTGTATTTGCAGTATATTGGCCGTGTTTCTCTGCTGACGCGCGAAGGCGAAGCGGATGTGGCGCGCCGCATCGAAGAGTCGTCGGCCGATATCCTGGAAACCTTGGGACGTGTGGCGGCCTGCCAGCCCCTGCTGTCAACGGTCCCCGTAGACATGGCGACGGACCATGAACTCCTCAAAATGTGGACCGATGCCGAGGCCTGGAAGGACCGCGACGCCCGGATCACCACGCTGGCCCGGGCCGAGCGCTTTCGCGACCGGGTCCTTGAGTTGGACAAGGAAGTTGAGCGCTGTCGACTGCCCTGCGCGCCGGGGTACCGCTCGGACGAACTCAGCCAAGCTATTCGCGCTAAGTACCGAACATTTTGGGAGGATCGCACCGGTGAGAAGTTGATCACTCACGCGCTAGAGCTGTTCACGCAGCAGGCTCGCGCCGTGGTCCGTGCGGAGCAGCGGTTGCGGCGGGCCCTGGAAGACGCCGGCCTGCGAAGGGCAGATCTGGCCGAGTTGCCGCCGCCGGTCAAGCGCGCGCGCACGGAAAAGCATCGTCAAATCCAAGTTTTGCATGAGTCCGCGTCGGCCCTAGAGGATGCAATTGCTGCCTATGGGTATGGCGCCGAAGAGGCCGCGCGGGATCTTCGCCGCGTTCGCAAGGCACAAAATGTGATCGCCGAAGCGCGTTCCACCATGATTCAAGCGAATTTACGCCTGGTTGTGTCGATCGCAAAGCGCTACCTCAACCGCGGTATGGCGCTGCTGGACCTGGTGCAAGAGGGCAACATTGGCCTCATCAAGGCGGTGGAAAAGTTTGAGTGGCAGCGGGGTTACAAGTTCTCGACCTATGCCACTTGGTGGATTCGCCAGTCGATCACCCGCTCGATCGCCGATTCTGCGCGCACGATCCGCATTCCGGTGCACCTGATTGAGGCACTCAACCGAATCATGCGCGAACGTTCGCTGATGGAACAGGAATTGGGCCGCGAGCCGACTGTGGACGAGTTGGCCCAACGCGCAGAACAGCCCATTGAGCAGGTCGAAACCATCCTGCGCATGGTGCGCGCGCCGCTGTCCTTGGATGCCCCAGTCGGTGAAGATGACGCACAGTTGTCTGATTTTGTTGAAGATAGCAACGCTCAGCGCGGCATTGACGTCTGCATGCAGCGCGACTTGCAGCACCAGACGCGGCGGGCGCTGACGCGGCTGCACCCGCGGGAAGAGGCCGTGCTCAAACTGCGCTTTGGCATCGGCCACGACGATGGCCTAACCCTGGAACAAGTTGGCGAAATGTTCAACTTGACTCGTGAGCGCATCCGTCAAATCGAAACGGGCGCGCTGCGCAAACTGCAGGCCGGTGGGCATCGCCAACTGCTCGAGGAACTGCTCGAAGGCTGATCGCCCGGGCAGGCCGCATTGCCGCTCCTGGGCAAACGGCTGGGCCCCGGTAGGTCGCAGCGCTTGAGGGCACAGGCTGGTCCCAGAGGTCTAGCCAACAACCTCCTTAATTTCAAGCTCATGCAACAACAAGGGCAGCCCTTTGGAGCGCCGCAGTGGCACCGACGCAGCGCCAGTTGGCCTGTGCAATTGAAGGCTGGCCTGGACTCCGCTATTCTCGGGCCCGCACCGGATGGGCTGCCACAGCCCTTCGGCGGCTTCCCGCGGCGAAAGCTGTGGATTTTCAGGCAGCTGTAACGACACAGGCCGCGAATTGGGCAAGGTGCTCAGCCCCGACCTGGACGCGACAGCCGCGCGTTTCTGAATGAACTTGCCCCGTTTGTGCACACTCGCACAGACCTGGGCATGCGCTGGGCTCATCCTAGCGACGCGCTCCGTTTGGGCGTAGCCCAGGCACAACTTAGGAGAATTCAAGGCATGTACAAGACTCCGTCGCGCTCTGCACGCTTGTTGACCGCTGGTTTGGCCCTGATCTCGCTCGCCGCGGCTGAAGGCTGTCGTCGCCCGGCCGGACAGAACATCGTGCTGACCAAGGATCAGGAACAGCAGATCGCTGAGAATATCCTGGCTGCGCCGCCCGCCGTGCAGAACAAGCAGGAGATCAAGTTCGAGGACAAGATCACGCTGCTAGGCTATGATATCAAAGGCGAAGTCAAGAAGGGCGGCTCCTTTGATTTGGCGATGTACTGGCGCGTCGATGAACCTGTGCACGGCGACTGGAAGGTATTTGTTCATTTCGAAGCCGTGGGTAAGCGTCGTCTGCCTTTGGACCACTATGGTGTCGGCGGGCTGTACCCGGTCGCCAACTGGAAAAAAGGCGAAATCATTCGCGATGTTGTCAACGTCCAGGTTCCCGCCGATTGGCCCGACGGCCCCACGCAAGTGCTGGTCGGCTTCTTCGATTGGGGCGCACTCACCAAGTCCAACCAGGATCGCCGGCTGAAAGTCGAACAGGGTAAGGGACTTCCCGACGATCGCGTCCTCATGGCGACCCTGAACATCGGCGGTGGCGATGGTAAAGCGGCTGATCCCAAAGCAGGTGGCGCCGCAGCCCAAGCTCGTCCCCCCGTGGCTCCGCCCGAGTACGTCGTGGTGCGGGCAGCACAAGCCCCTGTGATCGATGGAAAAATCGATGAAGCCTCTTGGCAGTCGGCGCGCAGCACGGCCGATTTTCGCCAACCGGATGCACGACCGCTGAGTGCGGAATTGCAAACCAACGCGCGTTTGCTTTGGGATGACGAGAACTTGTACTTCACGGCCACAACCAAGGACAGCGACATCAAGAACGATCACAAGACCAATGACGACACGCTGTGGGAAGGCGACGTCATCGAACTCTTCGTGCAACTGCCTGGCCAGGAAGGCAAATACGTCGAGCTGCAATGGGCCCCCAACGGCGCTCGCTTTGACGCCCAGTTCGTTGGCCCGCGCAAGCCGGAATGGCAGACGGCCAAAGCCTTTGAATCCGGAGAGAAGCACGCCATCGGCCTAGACGGCACGGTCGGCGATGCGACGCCTGACAAGGCTTGGACGGTCGAGGCTTCGATCCCATGGAAAGGTTTAGGCCTTTCGGCTGCGCCAGCCTCGGGAACCCGGGTCGCCGCGAACATCTACCGCATTGATGACAAAGGCGCCCACGACCTCGGTCACATGGGCGCTTGGGCCCCGGTCGGCGGCGATTTCCACAAGCTCGATGGCGCTGGTACCCTGATTCTTCAGGGCAATACCCCGACAGCGGCGGCTCCTGGTGATCACGGTCAACCGCTGCATCCCCTGGCGCCGGTGAAGTAATCGGGCGAATCGTGCCAGCGAAATAAGCCCGTGAATTGAAGCCGGAGCCCAGGCCATGCGCGACCCAGCAACCCTCCCGCGCGATGGATTTGCTCGTCTTTTGTCAGTCATGGAGGCCTTGCGAGATCCGCAGGACGGTTGCCCTTGGGACCGTGATCAGTCGCTAGCGTCCTTGAGAACGTACCTAGTCGAAGAATCGCACGAACTACTTCAAGCGATTGATGACTTAGGCGATTCGTCGCGCGCCCTGCCGGCCCGCCTGCCGTGGCCAGACGCCGACCCCAAGGCCGTGGCGGCCCTGCGCGAAGAACTCGGCGACGTGCTGCTGCAAGTGGTGTTTCAATCGCAAATCACCAAAGAAGCTGGGTGGTTCGACGCTAGCGACGTAGCCCTTGGCATCGCCGACAAGATGGTCCGCCGTCACCCTCACGTGTTCGCGTCGGCCGCACGCTCTGAACTAGCGAATCCTGTTGATCAATGGAGCGACTCGCCGCCCGTCACGGCAGCCAATCAGCCGGACCGCTGGGAGCAACAGAAGCGCCGGGAAGGCAAGGGGGCTCTGGACGGCGTTCCCGGCAATTTGCCCGCACTTTTGAGGGGTCAGCGCATTGGCGACAAGGCTGCGCGCATCGGCTTTGACTGGCCAGACTTGGCCGGCGTCTGGGCCAAGGTTGACGAGGAGCGCGCCGAGCTCCAAGCCGCCATCGACCAAGGCGACCCGACGCGAATCGCCGATGAATTGGGCGACTTGCTGTTTGCCCTGACGAGCCTGGCCCGCCATTTGCACGTGGACGCGGAGATGAGCCTGCGCGGAACCCTGGATCGATTCACCAAGCGTTTTAAGTATGTGGAAGATCGCGTCCAGGCCAAGTACGGCCATGCGCATAAGGCGGACCTGGACGAGTTGGAGGCGCTGTGGCAAGAAGCCAAGGCCCTGGAGCGCGCCCAGACTTAGCCCGATCGACTCCCTTGCGGCGCATTGAACCCCTGATTTCGCTGCAGGAAAATGATGTCCTTTGTTCATTTGCACGTGCACACGCAGTTCTCGATCGCCGACGCCACGACCCGTACGGCGGCGATGGTCAAGTACGCGCAAACCCATGGCTCGCCCGCCATCGCGATGACGGACCACGACAATCTGTACGGCGCCATTGAGTTCACCAATGCCTGCAAACAGGGTAATATCAAACCTATTTATGGGTGTTGCCTGGGCATTGCCAGCCGGCCGGTCGGTGAACATGTACGGCGCGTGCACCACCTGACGCTGCTAGCCAAGGACCATGAGGGCTGGCAGAATCTTATCTTCTTGATTTCAAAAGCAAATCTTACCGCTCCTGCTGGCGGTCACGTGCGCATCAGCCATGAACTGCTCAAGGCGCACAGTGGGGGCCTCATCGGTTTATCCGGTGATCTTTCAGGGGAAATTGCCAATGCGTTGCTGCGCGGCGAAAGGCTGGAGGCCGCCAAACATGCGCTGCGCTACAAAGAGACGTTTGCGCCCGGCGACTTCTACATCGAAGTGCAGCAGGGTGGCCTCCAGGAGCACGAGACGCTGCTCCCTCAACTTATTGAACTTGCTGCAGAATGCGACATTCCCTGCGTCGCGACCAATGACGTCCACTACGACAAGCCCGACCAAGCCCGCGCCCACGAAGTGCTGATGTGCATTGGCCTTGGTGTGCAGGCGCGCAGCGAAGACGAAGCGCTGCCCACCGACGAACTGGACTTGGCGTCGCCCCAGGAGATGAGGCGGCGTTTTGCGGGGCATGAAGAACTCTGTGATCGTACGCTGGAAATTGCCCAGAGATGCAACGTCAAACTGCAATTGGGCACGCCGATGTTGCCGCGGTTTCCAGCGCCCGATGGTATGACGGAGCAAATCTACTTCAGCTTGCTGGCCCGCGAAGGACTGGATCGGCGATTTGGCGAACTACGCAAGAAAAACATTGAGTTTGACGAAGATGTCTATGTCAATCGCCTGGAATGGGAAATCGGCATCATCCAGAAGATGGACTTCCCGGGCTACTTCCTCATCGTCCAGGACTTTATCAACTGGGCCAAAGAACAAGACATTGCCGTGGGCCCGGGGCGCGGTTCGGGTGCGGGCTCCATCGTCGCCTGGTCCCTGCGCATCACCGACTTGGACCCGATTCCCTACAAACTGCTCTTTGAGCGGTTCCTCAACCCGGAACGCGTGTCGATGCCGGACTTTGACGTCGATTTCTGCGTCGACCGTCGCGGCGAAGTGATCAAGTACGTCTCGGAGAAGTACGGGCAGGAGCGCGTCGGACAGATCGCCACCTTTGGCACCCTTAAGGCCAAGGGTGCGCTGCGGGACACCGGCCGGGCCCTGGGCGTGCCGCTGAGCGAGGTGGATGCATTGGCGCGTCTGGTGCCCGCTGAGGCTAAGAACCTTGCGGAAGCCTTGGAGAAAGAACCGCGTCTGCGCGAACGTTTTGAGCAAGATCCAGAAGTCGCCCGCCTCATCAACACCTCGAGTTTGCTGGAAGGTGCGCTGCGCAATGTCGGTATGCACGCCGCGGGTGTGGTCATCGGCCGCGGACCCTTGTGGGCGCACGTGCCTGTGGGTCGCGGTCTAAATGGCGAAAATGTAACGCAATTTGACAAAGATGACGTCGAGAAAGCCGGCCTTGTCAAGTTCGACTTCCTCGGTCTGAAGAACCTAACGATGATTCAGCACTGCGTGCGGCTGATCAATGAACAAAAACAAGAGGGTGAACCGCCCCTGGACATCAGCCTCATTGCCCTGGATGAACCGCGCGCCTTTGCGGTGGCAGCCCGGGGGGACACTGCCGGCATTTTCCAGTGTGAATCTAGTGGCTTTACTGCAATGCTCATGGGCCTACAGCCAACGGTGTTTGAGGACTTCATCGCCTCGGGCGCCCTGTATCGGCCGGGTCCCTTGGGCATGGGCATGCACACGCGCTACATCGAACGCAAGCATGGCCGAGAACCCGTGGAATATCCGCACCCTGACTTGGAGCCGGTGCTCAA
Organism: uncultured Myxococcales bacterium; assembly: GCA_903840165.1. Taxonomy (GTDB): domain Bacteria; phylum Myxococcota_A; class UBA9042; order UBA9042; family UBA9042; genus CAIMEY01. The sequence goes on along the minus strand of CAIMEY010000065.1, from coordinate 72,892 downwards.
GGAGACCTACGGCGTCATCGTCTATCAGGAACAGGTGATGCAGGCGGCGCAGGTGCTGGCCGGCTTTACGCTGGGTCAGGCCGATAACCTCCGCAAAGCCATGGGCAAAAAGAACGCTGAGGACATGGAAAAGTGGGGCCAAGTGTTCCGCACGGGCGCTGTGGAGCGCGGGGTGGACGCCACCGTCGCAGCAGACGTCTTTGAATTAATGGCTAAATTTGCCGAGTACGGCTTCAATAAGTCGCACTCGGCCGCCTATGGCCTCATCACCTATCAAACTGCGTACTTAAAGGCGCTCTACCCCACCGAGTTCTATGCGGCCTTGCTGACCTCGGATCAGGACGATACGGACAAGATTGTCCATTACATCCAGCACGCTCGGCAGACGGGGCAGCAAGTTCTGCCGCCGGATATCAATGAGTCGGGCCTGAGCTTCTCAGTGGTCGGCGGGCGAATTCGCTTTGGTCTTGGGGCGATCAAAGGTCTGGGCGAGCAGGCCATCGAGAACATTGTCGCAGCCCGCCTTGCCGGTGGCCCTTTCCGCAGCTTGTTTGATCTCTGCCGCCGCATGGACACCCAAAAGGTCAACCGCAAAGCGTTAGAAGTTCTAGTGAAATCAGGTGCCTGCGACGGCCTTGGCCAGCCCCGGGACGTGGTCTTTCAGTCCATCGACCGGGCAGTCAATCACGCGCAACAGGCTGAAAAGCAAAAGAACGCCCGGCAAGTCAATATGCTGGACCTGATGGTCAACAAGGTAGAACCGACGCCTGAACAGGAGCCTTACGACCTTAGCGGTGAGAAGTGGAACCAACGCAAGATGTTAGGGTTTGAGAAGGAAGTTCTTGGCTTCTACGTCTCGGGCCATCCCCTGGACATCTACCGCGGCGATATGCAGCGGTTGCGGGCCCGGACGCTGGCGAGCTTTCGCGATCCAGCCGAGGCCATTGCGCTGGCGGCTAAGGGGTATCAGCGGCAGCGGCCAAGCGCCATGATCGTCGCGGTCGTTGTCGCACATCGAGAGAAACTTTCGCAAAAGGGCAACCGCATGGCCTTCACAACGCTGGAAGACCTCAGCGGGCAGATGGAGGTGATGACGTTCGCAAAGGCGCTGGAAAATGTGTCAGCCCTGCTGCAAACCGATGAACCGCTGCTCATCAAAGTGTCCCTGGGCGTGGACCAGCAGGATGACCAGAAACTTCGCTTAACAATTGAAGAAGCTTCGCCTCTCGGCCAGAAGGTGCTGGGGGGAGCGCGAACGCTGGAGATCACCTTGAGCGAACGCCAGTGCGATGCGCTCACCCTTCGTAACCTTCGACAATTACTTCAATCCAACCCGGGTGAAGTCAACGTCCGCTTGATGGTCGATGTGCCCCTGGTCGGCGTGGCCCACATCACGCCAAGCGCTTCTTACCGCGTCACGCTCAGCGACGACCTGCTAGATCGCATCCAAGTGCTTCTAGGTCCTGGGCAAACGTCATGGCGTTGATTGGAGCTGACGCAGCGTTGATAGGAGCTGACGCAGCGTTGATTGGAGCGTAGGCAGCGTCGATCAAGACTGACGCAACGTCGCCATCGACCAGGGCTCTGCAACTGCCTTACAACTTGGCTAGTTCCTTGCGCGCCACTTCGACAAAGCGGGCTTCACTGGCCTGGGTGCCGGCCGCCAGCAGATACGCCTGAAATCCGGCACGGGCCGCAACTTTGTCGCCTTTGTCACGCAGCGCCAGGGCAAGGTTGAACAGGGCGGGCGTGTAGTTCGGCTTGAGTTCTAAGACCTTGCGATACGCAGCGACTTCTTGGTCCAGGTCGCCCAGCTTATGCTGAACAACGCCAACGTTATACAAAGCCCGATGATGCTTCGGGTCTTTTTGCACGCACTGTTGATAGTGCGACACGGCCCGTCGCAAGAGTTGAGTCCGCTGGGGTTCCTGCAGCCGGCCGCCCTTCACCTGCACGGCCTGTGCAAGATTGTAATACGATTCAGCATTGTCCGGCTGCATGCCGATGGCGTGCTCAAAACCGGCGATGGCGTCGTCAAACTTCTCCATCGACAGTTGCAGCATGGAACGGTTCAACCAGGCATCCAAAGCCGTTGGATCATAAGCAATTGCTGCGTCGTAATGGCGAAGGGCGTCGCCCTGACGGCCCAGATCTTCGCAGGAAACCGCCAAGTTGAAATGGGCGCGGGCGTACTTGGGGTCGAGCTCCAGGGCCCGCTCGTACGCCTTGGCTTCACTGGCAAAATCGCGACGTCGCCCAAAGGCAATGCCGAGGTTGTACCAGCATTCCTTCATGTCCGGCTTGGCTTGCACGCAGAACTGAAAGGCGGTGGTCGCCTCGTCGAGCTTGCCCGTGCCCAGGTTGTCGACGCCTTGGCGGAACCAATCCTCAGCGCTCTTGACGTTGGCGTCAGCGGCGTTGGCCTGCCCTTGCAGCGCACAAGTCGCTAAAACAAGACTTGAAATTGCGGCTGCGGTGCTGCCCATCCAACTCGGTCGTAGAGCGTACATTTGGTCTATTCCTCTGTGGCCCGCGCCTTGCGAGCTCGGGCCGCGCCAAGAACAGCGGTTCCCTGCAAGAGTCTAGCAAATCAGCACCGATCGGCCAGCGCGATCCAACGGCAGTGCTGCGCTGCGTGGACACCAACCGTGCTGCGACCCAGGCCAGACCCGTTGCTGTCGCGTCAAGGTCCAACGGGTGGCCAAACTCGCCCGGCAGTGTGCGTGGGCCCGGCCATCTGTCAAACCGACCCTGCCGCCGCTGACCTGAACGCAGGGCAAGTTGCGACGCCGCTTGTCGTTGCGTCGACGCCGACCTGTCCGTACACTGCAGGGCCATACCGTCCCGCGAGGGACTGAGGTGCGAGCTCATGATGCGTCGTCTTTTCCTGCCCTTGTTGGTCCTAGCCGCCTGTTCGAGCAACCCGGCGACAACGCCCGGTGGCAACACCGTGACGGACAGCAATTCCGTGACCTTTGATGCCTCGAGCGACAACGGCAAGGCCGACCTAGGCCCTGGCACGGACAACGGCAGCAGTACCGACACCGGTGGCGGCGACGCCAACCTGTGCGCTTTTGCCAATTGCGACGATCAGAATCCGTGCACCGACGACGACTGCGACGAAAAGACGGGCAAATGCAGCCACTTCAACAACAAGAGCCCTTGTGACGACGGCGATCCCTGCACCGCCGGCGACTACTGCACCTCCGGGGCCTGCAAGGGCGGCAAGCCCGACTGCGACACCAGCACGGACACGGGCAGCGACACAGACGCCAGCGGCGACACGTCCTTCACGCCTGGACCTCAACAAGGTGGCGTTATATTTACAGAAATCATGTACAACCCCTACGGCAAAGGCCTCATTGCTGACACTAGTGGCGAGTGGGTTGAACTGCTCAACACCGGCGATTCCAGCGTCGATCTCAGCGGCGCGGTGCTGCGAGACCTTGGAAAAGACAAGTTTATCTTGCCCCCGGGAACGACGATTGCCGCCGGACAGCGCTTGGTGATCGGCAGCAGCAAGGACGTCGCCGTCAATGGCGGCGTCGCCGTGGACGTGGAGTGGGGCAAGTCTGTGACCCTGGGCAATTCGGCCGACGCGGTTGTCCTGCAACTCGGCGATGTTACAATTGATGTTGTGACCTGGGACGTCACCAAGGGTTGGCCCAACCTCAATGGCGTGTCGCTGTCCTTGAACCCGTCGACCACTGACGCCAACGCCAACGACGATGCCAGCGTGTGGTGCAGTTCCTCGACCGCGATGGCCGACGGCGATAAGGGCACCCCGGGCACCACCAACGACGTCTGCCAGCCCGACACGGACAAGGACGGCGTGCCCGACTCTGTGGACAATTGCCCTAAGATTCCAAACTCTTCCCAGGCCGATCAGAACAGCAACGGCATTGGCGACGCCTGCGAAGGTGTACCGCCCGATTGCGGCAACAGTTTGGTCGATGCTGGCGAAGGGTGCGACGACGGCGGTTGGAAGAACGGCGATGGCTGCAGCGCCTTCTGCCAAGTCGAACTACCGGTGGCTGTCAGCGCGGTTGTGATTAGCGAATTCATGAGCAATCCTGCCAAGGTAGCTGACGACGTCGGCGAATGGATCGAGCTCTACAACCCGACAACCCAGGACGTCCAGCTCAACGGCGTGACCCTGCAAGTGGGCACCAAGAACCCGATTATCCACGTGATCGCCAGTCCCAATCCCGTAGTCATCGCCAGCGGCGGCTACCTTTTGCTGGCCCCTTCGGGCGACGTTGCCCTCAATGGTGGCCTGCAACCTGGCTATGTGTATAGCAAAATCGCTCTTTCTGCCACTGCCGCCACCATCACCCTCAAGTCCCAGGGCGCCGTCATCGACGCGGTCACCTACGACAAGACCTTCCCCCTGCTGACCGGCAAATCGGCCGCGCTCGATCCCACCCACCTCACCGCCGGTCTCAATGACGTCGGCAGCAACTGGTGCAAGGGGCAAGCAAGCTACGGTGCTGGGGATTTTGGCTCGCCCGGCAAGGCCAACCCCAGCTGCGTCGGCGCCGACCAAGATGAAGACAAGGACGGCATTCCGGACAAGGCCGACAACTGCAAGAGCGTCAAGAACGTCAACCAAGCCGATGGCGATGGCGATGGAATTGGCGATGTTTGCGACAATTGCCCGGCCATTGCCAACAGCGATCAGGCCGATGGCAACAGCAATGGCGTCGGCGACGCGTGCGAACCGCCCGGCTGCGGCAACGGGCTGCTCGAGGCCAATGAAGCCTGTGATGACGGCAACTTACTCCCCGGCGATGGCTGCAGCGCCTTGTGCACGGTGGAAACGCCCTTGCAGGCCGGCATGCTGGTAATCAGCGAATTCATTGCCAATCCCAAGGCTGCCAGTGACACGACGGGCGAGTGGGTCGAACTGTACAACGCCAGTAGCCAAACCGTGGAGCTCGCCGGCGTCACCCTGCAGGTCGGCAGTGCCGCGCATGTGATCAAGCCCACGCAGTCTTTGCCTGTTGTCCCAGGCGCTTACGTATTGCTGGGCCGCAACGGCGACCTCGCCAGCAACGGCGGCGTCACGCTCAACTACGTCTATGGCAACGCCATCAACCTGCCCAACAGTGGCACGCCGACGGTGCAAATCCGTAAAGATGCCGTGCTGATCGATGCGGTCCTCTACGCGCCCGGCAAAGAAGGCTGGCTGCCCATGGGCGATGGCCTCTCCTACCAACTTGCACCGGACAAACTGGCGGCTGATAAGAACGACGACGGTGCCAATTGGTGTTACGGCACAACTGTTTACGGCGCTGGCGACAAAGGAACTCCCGGTGCCGCCAACACCGCATGCCTGCAGGACACCGATGGCGATGGCCTGACCGATGCCGCCGACAACTGCCCCGCGGTGGCCAACCCCGATCAGGCCGACAAGGACAGCGACGGCGTCGGCGACAAGTGCGACAACTGCCCGGACGTTGCCAACCCCGATCAAGCCGATGCCGACGGCAATGGCGTGGGCGATGCCTGCGAAATTCCAAGCGGTCCTGTCTGCGGCAACAAGGTGGTTGAAACCGGCGAGACCTGCGACGACGGCAACGCCAAGAGCGGCGACGGCTGTTCGGCCACCTGCCAGATCGAATCCGCCGCTGGCGCACAACTCAATGCGGGAGACCTCGTGATCACCGAAATCATGTACAATCCCAAAGCAGTAGCTGACGCAGCAGGCGAATGGTTTGAGATCCTCAACACCACGGCCCAGGCGATCAACCTCCAGGGACTGATCGTGCTCGGCAAAGGCACGGAAAAGTTTGTGATTGACGGCAAGGGCCAGCCCGTATCGGTGCCGGCGGGCGGCTACTTCGTCCTGGGCTTGTCAGCCGATGCCAGCAAAAACGGTGGAGCGACGGTCAATTACGTGTACACGTCGTCCTATTCGCTGGGCAACAGCAGTTCAGGCGACACCATCACGCTGCAAAGCGGAAGTACGCTTGTCGACACGGTCAATTACACATCAGGCGCCGGCGGCTGGTTGAGCCTGGACGGGGCTAGCTACAGCCTCAATGCCAGCAAGACCAACGCCACGGACAACGATTTGCCGGCCAACTGGTGCGCAGGGACAGCGGTTTTTGGCGCTGGCGACAAAGGCTCTCCAGGCAGCGCCAATCCTATTTGCCCGTAGATTCGGCTACTTACGCCCGCCCCGGCGGATGACCTGCACCAAGTGCCGCGCGCGAAAGGCGTGGGCTTCGCTCAGGTCCAGCCCGTGGCGGTGAAGCAACTGCTCCATGGCGCGAATGCAGCGGCCATCGCCACAAGATTCTAGAAACGACAGGCTGACTTCCACGCCGTGATGGCCAAGGCTGTCCAGGTCCGCGTCAAGACGCTCGGCCACCGCCAGTTGCAGGGCCGAAACACGCAATTGCTGGGCTGCACCAAGCCCTAGCAAGGCGATCTCTGCATCTTTGCTGGAAATTGCCTTCTCGATTGCCAGAGCCAAAGGCCCCTGCTGCGCCAGCAACTGCCGGGACGGCAAGCCACAAGAGGGCAAGAGGAGCATCGCCTGCAAGATCAGCCAAAGCCCGTCCGCATCGATACTTGCTAGGCGGGGGTCCTGGGACAATTCCAGCCAATGGTCAGATAGTTGCTCGAGAATCCCGTCAACCTCCGCCCCCAACTGCTGCCGTTGCTTGGCCCGGTCCGTCGTCGGCGCGCTCAGGGGGGCCAGCGACTGACCTTGAGGGTGCCAAACGAACGATTCATCAAGAAAATCAAGATCTCCAAAGGCACTATCGTCCTGATCGGCCTGCGCAGGGCCCGCGGCATCGGTCCTGGGTCCCAGGACAAAATCGAGCCAAGCCTGCCAATTGTCCTTGAACTCCGCCATGTCAACCGCTCCCTGTGGATCCCCGCCCCTTGAGCCGCAGCGATGACCGTGATAGCACGCCCTGGACGCAGCGCAGACGGACGCTGGCAGCCTTTTCCCGGGCGGCGCGACGCCAGCCAGGGCCTACCCAATTTGCCCCGGGCCTCGCGGCCTTGAAGCACCCACCTACGCTAGAGGATGGCCCCATGAAGGTCCAGCTACGCCTGCGAATGTCCAGTCACGATGCTCACTACGGCGGCAACTTGGTCGACGGTGCCCGCATGTTGGGCCTGTTTGGCGATGTGGCGACCGAGCTGCTTATCCGCCTCGATGGCGATGAAGGACTGTTTCGCGCCTACGACAGCGTGGAGTTTCTCGCACCGGTCTACGCGGGCGATTATATTGAAGCGCAAGGGGAATTGCTCGAAGTCGGCCGCACCTCGCGCAAGATGCGTTTTGAAGCGCGCAAGGTCATCGCCCCACGCCCCGATCTCAATGATTCTGCAGCAGAAGTGCTGGAACAATCGGTGGTCGTTTGTCGGGCCACGGGGACCTGTGTCACGCCGGTCGCCAAGCAACGCAAACCTATTAGTCCGTGAGGAATCATGCAACCACTGATGATCACAAGCGCTATTTGCGGCGCTGAAGTCTTTCGCAAGGATACGCCCTACGTGCCGTACACGCCGGAAGAATTAGCTGCAGAAACCATTGCTTGCTGGCAGGCCGGCGCAACCATGGTTCACCTGCACATGCGTGAGGCCGATGGCAAGCCCAGTCAACGTGCCGAACTTTTTGCACAAACCGTGGCGCTGATTCGCCAGGGGGGCTGCGACATCGTGGTGCAGTTCTCGACCGGCGGCGCGGTTGGCATGAGCGTGGCCGAAAGGGCTGATGCCCTGAAATTACGGCCGGATATGGCGACGTTGACCGCAGGCTCGGTGAACTTCGGCCGCGATGTCTTTCTCAATAGTCCAGAGATGATCGACGCCATCGCCTTGAGATTGCAAGAGTTCTCGGTCGTGCCGGAAATTGAGTGCTTTGACACGGGCATGGTCGAAACCGCCTTGCGCATGGGGCGGGCGGGACAACTGCGCCTGCCGGCCCATTTCAACTTCGTCCTGGGCCTAGCTGGCGGCATCGGCGGAACTAGCAAACATCTTGATTTTATGGCTAGTTTGTTGCCACCGGACTGTACCTGGTCGGTAGCTGGCATTGGCCGTTGGCAGTTGCCCCTGGCCGCGCACGCCATTGCGATCGGTGGACACGTCCGCGTCGGCCTGGAAGACAACATCTACATCAGCAAGGGAATTCTCGCCAAAGGCAGCGCAGAATTGGTCCAAGCGGTCGTCGCCCTCGCCAAACAGGCCGGCCGTCCTCTTGCGAGCATTGCCGAAGCGAGAGCTCTGCTGCGTCTGCCGAGCCTCAACACCTGAATAAGACATGGAAAAGAGCCAGAGAGTCCAACGCGTGGATCGATTTGGCAGGCCTAGAGCGCCCAGCAGCGGGGGTTAGTGCCCGTTCTGCTTGGGGAACTTCTCTTGCAATTTCTTAACCTTCGCGTCCGCCCAGGCGTCATCGACGATCTCATTGTCCAGCGAGCCCATGGTCAACTCGACCGTACTGGCAGAGGTGGGCGTCTCAATATTACCCTCTAACTCCATGGAAACTCGCTGTAAATGCGCGCGAACGCCAGCAAGTTGTCGTTCCATTTGCTGCCGGGTCTCCGGCGTGAGCTGCAAAGGCCCACCAGGCTTGTTCGCCGTCTCCAACTGACTTTGCAGCCCTTGGACCTGACTGGCCAAGTCCGCCCGCTCAGCGGCCAAGGAACTCCGTAGATTTGCAGCGTAAAACTGAGTTTTGTCGCCGCGAACCGAGACCAGGATCTCCCCCATGTACTTGCCCTTGGTAAACGCATCGGCAAAGAAGCCGTGGCCCATGGCCGTAAGCTGCGTCGACGCCTCCATGCCCGTCGACCCAAGAATCAGCGTAATCTCAGGCACTTGATCGGCCACCACCTGGGCTTCCTGCCGCGACAGCTGACTCAGCAAGACGATGAGCTCGCAATGCTGCTGCCTTAACTCCGCCACTGCTTGCTTGGCCGAACCTACCGGATCAGCAATATTAAGTCCTTGATTTGCAACCCACTTCCCGAGCTCAGGCGGCGTCGAGGTGATCAGGCCAAAGACGCCCACCTTGACCAGGCCATAGTCCTTGACCCAGGTTGGCGCAAACACCGGCTTGCCCTGATGGAGTAAGTTCGCAGACAACAAGGGCATTTTGTACTGCTTGGCTAGGCGCTGCAGGGGCTCTAGACCCAAGGCCAGTTCGCCAATGCCCACGTTTATCGCGGCATAGCCCATCTTGTGCATGACCTGCAGGAAGACTTCGGCGCGGGCCACGCCTTCACCGGGTCGTTCGGTCGGCATCTGCGCGCTGGAAATGAACAAATTGCCGGCCTCAAGCAGCAACGTATGCGGTCGCGCCTTGTTCCTGCCTAGCCACCACTGCATTCGCCGAGCCAGACCGCCCAGCGGGTGATGTGCTCAACCGCAAGGGTCAACTTCACCCACCACATTGCTGCTAAAGCCGATCGCGAGTTGCTGATTCTCCGGCACGGGCGGCAAAGGCGCTTCGGGCATCGGCACGGGCGCTTGGCTGGGGGCCGAGGCGTGATTGGTCACAGAAGCCAAGGTCGGCTCGGGCATATTCTGAGCAGCGGCAAGGAGTTGGGCGTGAATCTCCGCGGCCTCGACCACGCCAGAACTCGCCAAATGCGGCACGTCGCGCGGCTGAGCGGCTGGGGGCGACGCGGTCGCTCCTGCGCCGGTCGTTGGCAAGTGCCGCGCCCAATAAGTCGCACCGCCTGCAGTGCAAATCAGCAGGAGCAGCAAGATCGAAAGCTTCTGACGTGTGCGCATGGGCCCAGACTCCGGGTTGAAATAGCCGACACGCAGGCTAGCAGTCTCAGGAGCGACCTGCAACGGCAGATGATAGCGAATTGGGCCAAAGTCGGCTCTGCACAAGCGGAAAGATACGGTTGTCACGGCCCGCGAACCAGCGCAACGGCCCTGCGCTGGGCACCTGGGGGGCGATCGACGTACTGTCGCAACCGTTGACCCCACCGGACCTTGCCGCTACCTTGATCCGCCCTGCGTGCCGAAGCGCGCCCCGAGTCGAACCTATGCCGTTGTTCTTGGCCGGATTGTCTTTGCGCGCCCGTATTTGGCTTGTGGTGAGCGTTGTCGCAGCTGGGTATGCCGCCACCTCAGGCGCCTTGTTGCTGCACCCTTCGCCGCATTTCCACTTTGTCGATATGGCGGAGTCCTTTCTACATGGACGCTTAGACTCGGACACGCCGCGGCGCCACCTCGGCCAGGCGCAAAAGCCCGAAGATCCCAAAGGCTTACAAGAGGCTGTGGAACGAGCGTTGCGCGACGGCAAGGGCAATGCGGTTGGCTGGAACGACTGGGCCAGCTTCCGCGTGCTGCAACTCAAAGGCGGCGAGACGGTTCGCGGCGTATTTCCTTGGAAAGATCAGGCCGGCCCGCGTGCCAAGGAGTTCTACACGCTCGACGGCCGCCTGATGCTGATCGACGTCGACAAGGACATTCGCCACGGCCAATGTACCGGACTTGCAGGGATTTCTGGCGTCGACACCAAGAGCGCCTTTCGCAAATGCGACGACGTGGTCTACCAAATCTCCTTTCCGCCGGGGCCAGCCCTGTTCATGCTGCCATTTGTTGCGGTTTTCCATTATCATTTCAATGATGTCATCTACACACTCTTGTTTGCCGTCGCGGCAGCCTTGCTGTTCTTCCTTTGGCTAGAACGCTTGGCGGCAAGCCAACTTATCGATCATGGACCCGGCGATCGGCTCTGGCTCACAGCCCTGTACGCCTTCGGCACCGTCGCGTGGTTCTGCTCGATCCGCGGCGAGGTTTGGTTCACGGCCCAAATCATGGGCGTCGCCTTACATTTTGCTTACTTGCTCACTGCCACGGGCGCGCGACGCCCCTGGGTTGCCGGCCTGATTCTTGGCTTGGCCGTGGCGACGCGAACCCCGCTACTTTATGCCGCTTTGTTCTTGCCCATGCAGGCGTTGTGGCCCAATGGCCGCTGGCTCGGAGGCCAAGGCAATTCGGCCTTGCCGGCAGCGATCAAGAAGCTATTTTCCTATGGAATTCCCTTGGTTCTCGTTGGCCTGGCTTTGGCTTGGTTCAACTGGGCACGCTGGGGCAATCCCACCGAATTTGGTCACTTTTACCTCTTGGAAGGCACCAGGGCGCCAACACGCGATCATGGCCTCTTCGCCTTTGCCTTTCTCAATCACAACTTGGGCACGGGCTTGCTCAACATGCCCTCGCTGAGTTCAGAGGCGCCGTTTCTGCAAATCTCTCGCCACGGCCTTGGGTTGCTTGCGTGCACACCCGCATTGGTGGCGCTATTTGGGCCTCGCCGACGCGACGAACACGCGCCCGAATTGTCCGTCGACGTCCAGGCCAATCGAGCGTCGCTGGCCAAACACCTTTTGATTTCAGCGGCCTGCGTTGCGCTTCCCGGTTTTTTCTACCAGAACGACGGTTGGCAGCAGTTCGGCTACCGCTTCGCCCTCGATTTTCTGCCGCCTTTGCTGGGTGCCTTTGCGATCTTGGTGCCGCGCCTGAACCGCACAACACGCGTGCTCATCGTTTTGGCCATAGTCGTCAACCTGTTTGGTGCAATTAGTTTCGGTAGGATGGAGCAGTTCTACTACGATTAGGGCCAAGCGCCGCGCAGCGGGGAGCGAGGCCGCCGAAACGACGCCGCAACGGCCCAAAGCGGTCCGACGCGGGGGGCTCAGCCGCGTCGCAATAAACGGCCATTTTCCTTTGTTTCTTGCAGCAGGCGATGTCTCTTTGCTGCATCTGCCGCCCTTTCAGTCCCAAGCCGGAGAATCCATGGCTCAGCCAAATGCCAGTGAACCGCTTGAAAGTCTTCAGCAATGTACAGAATGGGTTCTATCTGGGGCTCGGCAACCGGCAGATTTCCACATCGGCACGGAGTTTGAGCGGATTGCCCTTGGGCCCGACGGTCGACCTCTGCCCTATGAAGGCAAGGATGCCAGTATTTCTGCAGTCTTAGCCGACCTCAGCCGCCTCTATGGCTGGGAGCCGTATCAGGAAAAAGGGCGTACGATCGCACTGTTTCGCGATGGCGCCTCGATTTCGCTTGAGCCAGCCGGTCAGCTTGAGCTGTCCGGTGGCCTGCAGGCGACAGTCGCCGATATGCAGCGGGAACTCCATGATCACATGGCTGAACTGCAATCTGTGCTTGAGCCGCGCGGCATTTCCTTGGTCCACGTGGGCCTCAACCCCCAGGACAGCCCGGCTTCGGCGCCCAAGATGCCCAAGGGTCGCTACGGTGTGATGCGGGCTTACATGCCCAAGGTCGGTAGTTTAGGCTTGCATATGATGCACTTAACCTGCACCGTCCAGACTAATTTCGACTTTGTCGACGCCGCCGATGCTGCCCAAGCAATGCGCCTCGGACACCTGCTAACCCCAGCATTGATCGCGCTTTTTGCCAATTCGCCCCTTCTGGAGGGTCGAGACACGGGCTACGCCAGTTTCCGCGCCCACATTTGGACTGACGTGGACAAAGATCGCTGCGATACCAACCACTTTTCCTTCCGACCTGATGCAACGGTGCAAGATTACGTCGATTGGCTGATCGACGTGCCGTTGTACTTCCTCGATGCCCTGAACGACGATGGCTCGCACGGTTACCGAGAACTACCTGAAAGGACAACGTTTCGCCAGTTTTTTGACCACGGTGCCTTGGGCCGGCGCCCAACCCTGGACGACTGGGTGCTGCACGTTTCGACCGTCTTTCCAGATGTTCGGCTCAAGCGCTACCTAGAGTTGAGGCCTTGCGATTTGGTGCCTGAGGAAGCGCTTGCGGCCCTGCCAGCGCTGACCCGAGGCCTGTTCTATGACCTGGAGGCACGCAAGAAAGCCTTGGAATTGCTTGAAGATGGCAACATGTCCATCGATCGTCCGGCGCTCAGGGCCCAAGCGTGTCTGAACGGTCTGGCTGGGGTGAGTCAGGGACGCTCGATCGGCGAAATAGCCAAAGAAGTGCTTGATATTGCCACACAAGGCCTGGATCGCTTAGCCAAGGCGGAGGGCCGAGACGCTTTGGCCTATCGCGCGCTGGATCCCCTCAAGGCGATTGCACACGGCAAAGAACAGTCGTATTCTCAACGTGTTCTGCGCAAATGGCAGGCCGATCCGCGCCTAGCAGCGCTGGCCGATCCGTGGCCCAAGGCCAAATAGCCACGCTGGTGCCCGCCGACCTCGGCGCCGCAGCCGTCCCCCTTGCCGCCAAGCCGCCACAGCGCTACGGTGCCCGCATCGCCCTATGGCGAAACCGGAGCCTACCGGTGCGCGCTATGAAAATTCCAAGAACGATCTGCAGTTCCCTTTCCAGTACAGTGCCTTTCGCTGCCATTGTCACGTTGGCTTTGGCCGCGAGCGCCCTGATTGGCGGTTGCGCCGGTTCACAGCGTTATGAGCCGCAAGCCACCGACTATGCAGAGGAACCTCCCGGAGACAGGGGATTTGCTGATCAAAACGGTGCTCCCGGTGCCGACGAGTCCGTCACCGTCCAAGCCGAACGCCCAGTGGCCATGCCCCAAAGAGCTCCCCAGCCAGTTGCGGTGCACGCCTCTGAGTCCTACGCCAAGAAAAGCCAGGTTTATTCAGGAGGTAGTTCCGCCAGCACCGCCAAGCCGACGACGGCCTCGACCGGTGGAGCCCTTGTAGGTAAGGCCGCAAAGGGACAAGTGAATGCCAACGCGCCTGAGCCCATGGTCGTCTACCTTGGCTACCTGCGGTTGCGCGTCAAGCGGCAACTCGAAGCCGTCGATGCCATCACGGCGCTGACGCGGCAGTTCGGTGGCTACGTCGATTCTCTGTCCGGCAAGGCCCTGGTAGTGCGCGTGCCTGCTAAGGATTTTGACAGCGTGATGGCCGCCTTTGCCAACCTCGGCGAAGTCCTGGACCGTCGCGTCAAGGCGCTGGACGTCAGCCGCCAGTTCACCGACACGCGCGCGCGCCTCGCCATTGCCCAAGACGCCCGCACGCGCCTGCTGGTGCTACTCAGGACGGTCAAGGATGTGGAGGAACGGCTTCAGATTCTTGAAGAAATCAAGCGTTTGACCGAACAAATCGAAATGGCGGAGTCTGTGCTGGCGACGCTACGCAACCTCGCGGATTATTTCACGATCACCATTGAGCTAGAGCCCGTGATCGCCCAAAGCGCGCCGGCCCAGCACCGCTCGCCCTTCCCATGGGTGCGCGAACTCTCGCCACTGCGGGCCACGCTGGAACAAGGCAAGAAGGCCATCCACTTGCAAGTCCCTGCAGGATTTGTGCAATTCGAGGATGATTCCCTGTGGCGGGCCCAGGCTGCGGACACGGCGATGTTGCGCGCCGCGCTGACGGACAATGAACCGCGCGGCGATGGGGCGTTCTGGCTGACAGCCGTACAGCACGAGATGGAAGGCCGCGATTTTGAAACGGTTGAGAGTGCTGTCGTTGGCCAAGTGCACCTGCGCGTGTGGCGTAGCAAAGACGTTCGGCCCAGCTACTACCTGGTCGGTGTGGCAACCGTTGCCGACAAGATCGCTGTTATGGAAGGGTTTTTGCCCAATGAGCCCGCGTTTACGGCCCACCGCCAAGCCCTGATCGATGCGGCGGCCAGCTTGCAGGTGACGCCATGAACCGACCGCTCCTGGCCTCATCAGGAAAAATACCTCCTGTTGTCAAGTATTTACTGCCATTCATTCTCGCCGCAGCAGCAAGCTCCGTACCGACCTGCGTGCGCGCCGCCGATGGGCAACAAACGGCAAAACGCTTGCCAGCACAGGTGATTCCAAGCCCTGCAGTGGCTGACCCGCGCCCCGTCGGCGATCAACTTGCAGTCGAAGCAGCGCCCGCCCCAACGCAGACCGATGTCGGTGCGGCCCAAGCGCGCCTGACCGCTGTGACCGCCACGTTGCTGCTCAAGGTCGTGCATCCGGACGATGTGCGGGCAAAAGTTGTTGCTTTAACAAAGCATTTAGGTGGCCACCCGGTCCTTGTCAGCGACAGCGAGTTGCAACTGAACGTGGCGCCTCAGCACCTGGGCGAAGTGCTCGATCTCCTGGCAAGCAGCGGAATTGTTATCGATAAGTCTCTACAGCGTCGCGATCGAACCGAGGCCGTGGGGCAGTTGCAAGCGCGTCTGAGGTCCAAACAAGAGATTTTCGAACGATTGCGCAACTTTTTGGATGATTCGACCGTCTCCGCCACCTTACGCATTGAACGGAGCATGACCCAGCTTGTCACGGAACTAGAGCAAATTAAAGGCGAACTCTCCGCCGAGACGGCGGCAACGCACTTCGCCCACCTCGCCGTGCGCTTTGACTACCACCGCCAAGGCCGCGTGACCTACGTGCGCTCTCCGTTCGAGTGGCTCAATACCGTGGATTTAGACCAATTTCTCGGGGGCTTCTAATGCATCGCCTGCTGCTGCCCTTGCTGCTGGCCCTGGCGGCCTGCGGTCCCCACCACCAGATGCAGACGCCCACGGACTTTGTCCGTTTTGAAAAACGCTCTGATCTAGCGATGATCACGGCTGATGGTGTGCGCCTCAAGAGCCGCGAAGTCCGCAACTACCCAAAAGCGGACCTAGCCTTTTGGACCGATGCCCTGAAACGCCATCTGATTGCCAGGGGTTACGCTGTTCAGCGTCAACACGCTTTTCGCACGGCTGCAGGTCAAGACGCTAATACCCTTGAGTTTTTGTTGCCCCATGGCGCGGAAGATTGGGTCCTCAGCGAAACGATACTGGTCTGCGGCGACTCGGTTGTCCTGGTCGAAGCGGCCGGCCCCTTTGAGCGATTCGCGCGCGTGCAGAAAGCGGTGGATGACGCCTTGCCCAGCCTAGTGAGGGCCCCCTGAGGCGACAACTTTGCCCCATGGGCTTGCAATGTTCCGTCGGAATTTGTAATCCTGCTGGACCTTGTGGATCGTACAGGCCACGCCGCCCCGGGACCTCCAGCCTGGGCGCAACGTGCCGCCTCTGCAACCCCGCGGTGTGAGGCCCGGTCTGGGCTAAGAAACCGTTTGATTGCAGCCCCTAGGAGATCGTCATGCGCGTCTCACCCTGCACATCGCCGACGCTGTGCACCAGCCTGCCGGCGTCGACACTGGGCCCGTGTCAGCCAAATTTCAGTACCTTGGGTCCAGTCGCGGCCGGGCTTGCTTTGCTGTTGATGATCAGCCTGGGTGCGTGCGGAAATAGCGGAAATAGCAAGACAACGCCTGCCACTGGCGACAGTAGCAGCAGCGACGATACCGACGCCATCGTCTTTGGCACCGATGCCAGCGAGGACACTGACTCGGGCATCGACACTGGATCGAGCGACACGACAAGCGGCGATATTGCCCAAGACATCAGCGAGGACACGGGCTTACCTTCCAATTGTCCTGGTGCCGCGGGCTGTCCCTGCGCGTCGGTCGATCAGTGCGATAGCGGCTTTTGCATCCAAACGCCTTCGGGCATGAAGTGCGCGGCCGTCTGTAACGGCCCTTGCCCGGATTCGACCTACAAATGCGTCACAGCGCCGACCAACGACTCGATCAACATCTGCGTGCCCCGCTACGGCAATGTCTGCAATCCCTGCACAAAGAATGAGGAATGCATCAGCACGGGCAATGGCGGCGCCCACTGCGTGGCCTTTGGCAATGCCGGCTCCTTCTGCGGCCTGCAATGCGCCTTACCGGACGACTGCCCCAGTGGCTACGACTGCAGCGATGTCCCTGATGTGACAGGCCAAACCGTCAAGCAGTGCGTGGTCAAGAACGGCGGAGCCTGCACGTGTACGGATGCGGCGATGCAGCTTGAGCTTTCGACCAAGTGCTACAACACCGGAGCCGGCGACGCTAAGTGCGAAGGCAAGCGAACTTGCAAGGTCGGCACAGGCCTTTCCGCTTGCATTTCAGAAGCTCCTGCCCCGGAAACGTGCAACGGCAAGGACGACAACTGCGACGGCCAGACCGACGAAGGCACCTGCGACGATGGCATCGCGTGCACCGACGATTCCTGTGCCGGCGTTGAAGGTTGCAAGCACCTCAACAACACCAAGCCCTGCGACGCTGACAACTCCAAGTGCACGGTCGGTGATGTCTGCGCCAGCGGCAAATGCGTAGCGGGTGCCCCGTTGACTTGCGACGACGGCAATGTCTGCACCCTGGACAGCTGCGATCCCGCCCAAGGCTGCATATTCACGAATAATGACGGGCAGAAGTGTGACGCCGACAGCACCGATTGCACCGTCGCCGACTCCTGCAAAGGCGGCCAATGCGCCGCCGGCCCGGCCAAAGCCTGCGCCAGTGATGACCCCTGCATCGACGCCAAGTGCGACAAGGCCAGCGGCGCGTGCAAGTACCCCTCCAAGGTGGGATTGCCCTGTGAAGACGGCAACCCGTGCACCGTGGGCGATGTCTGCGGCGGCGTCGGTGGCGATCAGTGCCTCCCGGGGCCGACCCAAGGGGCCTGCGACGACAAAAACGATTGCACCGAGGACAGTTGCAACGCCAAGATTGGCTGCCAGCACACGCCCAAGCCCGGCGCAATCTGCAACGACGGCAATGCCTGCACCCTAGGCGAATTTTGCAGTGACAGCGCGATCTGCAGTAACGGCAAGGCCTTTCCCTGCGACGACCTCAACCCCTGCACCTCGGACCTCTGCGACCCGCTGACCGGGTGCAAGCACACGCCCCTAGAGAACATCGCCTGCGAGGACGGCAATCCATGCACCGCCGGCGATCTTTGCACCGCTGGCATCTGCAAAAGTGGCGCAAATAACTGCAGTTGCGCGACGGACGGCGATTGCAAAGGCGGCAACTTGTGCACAGGCCTATTGTTCTGCGACAAGACCAAGCAGCCTTTTACCTGCCAAATCAACCCGTTGTCCAAGGTCAATTGCGACCAAAGCCTCAACAATGACTGCCAAACCAACAGTTGCGACGGGCAAAAAGGCTGTATTCTCAACAAGAAGCCCGACGGCTTTGCCTGCGACGCTGACGGCAATGTCTGCACCGTGGGCGACGCCTGCTCGGGCGGCTACTGCATGCCCGGCGCCAAGGATACCTGTGACGACAGCAACCCATGCACAACGGATTCCTGTGATACAAAGGGCGGTTGCAGCCACGTCAACAACACCTCCCCCTGCGATGCCGATGGCGACGCCTGCACCGCGGGCGATGCGTGCGTGGGCGGCAACTGCCTAGCCGGTGCCCTGGCCAACTGCGACGACCAAGAGGGCTGCACCAAGGACAGTTGCGACAAAGTTTCGGGCCAATGCAGCCACCAGGATCTCCAAGCATCCTGCAGTGATGGCAACGCTTGCACCGCGGGCGATGCCTGTGGCCTCGGCGCCAATCAGAAGTGGACCTGCACCCCAGGCAAAGCGTCTGCGTGCGACGACGCCAATCCCTGCACAACGGATACCTGCGATGTATTGAAGGGTTGCAGCAATGTCGTAAGTGGCAACGCCAGCGTCCCCTGCTACTCCGGCGACCCGGCGACCCAGGGCAAGGGCATTTGCAAAGCAGGAACAGCCAGTTGTGGCGCAGACGGCAAAGCCGGCGCTTGCGTAGGCGATGTGACGCCCCAAGCGTCCGACCCCTGTGACGGCCTCGACAACAATTGCGACGGTATCACCGATCCTGGCTGCCAACCCAAGGGATTTACAGCCAGTTTCGCCAGCGCCGACGTCAGCGGCACCACCAGCGGCCTCACCTTGCGCTCGCTGGTTGGCCACGGCACCTACGCTGGGCCAGTGAGCAATGGCGTCGCCAAGTACTCAGTCAATGTTGGATTCTTCAGTTGGATCAAAGCGTACCTGGGCCTGTAACGCCCTGGTCGAAACGACAAAGCCCGGGAGGCCAAGATCCCGGAGCCCGCAACGAGGCCGCAGGAACCGACCGCCTAAGCTCGCAGAGGGTCGACGCGACAATGCTCGCAACGACCGCCCAAACAGGCAGGGTTCCCTGGTTCGCGCATGGAAAAAGGAGTGGAGCTATGACCGGCAACTCACAGGCAATGTTCCGATCTTGGTGGGTAGCTCTGCCCATCTTGCTGGCCAGTTCAGCGGCCGTGGCAGCGGTGCCAACGTCTTCGGTGCTGGAAGGCACCCTGACCTCGGCTGGCGGTGGACCCGCGGCTGATGGCAGCTATGCCTTGACTTTTACACTGTATAAAGACGCTGTGGACGTCAATCCGCTGTGGCAGGAAGGGCCGGTGCAGGTTGCGGTCAAAAGCGGTGCCTTTGCCTACACCATGGGCGTCAACAACGCCTTGAAAGCAGACGCGCTTGCCGCGGGCGACTACATCGCCTTCAAGGTCGGCAACGACCCTGAACTGCCACGCAAGCCCTTGTCTTCTGTGCTGTATGCCCTGCGCGCCTCGGTGGCCGAAGGCATTGACTGCTCGGGTTGCATCAGCGCGGCAGCCCTGGACCCCAAGTCGATGGCGGTCTATGCCAAGAAAGCCGACATCTCAACGGTGGCGACCACCGGCAACTACTCTGATCTCAACGGCAAACCAGCCCTTTCGACCGTGGCCTCTTCGGGCAACTACAGTGACCTTGTCGGCGCGCCTCCCCTGGGCAAGATGTGCGGGTCCAACTTGGTGGTCGCCGGCTTTAACGCCGATGGCTCGCTCAACTGCGTAGCGGGCGGTGGGGCCAATGGCTTGCCCGCTGACGGCATCGACGAAATCTCCAACGGCCTGATTTGGGACCAGTTTACCGACAAGTACACCTCCGGCAACGCGCCCATCACCATCAAGGACTACTTCCCGCCGGGGACCTCGGACACGATCAATGTGCCAGACGTCGGCGTCGCGCAAAAGCTGACGGTTTCCCTGCAGCTCGTGAACTCGGACATTTCCGGTATCACGGTGTACCTGTATGACCCGAACAACGTTGAGTACAAACTCTTTGATAAGAATGGCAAAGCCGGCGATGGCATCGTGACCTCCTATCCCGACAACACCAAGCCGGCGAGCGGCGACCTCACGGCCTGGATCAACAAGAATCCCAAGGGCGCGTGGATCCTCAAGGTTGTCGACAATGTCTTCAACCCCGCCACCAACCCAAATGACGGCCAAATCCTCAGCTGGGCCATCAATGTTCAGACCCTTTCGAGCAAGAAGATTCAGATCAAGGGCGACCTCATCGTCGATGGCAATGTCACGGTCGGTGGCGTTAATCCTTTAATTTGGCCCACTTATCGTTACGCTGTCTGGAGTACCTATGACCAGTGGTCTGGCAACTGGTTCGGCGGCGACAACACGAGCTTGTTTGGCGGCATCAATCCGTCGGTCTGGACCGACGGCAACGGCGTGGCCAAGAACTTGAACCCAGACAAGAATTTCTTGCGCACGCTGTTCAACAAGACGGGCAAGATCTACCCAAACCTCAATGTTTATGCTGACACTTGGTACAACAACAGCTCGACCAACGGCAAAATGGCGGCGGCCCTGTTCCGCGTCAATAACACCACGGCCAACGACATCAACTGGCCGATTACATTCTTCTACACGGCCTACCAGAGTTGGGGCGAGCAGGCCAGCGTCACGCTAAACGGCGCGGGTTCTTGGCAAAGTAGCAATGATTGCGGGGCACAGTGCTCAGCGACCGTCAATCTGTTGGTGCCCAAGAACCGCGTCAGCACGGTGGTGGTCATCGTCGGGTCGTCGGGACCTTCTGGCACCCGCTCGACTTTCTTGGGTTTCTACAACAACACCCTCAAACTGCCAGTGGGCCTGAGCTATGTCGACGATTTGGACACGGCCACCGGCGACTGGACCCAGTGAGCCCCGCGCGGCACAACGCGAGGCAGTAGCGCCAAAGCATTGCCTGGATCGCCCAGAAACCGCCTGCAATTATTTAAGATTTGCTAGAGCGCCGCTGTCTCTGGCAGCTTGGCACCCGTGGCCAGAAGCAACTGTTCCGCCGGGCAGGGCTGCAGCCAACGTTGCGCGGCTTGGCGCAATTGACCAACGCGCTTAAGGGCTTGGCGCACTTCCCGCCTCACCTGCGAAGGATGCGGGCCCCCGGGAAGATCGCGCCGACGCAAAGCCTGTTTGACGTCCAGGGCCTTGCGCACCACGCCGACGTCCAGCCCCAGCTTCTCAGCCAGCGCTTGCGGGCCAACCTTTGAAAACGTTTGCTGATTGGCGTGAAGTTGCGCCACCAGGTGCGCCACTTGCTCATGGGCCGTGCGAAAAGGAATCCCGGCGGCCACCAGGGCATCGGCTAGGTCCGTCGCCAGCAGAAAGCCGCGGTCCAAGGCCTCGATCAAAGACGCTTTTTGCCAACGAGCCGCCGCGATCATATCACGGGTGACGGCAAGACAATCGCGCCACGTGTCTAAGGCATCGAAAAGAGGCTCTTTATCCTCTTGCATGTCCTTGTTGTACGCCAAGGGCAGGCCTTTGAGGGCCACCAGCAGCGCGACCAAATCGCCAATGACGCGCCCCGCCTTCCCGCGCACGAGTTCAGCCGCATCGGGATTCTTCTTCTGGGGCATGAGCGAAGAACCCGTTGTAAATGCGTCGGATATGCGTAAATAACCGAACTCACTACTGGCAAACAGTACGATTTCTTCGCCTAGGCGCGACAGGTGGACGGCGCCCAAGGCAGCAGCAGCCATCGCCTCGACCAAGTGATCCCGGTCAGCCACGGCATCGAGGGAATTGGCGGTGATCTTGGAAAAACCTAAGAGATGCGCGGTCTTTTCTCGATCAATCGGTAGAGTCGTCCCGGCTAGGGCTCCGGCGCCCAATGGACAGACGTCAAGACGGCGGCAAGCGTCAAGCAGCCGATCGGCATCGCGTAACTGCGCCTGCGCATGGGCTAAAAGGTGATGACCGACGGTCACCGGCTGGGCACGTTGCAAGTGCGTATAGCCGCACATTGGCCAATCGGCGTGCAGATCGGCTAGGCGGGCCAAGGTCTCCACGAAACTTGCAATCAGTTCAACGATTTCACCGAGGCGCTGTCGCAGCCACAGGCGTTCGTCCAAGGCCACCTGGTCATTGCGCGACCGGGCCGTGTGCAAACGCCCTGCTGGGGCACCAATGCGGTCGCGCAAGGCCGCTTCGATGTTCATGTGCACGTCTTCGCGCGCCTCTTGCCAGACAAATTGGCCAGACTCGACGTCAGCGTAGATCGCGCGCAAACCCTCTAAAATCGCCTGGTAATCTGCTTGCGGGAGAATTGCTTGGTCGCGCAGCATCGTCGCGTGGGCCACCGAACCGATCATGTCCTGACGCCACAAGCGCTGGTCATAGCGCACAGAAGCATTCATGGACTGGACCAGCGGGTGGGTGGCTTCTTCATAACCACCGCTCCACAAACGATCACTAGCGGCTGGGGCGGGCATGGGCGTCTCCGGGCAAGGCTGTGCCGGCGCTGTGTACGGCAAGCGCGGGCAGACGTCTAGACGTGGCGGCCGCAGGCACTGCGTGTTCGCGTCAAAGCTGGGAAACTCAGGGCACGATCACGGCGAAATCGTCGATGAAGGGCCCGGTTCCGGGCAAGGTGCCCACGCAGCTCGGCGTCAAGAAGTGAAAACGCAACTGGAACTTCTTGCCGGCGTACGGCGTCAGTGCCACGACAAACTTGGTCCAGGAATCCTGCGCACCGTAGGACTTGAGGATATTCCATGTCTTGCCGTCCACAGAGGCTTCGACGTCCAGCTCGGCGGCCGGCGCAATGTCCCAACTGCCGGCGAGGTAGAACGTCAGCTGGATTGCCGTGCCGGCTTTGAACGGTGTGGCATCAAAAATCGGTGAAATTAAAGACGAATCTAGAGACAACTGCTGGGCGCCACAGCTGGTATCGGTCCCATTGTTGAAGTTGGCGGCGCAGTCTGGCGAGAAAAAGCCGGGCAGAGCTGGCGAGGCGTCCACGGCCCAGGCCGGCCCATCGGCACCGCTGCTGTCAAACTTCCAGAATTGTTCCGATACCTTATCATTGCAAGTGAAGGTTTGCGCATAGGGCAAGGCCGAGACACCACAACTCCCCCAGGCCTGCGGTGTAAAGACGCATCCCAGCTTAGGATCACAGCTATCGGCGGTGCAGGCGTAGCCGTCATCGCAGACTAGCGGGGTGCCGGCTTTGCACAAGCCACCGCTACAGGCCGTGTTCACGGTGCAGGGGTTACCGTCGTCGCACGCAATTGCCGCGCCGGGCATCTGCGCGCACTGATTATTCAAACATTTCGCGTCAGTGCAGGGGTTGCCATCGTCTTTGCAGTCGCTGTCGATCTTGCACGCCGCTGCGCCTTGGCCTTTGACGACGACGTCATCAATGAACCAGCCCTGCCCCTGATTGCCGACGCTGTCGACACTGTTGAAGCGAAAGCGCAGCTTGATGTTCTTGCCCAATGTCGCATCGGGCAAGGTGTATTTGAGCGCAATCCACTGCATCGACGCGGTCTGGCTGTAGTCCAGGGTGACCGTGCCCAAGACCACACCGCTGCCGGCATCGAGATAGTCTAAATACCTAGAGTCATAGGGCGTTCCACCTTCCATGTCGACATAGGTCCAAAAGCTGATCGTGATCGGACCGGCCGCGGGAATCGCCAACACGGGAGACAGCGCGTTGCCTGCGTTGGCCTGACCGTTATCGAAGTTCGTGTCATTGTTGTAGTTGAGCGAGCAGGACGGCGACTGCCAGGCGTTGCTACCGTTGGTCAGCGGACTCGGTTTGCCATCGACTTTCCAGCCGACGCCCAAGGCCGGCAGGTCAAGGGTCCAGCTGCTCGGCGCGTTGCAGTCAAAGGAATCATTGAGCAAGTCCGAACAGGACAGATACCCCGTGCATTTGCCGGCCAAGCACGAGTCACCGGCGGTGCAGGCATTGCCGTCATCGCAGGGGCCGCCTTCGCCAATTGCGTTGTTGGTGCAAGACTTTATGCCCGCCTGAATGCTGCAAACATCCAAGGTGCAGGGGTTGCCGTCGTCGCAGGCGTTGACGCCCGCGCACTTGCCCGCTTTGCATTGGTCTGGGGCGGTGCAGGTGTTGCCGTCGTCGCAGCCCGTGCCGTCGGCGCTGTTGCCGGTGGGTTTGCACAGGCCGGCTTGGCAGTTATCGCCCGCCGTGCAGGGGTCGCCGTCGCTACAGCCCAGGCCATCGACCACGGCCACATGCAAGCAACCCTTGATTGGGTCACAGCTATCGGTCGTGCAGCTGTTGAGGTCGTCGCAGTTGGGCTTGGCTCCGCCGGCCGCGCAGATGCCGGCCCCGCCACAGGTGTCGCCCACCGTGCAGGCATTGCCGTCATCACAAGCGCCCGTATTCCAAACGAAATTACACGAGCCGTTCTTGCAACTGTCGGTGCTGCACGGGTTGCCATCGTTGCAATCGCCGTCGCCGAGGCATGCCTTGGGCAAATCCGTTGTGATCTTAAGATCATCTACGAACCATCCCTTGGTCGAGGTCGCAGCGCAGGTGATCGAGTCCAAGCGCCAGCGCAGGCGGAAGTTCTTGCCAGCGACCCAGGCAGAAAGGTCGAATTTGTAAGGAATCCATGCGGCATTGACCGTGACGTCGTTGGGCAAGGCGATCGCTACGGCGGTGCTCAGGAAATCGTCGGTGGATACTTCCAGCCAGCGCTTGTTGAGGTAGAGGTTGGTGCCGACGTCGGCAAAGCTATAGAATTCAACGACAACATCCTTTGCGCCGGCCGCAGTCCAAACTGGCGAAGTGGCTAGTCCCACCTCCTTGCTCACGCCAGCAGCGCACGCAAAGTTGGCGTCATTGTTATAGTTGAGCGAGCAAGGCGCCGAGTGAAAGGCCGGCGGGGTCGGCAATGCGTCAAAGTGCCAGGCGGTGGCCGGGACATCGGCGGCGGGACTCAGTGTCCAGTTCTTGGCACCATCGCATCCCAGATTATCCAAAGAGCTGCTGCAGTTACCTGCGGGGATGCCTGCGCATTTGGCCGCGGTGCAGACATCGCCGCTGGTGCACGGGTCCACGTCACTGCACGGCGTGCCATCGGCCACAGGACCATTGGTGCACAAGCCGGTCAAGGCGTCGCAAACGTCTTTGGTGCAAGGGTTTTTGTCGTCACACTTGGCAATGGCCGTGCACGAACCGGTGATGCAGACATCGCCCGTGGTGCAGGGATTGTTGTCGGTGCAGGCAAGGCCGTCGGCGACGTTGACATAGGCGCAGACGCCGGTCTTTGTGTCACAGCTATCTGTAGTGCAAGGATTTTTGTCATCGCACACTTTGCCGACGCCAACGCAGCCTCCCGCCGAGCAGGCGTCGCCGCTGGTGCACGGGTTGTTGTCATTGCACGCCGCATTGTTGGCCGTAGCGCTGCATTTGCCGGTGGTCAGGTCACAGAAATCGTCGGTGCATGCGTTTTTGTCGTTGCAATCCGCATTCTTGGAGCAACTTGGGTCGGAAATGACTAGGTCGTCAATGAAGGGCCCCGAAGTGGCGTTGGCGATGGAGTCTAATGTTTGGAAATTAAAGCGAATCTTGAACTTCTTGCCAGCTACTGCCGACAAGTCTCCCGTGACCTTGGTCCAGGTGTTGCCAAACGGACTGATGTCATTGTTTCCGTTGGAATTAGGGTTGATGGCAATGGTCGTCCAGTTCACGTCATCTGTGCTGTACTGCACAAAGGCTTGGTCATAGTAGCTCGCTTCGTAAGACCCAGCTGCGTAAAAACTGATTTGAATTGGGGCATTGGGCTTAGACAGTGACGCATCGATCTGCGGGCTCACCGCATTGCCACCATTGGCTTGGCCATTGTCATAGCTGGTGCCATTGTTGTAATTGAGCGAACATGCTGGCGAATTGGCACCGGGGGGACTGGGCGAAGCGTCAAATCCCCAACCGACTCCGCCCACGGCCGCGTCGAGTTTCCAGTCATTGTTGCTGAGGTCGCCGCAGTTGAACTGCGTCGAGAACGGCAACTGCCCCGAACAACCGGCGACGGCCACGTGCACGCAACCTTGCATAGGGTCACATGAATCTGTCGTGCAGGGATTCTTGTCGTCGCAATAGCCGGCCGGCAAAGGTCCGGCCACGCATCCGGCCTGCGTATCGCAACTATCGATGGTGCAAGCATTTCCATCATCGCAAAGGGGATTGATCTTCGAATAGCACTTGCCCGCCTTGCAATTGTCTGTTGTGCAAGCGTTTTCATCGCTGCATGGATTTGCGTCATTGGCGGTGGCCGTGCAGCCTTTGGCCGGGTCGCAGGCATCGTCCGTGCATGGGTTGCCGTCGTCGCAAACCTTAGGGGATTGCTTGCAATTTCCACCATTGCACGCCGAGACCTGGCAGGCATTGCCATCGCCACACTTGGCCGTGTCGTCGGCATTGTGCGTGCAGCCAGTCAAAATCTGGCAAGCATCTGCGGTGCAAGGGTTTTTGTCGTCGCAGCTTACCAAGGTGCCCGCGCAGACAGCGTCTGAGCAGGTGTCCTCCTGGGTGCAGGCATTGCCGTCATTGCAGGCGCTGGCATTGACCCAGTGCTGGCAGGACTTGCCGTCGCAAACGTCGTCTGTGCAAGGGTTTCCGTCATCGCAGCTGCCATCGCCATCGGTGATGCCGTTGCAGTCGTCGTCAAGGCCGTTGCACACCTCGGCGGCGGCCACCGGCGCGCTGCACAGGCCCAGGCCACCGCCCGGAGGTGCGCCCGGTGTACCCTTGGCCAGGCACTTGCGCGAGCCGGTGCAATTGCCAAAATCGTTGCTATTGCTGCAGGTTGTCGATAGGCCCTTCTTCTGCGCCAGGACCGTGCAGTTGCAGACGCC
This sequence comes from uncultured Myxococcales bacterium, assembly GCA_903840165.1. Lineage (GTDB taxonomy): Bacteria > Myxococcota_A > UBA9042 > UBA9042 > UBA9042 > CAIMEY01. Next base: position 46,170 of record CAIMEY010000065.1, on the reverse strand, counting down.
AGCGCCGGCGGGCATGCACTGCTTGACCGCGTCACCACTGACCGATTTGCCGTTTTGGCAGGTGTAGCCCAAGGGGCAGTCTTTGTTGGTTAGACAGTCGATCCCGCAGAAGTTGCCCTGACCGGCCACGGCGACGCAAGCCGCCCCGACGCCCCCGGGTACTTGGCAAACGGTGTCGGCTGCGCAGGGATCGCACAGACGCAAGTCCGCTTGAACACAAAGGTCATACGCGCCTACCGTGTTGCACACTTGGCCAAGATCGCACGAGCCCGAAGCATCACAGGGGCCGGCGCAAGTCTGCGACCCGTCCTTGTGGTCAGCGCATAATCCGTAATAGCAATCCTGATCTTTGCTGCAGGGGCAGTCCGGAGCCCCCGGGCATGTCGTCGGTGGGCCTGCGTCGATATCAGCGGCCACTTCCTCTGTAATTTCAAAAGTATCATCCTCGGTGGCGCCGTCAGCGCCCGAATCGCCAAGGCCGGTGTCGGCGATGGAGGAACCGTCCACAGGCTGCTGATCTTCTTGAACGTTTTGGTCAGGGGGATTCACGTCGTTGTCGACGCTGTCCGCCCCAGAGGCATCACTGCCATCGGCCGGAGCCAACTGGTCAGGAACCACACCACCACTATCCCCAACAACTTCAGAGGATTGACCATCCTTGACCAGCGTAATGTCCGCCAGTCCGAGGTCCGATCCCACGGAATTGCCACCGCCAGGGCTCGGGGCTGGGCTGCTGCATGAAGCGACAAATGCGACTAACGCTAACAAAATAGCGAACGTAGATATCCTCAACGGCCCTGCCATAGCTGCCTCCCCCACGCGTGCCCTGGCTCAACGGCGGCACGGCAATCCGCGTGTCCCCTCACAACCTTAGCCAAGGCGAAGTGCGGCCGCAACCTGGGAAGTTCTTACTGCCAAGGATTACTTGATAACTACTTGTTGTAACGGAGATTTCAATCGAGCGCGGCTGCGTCGCCTAGCGACAAATCCTGTCGGTCCGCGGCCAATTTCGCCAACTGGTCGGCCAGTCGATCAATGCGGTCGTCCTGGGCCCGAACCACTTCGCTGAGGTCGTCCAGTTCAGCCTGCTGGGTCATGAAGCGCACTTCCAGTTCGGTGGCGCGGTGCTGCAATTCTGCCAGTAATTCTCGAATACTGTCAGGCGCTGCCGCGGGACGGTCCCCAGTGCTCATAGACTCATCCAGCCTGCCGTCGCCGCCGCGGTCAGAACCGGAATTGAGAAATTGTCCTCAATTTGCGTACTTGCCGCTTCAGCAATTGCCCCGGCCGTGGCGGCGCAAAGGGCCAGAGCCAAGGCGCGGCCCAGGGTGGCCAAACCCGCAGCGGCCTGCACGTCGGGATTGCCGGAAACCAGCAAGAACGCGGTCAAACACAGCCCTGCCACAGCAATGAAGCCCAAGGTGCCTTCTACGCTCTTGCGACCGATTAGGCGGTGATTGCCCCAACGACGCCCAATTATCGCCGCAGCGGGGTCGCCAATGCCCAGCACCAGGACCGCGGCGATGCACGCCGTACGCGGAAACAGGTACAGGATGACGACCATGGCCAGGCCAAACCAACTCGCGGAGTTGATTCGATGGGCCTCGCTTGGCCGGGCGATCGAGCGAAACAGCGTGTTGACGAGGAAATCGTTCCACCGCCGACTCAGCCGACGGGTGATTTCCAAGGACAGCATCCACCCTGTGTAAATCCAAGCGATAATGAGCATGGTGTGGCGATCGGGGACGGCGGCATAGAGCAAGGCCGCCATCACGCCATTGCCAGCATGAAAGAGATTTCGCGTGTAGTTACGCGGTCTTAGTTCGGGAAGCTCAACGCCATCCATGTGGCCATCGCGGCGCAGCGTCCGGGCAAATCCCTCGTAGCCTTGGGCAGCTGCACTCATCGCACGGCGCAAAGCGGCGCCATTGTGCTGAGATTGCACCTGCTGGGCCAAGCGCAGGGCCTCTAGCCGCTCGCCAACCTTTTGCAGACTCGCCGCCAAACGCGGATGTTCCTTTTTGAATTCAGCGGCATACTGCTGAGCACGCTGGGCCAGCGTCGCTAGGCGTTCGCGCTGCGGTTCGGCCGCCGGCGCCGCTGCCCGAGCATCCTGCATCTCGTGCAAAAGTTGATACATTTCGCGGGCTAATCCCGCAATTGTACCTTCGGGCAAGGAGTGAGCAGCAGGCATGGCGCACCGCGTCGGTTAGCCCAAGAAATCGGGCTGTGGGTCCAGGCAAATCAGAAGACGTTTCGGGTATTGACAGTTCCCATGCTGAAGATTCCGCCACCTGTCGTAACCCGTGCTGGAGGCGGGTGACATCAGGCGACACCAAAAACCCATTGAAAGTATGGGTTATTCTAGTCAAATAAGCGGAGAAGGCTACAATTCAGGGAACAAAGGGGACAGGCACGTCTGCGCAAGACAAGTCCGCCATCCAGCAAAGAACCTACACAAAGCCTTAGATTTCATCGACCCGCATGGCAATGCAGGTGACGTTGTCCTTGCCGCCGTTGTCACACGCGGTCTGAATCAAGCGGCTGACCATCTTGGTCAGGTCAGCGTTAGATTCCTGCATGATCTGGCGAATTTGGTTATCAGGTACTTCGCCGGACAGGCCATCGGAGCACAGGATGTAGATGTCGCCGCGCTGCGGAATCTCTCGGGCGATGTCGACCAGGACGTTGTCCTTGAGGCCACAAGCCCGCACAATGATGTTCTTATGGGGAAAATTGGCCTCTTCTTCCGGGGTCAACACGGCCATCTTCTTGTAGTCGTTGAGCAGGGAGTGATCTTCGGTAACCTGCTTCAAGTCACCAGAACGATAGCGATAACAGCGCGAGTCGCCAACGTGGGCGATATTGGCCGCCTCGTCGTCGAAATGGATCGCCACCACGGTGGTGCCCATGTTCTTGAAGCGCTGATCGGCGTGGCCCTTTTCCCAAATCGTGTAATTACACCAGCGAATACCGGCGTTGAGCATGTTTTCGGCCGTGCTGCGGCCGCGTTCTTCGCGCCCGGGCCAAGTCGCATCCGGGTCGCCGTACGCCCGCGAGAAGTAGTCTCGCATCGTCTCGACGACCATTTGGCTTGCGACTTCCCCGCAGGCATGGCCACCCATGCCGTCGGCGACGACGAACAACCGGTTCTCAGGCAAAACCAGCAAGTTATCTTCATTGTGGCTGCGCTTGCGGCCTACATTGGTCTCGCCGGCACAGGTGACTCGAATGGCCACGTCACACCTTTTCATGGCTGGAAGAGCCAGGTTTTTTGGCCATTTCAGCCAAGTTCCGCTGGGCAGCGCCGGACAAGCAGAAACTGCCTGCTCCTGAAACCGCGACCAGCGCCAAGATACCCATGGATCGCCTAAGCGTCAACGCGCCTTGCAAGCGCAGCGGGGCGGTCCACCTCACCGCGAGGCGATCGCGGGCAAGCCTACAGGGCAAAGACCTGCAGGTCGTCAAAGCGCACGTCCGAAGCCCAGTTGTTGAAACCAAAGGCGTGACCTTTGACAGCCTCAGAGTCCGCGTAAGCCAACATGAACTTACCGTCGATGTACCAGCGAACCACGTCGTCCGTGCGGACCACCGTCCACGTATACACGCGCCCTGGCACAACCTTAGGCGGATCGGACTGGACCACGCGCTTCTGCTCGTGCTCGCCCTTGCGCGTGATCGTGTTGATCGTGTTGTTCCAACCGCCGAAGATCACACTGTAGCCCGATTCGTGCTTGGGCAACTCGCCGAAGACTTCGCATTTTGTGTCGCCGGACGCGGACTTAGACATGGCCTTGAAGGTGATGCGCGTCTTTTCCGGCAAGGGCCGCGTCAACCACACGCCGGCGTTGCGCTCATCGGGATTGGCGACGACGTGGGCATGAAGCCACCCATCCTCAATGGTCCACTCGCCCGGATGACCAACTGTCCAGTTTTCAGCAGGTTCGGCGCGGTCAAAGTGGTCCTCAAACACCAGTTGACCACCGGTGAGGCCATCTTTGCGCGCGGCCAACTTTGCCTGGGGATCCTCTGGCGCAACAGGCGGTTCCGCAGCAGCAGCCGCCTTTGGGTGCGGTGGACGCGGCGGCGGCGGTTCCGGCGGGGTGCAGGCTAGTAGCAGCCCGGCAGCTAGGGCACACGATATTCGGCTTAGATTCATTAGACTTTTCAACCTGTTCTCAGTGGTGATTGGACTTGAGCAAGGTCAGTTCATCGCTGGTGGTGCGCAAACGGGCATTGAGCATCCGCACTAGGCCCCACAGCAGCTTGACCGCGGCCTGTTCTTCGGCGAGCAGGCCAAAAAAGGCATCGCGTTCAATCATCAGCACGCTCATCTCGCTCTTGGCGCGGATGGTGGCGCTACGGGGCACGCGCTCAATGAGCGACATTTCACCAAAATGAGCGCCAGGTTGCAGCGTAGCTATTTCCACGTCTGCCTTGACCACGGCCGCGACGCCGTCAAGGATGATGTACAGGCTCTCGCCGTAAGCGCCTTCTTGAAAAACTTCTGTCCCAGCAGGCAGTTGCTTCTCCTTGGCGACGCCCGCCACGCGAATCAGGTCGGCGTAGGGCAGGTAGCGGAACATCGAAACGCCCTGCAAGGCCTCGAGGCGCCGACGAACGCGGGTCGCTCGCTCCGCAGCAGCATCATCCACCACTTCGACGACAATGGCTGTGGCATTGTCCGGAGCCCCGCGCTGCAGAGTACCTTCGATCAAATCCTCAACAACTTGGCGAACATCCCCGCGAGGCACGCATTGCTGCATGGCGTCTTCACCCAGCACGCCGTGAACGCCGTCTGAGCAAAGCACGAACCGATCGCCAGGAATCAGTTCCAAATCAAGCAGATCGACGCGCGCAGTGTCCAGCACACCCAGGGCACGGGTCAGGGCCTCATGGTAGGCGGCAGTCACAGCGCCTTGGGTATCCCGGCCACGGCGACGCAAATCGTTGATCATGCTATGATCTTCGGTCAGCGGGTGCAGGACGCCATTGCGCGCCAAGTAGCAGCGCGAATCGCCGACATGGGCGACAAAGGCATGATTTCCTGTCACAAGTAGGGCCACGACCGTGGTTGCCATGCCGGCCAAGCCTTCTGTGCGCATGGCGTGCTGGCGAATCTGCCCGCTGGCACTGCTGATCGCCTGCTCAAGGACATGGCCGACGTCGCGGCGGGTGATACTTCCGCGATTCTCCGCGAAATCAAAGATGATCTTTCGCGACTCGGTCAGGGCTAGGCCGATCGCCTCGGTCGCAATGCGACTGGCCTCCTCGCCGCCCTCGCGACCGCCGACACCGTCACAGACCAGGAACAGCTGCAGGGCCGGATCGACCAGCAACGAATCCTCATTGTTGTGGCGAACGAGGCCGACATCGCTGCGCGCGGCGTGAACGACTTGCATCGGGTGCTCCTGGGATTCCGATTGAGAAACAAGGGCTAATAGCAAAAAAACGGGGCAGAACGAAGGGACAGGGCAACTGTCAAGTGTACCCGGGTCAGAATCGTGTTGTCCATTGCAACAGGACTTGACTGATATTTCTTCCTTGATTCAACAGGTTGGACTTCACGTCTTGGCTGGGGGCGAAGGATCCACCGACCAGAAGCAGCTGAGACCAAGGGCGAAGGGACCAGCGAATTCTCAAGTCTAATTCAGCACCTAGGCGCACCCAAGCGCCGTCGCCGGGTAGGATTTGGCCCGCAAAGCCCGGAAGCGTCGTTCCCGTTCGCGCGTAGGACTGCCGCCCATCTAAGGAAATATCTATTTTTTCAACCGGCTTCCATCCCAACGTTCCCCCCACTTGGGTGAGGTTAGCCTGGGCAAAGATCTGCAAAAATCCAACAATTTCATCGAGAGAGGGATAGAGCGGATGCCAGCGGCTGGAAACATTCGGATGGGCCAACTCGTCGCCGCTGTACATGTGGCTAAATGCCCGTCCATACAGTGGAATCCATTTGGAAGCGTCCAACTGCAACGACCCTGCCATGGCCAATGCCAAATGGTCGCGGGCTTGGGCGTGGTCAGCGAGTTGCTCGCCGCCGATCTGCGCCGCCAATTCGGCTTCGGCCGTCAGGAAGGACCAAGGGCGAAATTCGATTCGAGACCCCATTGTAATATCATGAGATTGGGCCGTCTCCGTAGTGTCGCTAAGGTACAGCAAATAGAGATCCGCCGTCACACGACTGGTCGGGCGCGCGGTGGCATAAAGCCCAAATAAGTTGCGACCTTTATCGGGATGGGCACTGTTGCGGCGAATCTTGACCGCCAGCACGTCCGCATCGAGGTAGTCTCCTACTGTCTGATGGGCACGCAATCCATCGAAAGCATTACCTGTTTCGTGAAAATCGTAGCGACCAATCATCCGCGCGCTGCCGTACTCCAGCGCCATGCGGCCAAAGTCAACGCGCAGACCGCGCAGACCCGCTTCCTCAACGCGAACAAAGCCTTGCTGCATTCCGAACTGCAAAGGCTGATCGCCGGGCCCGGCGTCACCCAAAGCGCCGGACTGCTGCAACTGCACGTAACTAGAGATATTTTGCCGGCGTAGTTGAGCGCCCAAGCGCACCCGGTCCGAAGCCCCGCGCCGCCAATCATCTTGTCCAGGCGCAGGCGCCGTAATTCCACCCGAAGCTGCCGTGCGGAAGCGCAATTCTGCGTCGAGCTTGGACTCAATGGTGGAGACCGGCTCGGCAGGCTCACTGGCAATCGCCTCCGGTATTTCTTGAGAAAACCCGGGTTGCGGCAGGATAGCCGTGCCGATGATCAACCCCAAGGCAAGCTGGAGCGCAGGGCAAAGGCGAGACGCTGTCCTGGGCGCAGGGTCAACCGCGTCGGGACGTTGAGGACGACATGCGTCATTTGCTTGGAACGGATTGAATTTCCCTGCGAATCGCAACCACAGCCCCTCAGCCGCTGTCAGCGCAAAGTCCGCTGACGAGCGACAGGTCTGTGGACCGCAGGGCCACGGTTGCTTCATGGGGTGCCGGAGGAGGGACTTGAACCCTCAAGGGCATTTAGCCCAACGGATTTTGAGTCCGCCGCGTCTACCATTTCACCACTCCGGCATAGAGAGGACGGCGCGCGAGCCGAGCCGTAGGGTGCGTCATCCGCTGAACCATGTCAAGCCTACCCACGTTGCGGCTCCGCATTTAGGGTAGCCCCGGCAATGCCCGCTGCGGCCGACCCACCCAGCGCTGGGGCGGCGATTCAGCCACCGGCCCGCCCATCCTGTCCTGGCGCACTTGAGCCAAGGCGTTGCGCATATCCTCTGTTAAATTGCACTCTTCCTTCTCAGGACAACGCAATCGAACGTGCATGTGGTTGTCGTGGCCGTCCAGGTGCCGAACGACGGTCTCGTGGGCCCGCTCGATGGGCCGCGGCCACTGAATCATCGATTGCAACGTTTGGGGCGTCTCCCCCGCGCGCAAGGCAGCTTGGTAGAGCACTTCGTGCAAACTATGATCCATGAACACAAATTCCAGCTTGCCTGTTGCCTGCAGGGTCTTGATCAACTGCCAGGTCCGATCAGCATCGAGCGTCTCCGGCGTGGCGCCACCCAACCACCGACGCTGGTGAGCCCCGCGATAGTAAAAACCAATATCGGCATCGACCCCGCCGCGATGCGACTTGTGCGGCGGCAAACAGCCTCCGCGTTCCTTGGACAAATCGCCAACGACCAGCCAAGGCAAATCCGGAGACTGCGCCTGTACTTGCTTGGCCGCCTGGGCGATCGCCGCCACCAGCAATGGTTTGCCCCAGCCACGTTCGGGCCTCTGTAACGTGTAAATACCTGATTCTGCCTCAAGTAATTCACCGCCTTGCAGGGTCACGCCGTCATGGGGCGACTTGTAGACCAAGTAGCGCTTTCCACCCTTGAGCACCTTGAGCTTGGCCAATTCATTGAGATCACGAATCCTTGCTTCGCTGACACGCATGCGCTTGGCAAAGGCCGCGATCTTTTCGTTCTTCTTGGCAACCCCGTATTTGCGACCACAGATCGAGATCACCTGCTGCCGCTTTTTCTCTGCAATCACAAAATCTTTGCACTGCTTGGAACCGCGATTTGCCTTGGGCGCGCATAGTTTCTTGAGCTTGACGCGTTCGGCGGCGGCCGTCCTTTGCTGCATCTCGCTGCGATAAGCCTGACATTTTGCGGACTTCTTTTGCTTCTTATCGGCGCAGAGCTTGCCCAAGGCATCGAGGCGTTTTTTCTCCTTGGCACTCAAGGGCTTGGCTGAATCATGACCGTCGCCGCTGTCCTTGGCACCGTCTTTGTCCTTAGTACCCGCACCGCTCTTGGCCGCACTGCCCGACTTGGCGGTGTCCTTGGCATCGGTAGCATCGGCACCTTTCTTGGCATGATTGTCTTTGTCTTTTGAGTGCTTGGCGTCACTATCCTCGTTGCGAGCCGCCTTGCGATCAGCTTGAACAAGCGCCTTACAAGCCTTGCTGCTGCGGTTCTTGGCGCTGGCACAGGATTTGCGCAGGGCCGCAGTGGCCTTGTCCTGCTTGACCGACTTTCCCTTTTGTTTCGGGGACTTTTCTGAATCTCCGCGCTTGCTGCTGCGGTCGCCGCTCTTGTCGCTGTGCTTAGCGGAAGCGTGCTTATCGACCTGAGGACCGTGAGCCGATCGATGCTTACTGGCCTTATCCCCTGTTTTGCTTTCGCTTTTCGCCGCCCATGCGCTCGCCGGACTTAGGCAGATCGCCATGCAGAGCAGGCGTAACCACAGGCGATGGGTCTGGGTGGTTGGGAGAAACATAAGCAACTACAGCGCCTTTGCTCGGGTCAGTTTGGAGCCAACCACATAGACCAGCAGCGCAATCGGCACGCCAGTGAACCAAGCGTAAGGGTAGAGTTGTTCAAATAGGGCGGGTATATCGTTGAATAGATGAATTCCCTTGAGAAATCCCGGCAAGTTGGGCGCGATGCCCGCCGCCAAGGCGATAATGGCGATGGGATTGAAGCGGGGATAGCGGCCATTGGGCCGGTACAAGTCAGCGACGTCCAACTCCGTGCGGCGAATGAGGAAATAGTCAGCAACCATGATGCCCGCCACGGGGCCCAGCAAGGCTGAGACGCCGCCAAGCCAGCCGTCCAGGTAGGTCGAAGCATCGGCCATGAGTTTCCAGGGCATACAGACGATGCCGATGATCCCGGTGATCAAACCGCCTGTCTTAAAACTGATGAGGCGAGGGGCTAGATTCGCGAAATCATTGGCAGGACTCACGACATTGGCGGCAATGTTGACCGAGAGGGTGGCGATCAAGATGCCGGCCACCGCCACAACCGCCACCAGGGCGCGAACCCCGGCACTGGCAATCAGCGGGGCACTAAGACCGGCAGGGGGTGTCGCAGAAGTCATTTGACCTAAAAGGAATTCGGGATTCCACAGGTCCTTGACGTCCGCGCCGACCAGCACGGCGGCCGAAGCACTGGTGATGACCAAGGCCATGGCGGAAAAAGCGATCATTGTCGTTGGCAAACCCAAGGCCTGGCCAACCATTTGTTCTTTTTGACCTTTTCCGTAGCGAGTGAAGTCAGGAATGTTCAGGGCCAGGGTCGACCAGAAACCGACCATCGCCGTCAGCTTGGGCACAAAGACGGGCCAGAATTCACTGAGATTATGGAACTTTGACGGTCGATCGAGCAAGGGGCCGACGCCGCCCGCACGCGCCACCACCCAGGCCAAAAGGACAGCGGCAAGCACCAGGACGATGGGCGCGGCCCAGTTTTCAAAGATACGAACGGCATTCATGCCCTTGTAAATAATCACAATATTGGCAAACCAGAACACAAGAAAGGTGATCGCATCTGGCAGGGGCAGGCCCATGATGGTGAAATCGCCGCCCAAATGTGCGAAATCAGGCCAAAAACTGACCACAAAGGCCTTGACTGCTTCGCCGCCGATGTAGGCGTTGATGCCAAACCAGCCGCAAGCCACCAAAGCTCTTAAGATAGCTGGGATATTGGCACCGACCGTGCCGAAAGAGGCGCGCGCCAACACGGGAAAGGGAATGCCGTACTTGGTGCCAGGATGGGCGTTAAGCAGAATCGGCACCAAAATGATGAGGTTACCCAGGCCAATGGTCAGCAGGGCCTGCCACCAGTTCATGCCACTGGCGATCAGGCCGCCGGCCAGCGTGTACGTGGGGATGCAATGCGCCATGGAGATCCACAACGCTGCGAAATTATAGGTAGACCAGTTGCGCCGTGCCGCGGGGACGGGAGCCAAGTCGGCGTTGAACAGGGGGCTGCTGGCCACGTCCGCGGGCAGGCCGGCGAGGGATTCTTGCAACAAAGCGCTGTCGTGCATGTCGGCTCCACGGTGGATGTCGCTGCCGCCGAGCCTAGCAGGGTCGGGTCAAAGCTCAAGATCGCGCATGGCCACCGCGGCGGCCACCGAGCACAGGGACTGTTTGGGCATGGTTGGGGGCAAAGAACGGATGTAGAATGAGCAGTTTGATAGCAGTACTACAGCCATCAGGGGCGCGAAAATAGGGCACGGAGCGCCATTTCCGGTGCAGCGACCAGTTCGTTTTGTCGACAATCGCCCCCTGCCAGGGCTTGGGCAATCGTTTGGCTAGGTTGGGCGTGAATTGCAGCCAAGGCAGCGGCAACCTTGGCGGCTTGAGGGGCGTGGGCCGCGTCATCCACAGCAGCCTGCACGCGCAAAAGACCTGTTCGCGCATCGAGTTGCAGGCGTTCTCCCCGCAGGTAGCCCAGCCCCGTGGCGTCAAAGGTAACCAGGGTCTGCACGACCAGCGGTGCCTGGGCAAAGGGCAGTAGCGTCGCCGAGGGATGGGTCCACACCAGCACCTGATCCACAGTCAATGGCCCATTTTGGCAATGCTTTCGCGCAGCACGCACGGCTGCTTGCAGGACGTCGATGGGCGTCGGCGCTACAACGTCGCGGGCCCGCAACCGCGCCGCACGGGACAGGGGGCGAACCTGCTTCCACACCCACCGCGCCGGATCCGGAGCGCCCTGGGTCATCGCCGGCCACCCTGGGGCAACTCGCCGAAACTCCAAGTCTAAGACGGTCGATAGCGGCTTCTGCCCCGGATTGAGGCCCACGCCTTTGGCCGCCATCCACGGCTCGGCGAAGGCTGTCAATTCGGCAAAAGCCTTTTGTAATTCCGCGTCACTGACCACTTGGCCATTGGGCAGGGCCGACGAGTTGCCGAGACGCTCGATCTGCGGCGCTTGCCCCGGCCCGGCCGTGACGCGGTCGATTTCCGGCACAACCTGTTGACCAGGCGGCGGATTCGTGACGGACAATGCCCCCGGCTGGACGTTGACGGTCATCTCCATGCGCGACGCGCCGTCCGGGCCGATGCCAAGGCCAAACAGCACGACACCATTGGCGGTTTCGACAGCATCGGGAAAACCCGGCTCGACCAAGATGGCCATCTTCGCGTCTAAGTGCGCAATTTCAGCCTGTTGGCGTTCTTCAAACGCGTCATAGGACCAAAACGAAGCCCACACCTTTGCGATGGCGCGCGCTGCGGTTTTGCTACGTAATTGTGGAGTTTTGGCGCGTTCGGCGTGCAAATAGCCGGAGTAAGAAGCGTAGACACCGGCAGCGTTGCACCCATCGACGTCCTCTGCGGTGCTCGAGGAGCGAAAGCGAAGGGGCTGGTCGTCAGACAACCCTTCAAACTGTTTGGCTAATATCGGTTCAACCTGCTGCCACCAAGAGACGGGCAAGGGCCGATGGGCGACGATGGCCTGCACGCCGCCTTCAGCCAAAACACGAGTCACAGCAGGCCCATGCGTCCTCTTGCGGAAGAGAGCCAGCCAAGCCTGAGCCGCCGGGTCGTGCGCTGCCATCTTGTCAAAGGAAGCTTGGCCTTCGAGCAGCAGCAAGCGGGCCCGGGGGGCGAGGAATTCTGGGTCCGTCAAAAGCGCCGTCAGAAGCGGTTGGAGCGGCTGCAGGTGGCTGACGTAACCATTTGTTGTCAAAGCTAAAGGCCGGTATGGTGTCGCTAGGTTCGGCTGTCCAAGCAGGGCCAGCAAGCCAGCCGCCTTGCCACCGATGACTGGCAACCAGCGATGCATCGCCAAAAGCGCATTCTGCAAGCCTCCTTGGGCTACCTTGTCGAGCAAGACCACCGCCGGGGGATTGGCCATCATTGCGACGCGGGACGATGGCTCCACCGGTCTAACTTGTTCAAGCCACTGAAAAAACTGTTGCTCTGTCATCGCCCGATAGCGGACATGACCGTCTGCGAGCTCGATCACCGCGGGCTGCCCCGAACGCGCCAGGGCCCTGAGCGCTGGCCACTGGTCGATGCCTTGGACGTAGCCATTGGGCGTGCCGCGCGCCACAGCAAGCAGATTGAGGTGGGCCTGGGGCGTCTGCGGCACCGTGGTTATTATCGCCGCAACAGGCGGCAATTCATCAGGGATTTCGGACAGAATCACAATATCGTCGCTGCGCAGGTTGGCGCTGTGCAGGCTCCCGGGCGCGACAATCTTGATGTGGCCCGCGGCAATACCGGGGTTGTAGACAAGGGCTTGGCCCGGCACAGCGATTTCCGAAAAGAAAACAATGCGATTTTGCAGCTCTCCACCGCGATTGCGCAGCTGTTGGGCCAGGGCTTGCTGGGACGGCGAACTGCGCGGTAACCATTGCAGTTGCGCATCCGGCGGTAGGGCCCGAGCGACCCGGTGCAGGATGTGGAGCAGGGCTGCCTCGCGGGCAGGGTCGGTTTCTTCGAGCTGGAGTAGCCATAGCGCTTGCGATTTCAAGCGTTTTGGGTCGGGGGGCAGGTAGATCACCGTACCGACCGCCATTTGCCGCGGCACCATGCGATCATCGATGGGACCCACTGAAATATCGTAGAAATACGTCGAGTAGATGCGTTCCTCCACCCAGCGCAAGCCCAGCGGCAAGGCGCGGGTGTGGGCAAAGGCGGCGTAGATGGCGGCGATGTCGGAAAAGTGATTGCCTTGGAGGGGCTTATCGGACAGTCCGGGTACTGACTGGCCGTTGAGCAAGGAGAACCAGTACCACTCGTCGTGCATCCGATAGAAACTAGGCTGAAGAAACAAACAGTTGACCAGTGCGGGCCTATTGTCAGCGTCGCCGGAGAAGAAGGGCAGGACAAACTTGACGGCTGCAGGCTCGCCGCCTTCACGGGCGAAATCGCTAAACTCTTGAGTTGTTTGGAAATTCCTGCGCGTGTGGTCGTCAAAGGCAGGTACCGACTGCCCCAGACAACAGACTGGCCACAGCAGACCCCAGGCCAGCAGCGGGGCCGCGCACACCAAGAGTTGCCACCGCTGCAGGGGTATCCACGCAGAGAACAGCATGAAGTGAATGCTTTTTTTCCGCTTGCAGCTTGGGACCATCGCCGTTCCTTTGCCGTGACCCTGGGTCGCTGGCGGCATCCTGCCTACAGAATGCCCACAGCTTGCGACGCGCGACAAGCGCCCGCGATCCTTGGCCGCTTGCCACGGGCGACCTGAGAACGCAGAATCTGAGGCAACAACCGTGGAAACTGGCATGAACGGTCCGCAATCCCAAGACAATGAGCCGCGGCGACCCGCCCAGCAGGATGTCGACGAACGTGAACCTGTTGAATTAGCTCGCGATCCTAACGTTGAGGATGACCCTATCGCCGGCTTCACGCCCTTGCAACGGGTGGCGCAGGTGCATCCAATTCTGACGCCCATTCACCGCGAACTACCGCTGCCACCTGTGGTTACGCGTCCAGAGGGACGTGCCGCCGTCGAGTTGCGATTCTCAACGTTTGTGCCACCCACGCGCCGGCCGGTGATGGCCACCATGAGCGACCTGGGCAACCGCGGGAGTGCAACGCCGACGCCCCTGGTCGCCAAGGTCGGGCCACGTCCCACGGTCGCGCCGACAGCCGACCGCACCAAGACTGAGTCTTGACCCGTTTTCTGAGCCAATTCCAAGTCTTTGCCATGCCCAAGCCCACCACTGATGATCCACTAGCTGCCCTACCGCTGCGCTGGCCCCTGCGCTGGAGCGGCGCGACTGCGGTCGTGGTTGGGCTGGGCACGCTGGCTGTCGCCCAAGGGACCGCGCGCACGCAGGATAGCGCAGGACTGCTCGCGACGACGGCGGCGATCATCTCTGGATCATTGATGTTTCTTGCCGTACGGCTGATCAATGCTGCGGCAAACGCCGGCCGGAGCCACCGAGCAGACCAAGCATTGCTGGCCTCTGAACACCGGCTGGTGGCGGTCACGGCCCACGCCAGCGAAGCGATTGTCGGTACGCGTGACGATGGCCGAATCATCCTGTGGAATCCAGCTGCTGAGCGACTCTTTGGCTGGGACGGCGCGCAGGCGCAAGAGCATTCCATTGCAGACATGATCGTGCCAGCGAACCAGAGCAGTTTTCGCGAGATCCTAAAGAAGATAGCGGAAATGCCAACCACCACCGCGGCCTCACTGTTGCTGCCCAACACGGCCCTGCAGCGCACTGCAATCCATCGCGATGGCCATTTGTTCCCGATTGACGTGTCGCTTTCGACCTGGGTTGAACAGGATCAGCGGTACTTTGTCTCGTTAATTCGCGATCGTTCCCAGCAACTGGCGATCGAACAGGAACTCCGCCACGCCCGCGATCAAGCCGAAGCCTCCAGCCGAGAAAAATCAAGTTTTCTTGTGAACATGAGTCACGAACTGCGAACGCCGCTGAGCGCCGTGCTTGGCATGGCGGATCTGCTGGCCCGCTCCCGGCCTTTGCCGGAACAAGCCAAATGGATTCAGACGATTCGCAATTCGGCCGAGCTCTTGGTGGCCCTGGTCGATGACGCTCTGGATGTTTCCAAGCTGCAGTTTGGCGAATTTCCTTTAGAAGATGCGGTGTTTAACCTCAGGCGAACCATCGATCACGCTGTCGATTGCATTAGCCACCGGGCCCACCAAAAAGGGCTGCATGTACAGGTAGATGTGCTGGACAACGTCCCCATGCAAGTGCGCGGCGACGCCAGACGATTAACGCAAATCCTCACGAACTTATTGACCAATGCCGTCAAGTTCACCGATGCGGGTTCGGTGACGTTGCGGGTTCAGGCTGAACAAGCCAACGGCCTGTCTTTTGCGGTCCAGGATACGGGGATTGGCATCGACCCTCAGCATTTTCCAAATATTTTCAAAGCTTTTAGCCAGGTCGATCCGTCACCCAGCCGCCGGCATACCGGAACAGGTCTGGGCCTTGCCATCTCCCGCAGCTTGGCCCAGCAAATGGACGGCGACATTGACGTGCAGAGCACGCCCGGCCGCGGAAGCACATTTACGCTACACATTCAACTAGCTACAGAACTGATGCCTGCAGTGATTTTGCACGACGCGCCCTTGGACCTGCGCGGTATGACGGTGCTCATCGTTGCAACCCAGCCCACGCAACTTGGTATTTTGGAAAATGAATTGAACCGGCTTGGCGCCGAAGTTCATTGCGCGGACACGCCTGCTGCGGCGTTTGAGAAGATGGCCCAGCCCAGGCGGCCCGAATTGGTGTTTGTCGATGCGGCCTTTTCGCCGATGGGCGGCCTGCCCTTTGTGGTCGAGTTGCGCAGTCAGCGCCCCGCGGCGACGGCTCGCCCGAAGTTTGTACTCATTCGCGCTGAGGAAGACTCGCTGGACATGACGCGCATGCGTCGAGCCGGGCCCATCTCGACCCTGCGCAAACCGATTCGCCGACATGAAATTGCCAATGCAATTAGACCGTTGCTCGCAACACCGCAGCCAAAAGACGACCCGGCTCTGATTGACCAACCGGCTCAAGTGCGAATTCTGGTGGTAGACGACTCACTGGACAACCGAGTCATCGTCCGGTCTTTCTTGCGGGATTCCGTGTGGGCGATTACCGAGGCGGGCAGCGGCCCGGAAGCGCTGGCGCTGTGGAAACCGGGTGCCTTCGACCTCATCCTGATGGATGTGCAGATGCCGGACATGGACGGCTACGCCGTGGTCGAACAGATTCGCGCAGCAGAACGGGAATTTGCCTGTGATCGCGTGCCCATTCTGGCGCTGACGGCCCACGGACGCCCGGAGGATTTGGCCAACAGCGCCGCGGCCGGCTGCGATGGCCACATCACCAAGCCGATTCGCCGCGGCCAGCTTGTGGACTTCGTCTGTAAATTCACCAAGAGCCACTTGGACTTGGCGGCGGGGCTCTTGGCGCAAGACACCGGACCGGGGAGGCTGATTACGCCGTCGGGACCGGCGAATTTGCCCGAGGTCGTCTACGTGGACGCGTTGCTCGAACCGCTTATCCCCGATTACTTAGAGGGTCGGAAAAACGACATCCAACGCATCGCAACTGCGCAAGCCAAAGACGATTTTGCCGAGATCCGCCGCCTTGGCCACAGCATGAAAGGCAGCGGCTCGAGCTACGGCTTCGACGCGATCAGTACTTTTGGCGCGCTGCTGGAAGACTCGGCCCTCGCGCAGGACGGCGATGGCATACTAAACTACCTGGAATTGCTAAGACAATACCTAGTCAGCGTTCGTGTTGTCGCGGGTCCTCAAGCGGCGTTATCCCAGCGCGGTGAGCTGGAAAGACCCACCGGGCAAACCTTTCCAGATTCAATTCAATAACATCAGTGGGGAAAACGCACATTCAATCTGCGCTGGCAGAATCTCAGGCCCAGCGGCTAGAAGTGGCACACCGAACTGAAGTCCGCACAGCAGTTGCCGAAATCGCTGCAGTTGGCTTCGCAATGGCAGGTATCGCTGTTGCCGCCGCAATGGCCAACGCAGCTTTCAGGGCCGGGTTTTGCGCAGTCGGCCGGACACGAACTCACCGATTCCGCAGCACTACAGGTGCCGTCGCCGCAGCCCGCGCCGCCTAGGCAGTGGCTGTAGGCACAGTTGGCCAGGGCAAAGGCCAAACTGTTGCTCGTAGCGCAACTGGCAAAACAACCAGCCGTCGCGCCACAGGCACTCAGGCAGGCTGCCTCACTGTTGTAAGCGGCTACGCACGCAGGGTTATTGGCACATTGCTGGTAGGGACCAGGGCAAAAGGCTGCGGCGCAACTCGCCCCTGAGATCACACCCGCACTGCCGCAATCGCCAGGACAACTGCTTGCATCTTCGCCCGCTTGGCAAATCCCGTCGCCGCAGCCGGTACTGGCTACGATTTCGGCGCTAGAATCAGCCGTTGCGTCGTTGCCACTGACATCGCTGCTGCTGATCCCATCCACCTCGGTGCCGCCGCCATCGAGGCCTTTGACCCCGCGGTAGCCGCTGCTGCCGTCGACCGTGGTGACTGCGGCGCACAGAGAAACCTGGCTGACGCTGACAGCATCTGCTAGGCCAACCTGACAAACCTCATTGCCTTCGCAGGTTTGCAAGATCGTCCAGCGCCCTGTCAGCTTGTCACAACCAAGGCGTTGACTGCTGCCGTTGGCGTTGAACAAGCAATCTTGTTGATCGACCGAACTGTTGCAAGCCTGCTGATCGGCTGCGATCGGGGCTTTGCCACAGCCGTGCAAGCTGGCCAAGCCAAGCGCTACGGCACAGCCCGTCAACAGGCCGACGCGTTGCGCGGTGTTGCTCGGACGAGTTGATGGACAGGTGCCTGTCTGCTGGACCATGGACCTTGCCTCCGACCTCTAGGATAGCACACCGTCCGGAGATACCGCACAATCGCAAGCGCTGGAGCCGATTTGCCGCAAGAGGCCAAGGTCTTCCTGGCAAGTCCGTTTCTATCGCGGTACAGTGCGCGTGGCGCGCGGCGGCCCTCCAAAGGAAGTAAACCCATGGGTGCGTGGAACAATCGCTTCTCGAACATCCTGATGGCCCTGAGCTTTCTCGCTGGTGCCTGCAGCAGCCAGGAGCCAACGTCAAGCGACATCGCCGCGGAAGTCAGCATCGTCGATAGCGAAACGTCGCCAAACTGCCCCGGCAGCGCCACCTGCGGTTGCCAAACTGAGGCCGACTGCCCCGCATGGAGCACCTGCGCCCTAGACGCCAGCGGCTACCACTGCGCAAGCAAGTGCCAGCAAGGCAGCTGCGACACGGGCCAAACCTGCGTTGCGATTGCGAAATCAGATGCATCGGGCAAGTCGATCGGCACCTTCAACCTGTGCCTGTACGCCTGGCCCCACCAGTGCGACCCGTGCACAAGCAGCGGCCAGTGTGGCATGCCGGGCAGCAGTGCCGGGGCGTGCGTCGATGTCGCTGGCGATCAAGGCAAGTCCGGCTGGTTCTGCGCGGCCACCTGCAGCACGGCGGCGGACTGTCCCGCCGGCTGGGACTGCGGCAACGCCACGGACATCGATGGCGGTCAGGGAAGACGCTGCCTTGCTGCCAATCGCCAGTGTAGTTGCGGACCTGCGAGCGATGGCCGCAGCACTTCGTGTCAAGCCACGGCCTCGACCAACCCCAGTTGCATCAGTCAGCGCAGTTGCAAAGCCGGCCAACTGAGCGTCTGTGAACCACCGAATACGGCAAGTGAAACGTGCGATGGCGTCGACCAAGACTGCAACGGCCTCACCGACGACGGTCCGAGCAGCAGCTGCGACGATGGCAATCCCTGCACCGACGATTCCTGCACAGGTACAAAGGGTTGCGTCCACCTACCCAACGCGGTCACGTGTAGTGATGGCGACGCCTGCACCGGCTCCGACCAATGCGCGGCCGGCTTGTGCAAGGGCGTCCAACTGCCCTGCACCGACAATAATCCTTGCACGGACGACGTTTGCACAGGCAGCGGCGGCTGCAGTTCCACGCCAAACGCGGCAACGTGCGACGACGGCGACTTCTGCACGATAAAAGACCAATGCGCAGGCGGCGTTTGTGGCGGACAGGCCCAGGTATGCAATGACGGCGACCCCTGCACCGACGACAGCTGTGCCAAGGCCCAAGGCTGTATAACCATTGCTAATGCCGCCCCTTGCGACGATGGCGATCCGTGTACCACGGGCGACGTCTGCACGAGCCTGCAATGCTCGGGCGAGCCCGTAGTCTGCGACGACAATAACCCTTGCACAAACGACAGTTGCATCACAGGCAAAGGCTGCAACTTCGCCCCCAATCTGATCCCGTGCGACGATGGCAACAAGTGCACCATCAACGATGCGTGCCAGGGCGGCGGGTGCCTCGGGCAAACCCTGAGTTGCGACGACGGGTTCCTGTGCACGCTGGACAGTTGCGACCCCGGCGCCGGCTGCCAGCACACCGCGAAGATCGATGGCGTTTGTTCCTCGCAATCACTGCCTTTTGTCGACCCGCTGGGCTGCAACGACCCGGGCCTACCGCTGTGGCAATGGCAGAGCGACAACGCCAAGGTGGGCGGCGTGCAGTGGCAAATGGACAGCTTGCCGGTAGAATTAGCTGGCGGCGTAACCAGTTGCGCGATGCACGCCAGTAGCCCAGGCAGTGGCCTGTCCTGCGGCACGGGGCTGACCCACATCGACGCCAGCGCCACCTCACCCTACATCGATGCCACGCAAGTGCCTGTCGGAGCTTCACTTCAGGTGCGTTTTGATAGCGCCGGCTCGTGGTCCCTGCCCGCCCAAGCCTTTGTCCAGGCCAGCACCGATGACGTGTCGTGGACCACCGTCAGCATCCTACCCCCGTCCGGCGCCGTTTGGGGCAAGGTTCAACTGAGCCTAGCCGGCTACGCTGGCAAAAAATTTAAGCTCCGCCTTGACTTGCATGAGGTCGGCTGCTCCGCCACGGGCAACGGCTGGTTTGTGCGCAACTGGATGGTCGTCATCGACAGTTGCCAAATGGATACAGCCGGTTGTTCGGCTGATGCCACCTGCGCGATCGGCGACAACGGGCTGGCGGCGTGCAGTTGCAAGCCGGGCTTTGGCGGCGACGGTAGCAGTTGCAGCGATGTCGACGAATGTGCTGTCTCTAACGGTGGTTGTGATGCCAATGCCCTGTGCACCAACAGCCCCGGCAGCTTCAGTTGCGCCTGCAAAGCCGGCTACAGCGGTGACGGAAAAACTTGCAACGATATCAATGAGTGTACCAACGGTACGGCCGGCTGTAGCGCCAACGCCACCTGCACAAACCTCCCCGGAACCTTCAGTTGCGCGTGCAAGGATGGCTTTAGCGGCGATGGCAAGACGTGCACCGACATCGACGAATGTGCAACAGGAATCGCTGGTTGCAGCCCTAGCGCCACGTGCGCCAACTTGCCCGGAACCTTTAGTTGCACCTGCAAGGCCGGCTACAGCGGCGATGGCAAAACGTGCAATGATATCGATGAGTGTGCCACCAACAACGGCGGTTGCCCGGGCCCTTGCGTCAACCTGCCGGGCAGTTTCCAGTGCAAGAAACTACAGACCGCTACCTTTAATTACTCCGGCGGATTGCAGACTTGGGTGGTGCCAGCTGGAGTCACCAAGATCGAGAGCTTGACCGTCATCGGGGCCGGCGGCGGCGGTGGCGGCAATGACTGCCAGGGTGGAGCCGGCGGCGGCGGTGGCGGCGTGGTGACGGCTTCGGGCATTGCCATCAGCGCTGGACAAACATTGGGCATTGTCGTCGGTGGCGGCGGTGGCGGTGGCACAGGCTGCTCGGCCGGCGGCGGCCAGGGCGGCGGGACCTGGCTGGGCGGAGCATCCGGCGGCGCTGCTGGACCGGCGGGCTGTTCCGGCGGCGGCGGCGGTGGCGGCGGGTTATCTGGTCTATTCTCAAGCAATTCCATTGCAGCCGGCACGGCCCTGGTCGTCGCGGGTGGCGGCGGTGGCGGTGGTGGCGGTGGCTGCAGCAGCGGCGGTGCCGGCGGTGGTGCCGGATGTTCGGGTGGAGGCAGCGGATTTGCGGCTGGCGGCGGCGGCGGCAACACGAGTGGTGACGGCGGCGGCGGTGGTGGCGGGGGTGGCGGCTATGGCAGCGGTGGTGGCGGCGCAACGGCCGGCTGCGACTGCGGCGGTAGCGGTGGCAACGGCGGAACCTGCTTTGTTGCTGCGGGATTAGTCGGACAACCGAAAGTCGGTGGCGGCGGTGGTGGCGGCGGTGCCCAAGGGGGCGGCGGCTCAGGTTCGGTGAGCTTCACGTGGTGGCAATAACCATGAAATCGCTGGCGATGCGTAGTTCTTCACCCCGCAGAGCGCCCTTAACGGCGGCGATCCTCCGCCTAGCTTGCTTGGCCGTGCTGGGCCTGCTGGCCCAATGCGGTGCCAGCACGCCGACCAGCCCCGCTGTCAGCGATGCCAGCAGCGCCGACGCAACCAGCGATGCCAACTCGTGTCCCGGCGGGGCCGGCTGCTCCTGCCAGAACGACAGCAATTGCGCGGCCAGCAGCGCCTGCATCGCCACCAGCACAGGCAAACGCTGTGCGGCGCCTTGCGTAGATGGCCAATGCCCTCAAGGGTTTGCCTGCACCGCCTTGTCCAAAGTCGACCAATCCGGCCAACCCAAGCAAGTCGCCAACTTGTGCGTGGCTCAGTGGCCAACAGCCTGCGATCCCTGTCTTCATTCAAGCAGTTGCGCCATTGGACCCCTGGACGCCGCCTGTGTCGCTAGCGGCGGCCCCGGCAGTGAACAGTTCTGCGCACCGGCCTGTGGGGCCAATTCGCTTTGTCCAGAAGGCTTTGCCTGCAAACCAACCGTGTCGATCGAAGGGGTTGCTGGCAGCCGCTGCTGGCCCAGTTCTGGCAGTTGCAGTTGCAGTCCGGCGGCTATCCTTGCGCAAAAAACCACAACTTGTCGCGCGGTTTCAGACAAGGTGGCCGAGAACGTCCCCCTAGGCGTGGGCTGCATCGGGCAACGTATCTGCCAGGCAGAAGGCCTGAGCGCCTGCAGCAGCCCCCAGCCTCAGAGCGAAATCTGCAATGGTTTAGATGACAATTGCGATGGCAACGTCGACGAAGGGACCCCGGACAGCGCGGCCCTATGCAACGACCAAGACGCCAGCACCGACGACAGCTGCGACGGCAGCAAAGGCTGCGTACACACTGCCAAATCGGGCCCCTGTGACGACGGCGACGCCTGCAGCCAAGGGGACATTTGGACTCCCCAAGGCTGCAAAGGCGTAGCGGTGGTGTGCGACGACAAAAACCCTTGCACAAACGACAGTTGTTTGCCCGCCACCGGCTGCACGTCCACGGCTAATGATGCAGCCTGCGACGACGGTTCGCTCTGCAGCGTCGGCGACCAGTGCACGGCCGGCTCCTGCCAGGGCAAGGATTTGAACTGTAACGACAATTTGCCTTGCACGGTCGACACGTGCGCCCCAGCGACTGGCTGCCAAAACGCCACGCAGGTTGGCCTTTGCGACGATGGCAACGCTTGCACGGGCGAAGACGCCTGCCTCGGCCCTCTGTGCGCCGGAACACCGCTATCCTGCGATGATGGCTACGCTTGTACGGCCGATGCCTGCGATCCGGCTAGCGGCTGTACCCACACGACGGCCGCCGATTGCGGTAGTCAAGCCGTGCCCATCGTTCAGGAATTCTCTTGTGGTCAAGCAGGCTTAGACCAGTGGCAGTTTGGCGATCCGCCAGCCTTCGCTACGCCTGGGCAGTTGGCCTTTCGCGTTGCCCCCGCCATGGGGCTTAGTGCCGATGTCAGCGGCTGCGTGCTACAAGCCAATGGCGGCAAGGACTTACAGTGCCTAGACGGCGGCATTGCCGTGCTGACTTCGCCGTGGTATCTCCCATCAGGCAAGTCGTCATTAATACTTAGCTTTGATTCTGCTGGCCAGTGGCCCCCAGCCAGTTTGGCCTCCGTCCTGACGCGCAACAGCCCGACCGGGCCGTGGCAGAAAGTCGCCAGCATCGATGCCGGCTCACTGAGTTTTAGCACGATAAGCCTGCCCCTGAGCGCCGGCCCCATTGAAGTCCGGTTGCGCTTCGAATCGGCCTGTGGCGTCAGCGGCACTGGATGGTTTATTCGCAATTTCAAGTTGTTTGAGGACACCTGCACCACTGGCGGTGCCGGGTGCGACAGCGCGGCGACCTGCAGCTATGGCGCCGAGGCCCTTGCACAATGCACCTGCAAGCCGGGCTACAGCGGCGATGGCAAGATCTGCAACGACGTGGATGAATGCGCTAGCAATCCAAGCCCTTGCGATGCAAATGCCTTGTGTTCCAACCTACCGGGGAGCTACAACTGCGCTTGCAACAGCGGCTATGCGGGCGATGGCGTCAGCTGCAGCGATGTCAACGAATGCCTTGTTAATAACGGTGGTTGCAGCAGCATGGCCGCGTGCAAGAACCTCCCTGGCAGCCTCAGTTGCACCTGCATCGCGGGCTATCAAGGCGATGGCAAAACCTGCGCGGACATCGACGAATGCGCCGCAAAAACAGACAACTGCAACAGCAACGCCCTTTGCACCAACACACCAGGCGCCTTCACCTGCGCCTGCAACAGTGGCTTTGCCGGCAACGGTTTGCAATGCACTGATATCGACGAATGTGCTACGAAAACAGCCTCTTGCGACGCAAAAGCTTCCTGCACAAACACGGTTGGCAGCTATACCTGCGCTTGCGCCAGTGGCTACTCGGGCGATGGCAAGACCTGCACCGATATCAACGAATGCTTAATAAATAACGGAGGTTGCAGCGCGACCGCCACCTGCACCAATAGCCCCGGCTCCTCCAGTTGTGCCTGCAAGGCGGGCTACAGCGGCGATGGCAAGACCTGCACCGATATCAACGAATGCCTCACAAATAACGGAGGTTGCAGCGCAAACGCGATCTGCACGAACGCCCCGGGCAGCTCCTCATGCGCCTGCGCCAGTGGCTACACGGGCGATGGCAAGACCTGCACCGATGTCAACGAATGCCTCCTAAATAACGGCGGTTGCAGTGTGAACGCAACGTGCACAAATGCCGTCGGTAGCTTCTCCTGCGCCTGCAAGGCGGGCTACAGCGGCAATGGCGTGGCCTGTGCCCTGATCGGCGGTGCCGATGCGCCAGCCGCGTCCTGTCTGCAGATTTACAAAGCAAATCCGGCGTCTGCATCGGGCAGTTGGTGGCTGGATATTGACGGCGCTGGGCCCCTCGCAAAAGCCCAATATTATTGCGATATGACCGGCGGTGGCTGGACCTTGGTGGGTTCGGACACGTTTGACAGCACGGTGCAGGGCTGGAGCGGCGCAACCTTGAGCAGTTGTGGCGCTTGGGGAAGCATTCTCGGCGGTTACAACGTCATTTCGGGCAGCTTTGTCTCCAAGGGCTACACGCCGCTGCCAAGCCATACGACTGCGCATATCACCTTGAATTATTTGAGAATTGACAGCTGGGACAACGAGACAGCCTACCTCAAAGTCGACGGCGCTCAAGTCTGGAGCAAAGTCGGCTACTTAGGCAACGGCACCAATGTCTGCGGCGCCGCCGTACCCACTTGGTATGACGAGAACTGGCCCATCGACTGGAGCGGAGCCCACAGCGCCGCGACCCTGACCTTGGTGGCCGGCAGTTTGCTGGACCAGGCCGCCAATGACGAGAGTTTCGGCATCGACAATGTCGCCGTCTGGGTCAAGTAAAAACCCTACAATTCAAGAGGCTTTCGCCCTTCGAGCCCGGTAGAGGTCCCTTGATGACGCATTTGGAGGCCTTGGAATCTGAAAGTATTCACATCCTGCGCGAAGTAGCCGCGGAGTTTGAGCGGCCCTGTCTGCTGTTTTCCGGAGGCAAGGATTCGATCGTCTTGCTCAGACTGGCGGAAAAAGCCTTTCGTCCCGGACGCTTTCCTTTTCCGCTGCTGCACATCGATACCGGGCACAACTTTAAGGAAGTGATTGAGTTTCGGGACTTTCGTGCTGCTGAGCTGGGCGAACGCCTGATCATCCGGTCAGTGCAAGACAGCCTGGACGCCGGGCGCATCGTCGAAAAGGCAGGGCAAGACAATTCCCGCAATCGAATGCAGATTCCTACGCTTCTGGATGCCATCGCCGAGTTTAGGTTCGACGCGATTTTTGGCGGTGCCCGGCGCGACGAAGAGAAAGCCCGCGCCAAGGAACGGATTTTCTCGTTTCGCGACCAGCACGGCCAGTGGGACCCCAAGAACCAGAGGCCTGAGCTATGGTCGATCTACAATGGTCGCATCCATCCTGGCGAACAGATTCGGGTTTTTCCGATCAGTAACTGGACTGAGCTCGACATCTGGCAGCACATCCATGCCGAAGCGCTTGCAATTCCAAGCATTTACTATGCGCATCAGCGATCGACCGTCATCCGCAAGGGCATGGTCCTGCCGATATCGCCGCTTTTGCCGGCTCAGGCCGATGAAACCCCACAATTACGAACGGTTCGATTTCGTACGGTCGGCGATGCGACGTGCACGGCCTGCATCGAGAGTTCAGCCGCCCATGCCCTTGATGTAATTAAGGAAACGGCCGTTACGCGCGTGACCGAGCGCGGCGCCACCCGTGTCGATGACCAGGTCAGCGAGGCCTCCATGGAGGATCGGAAAAGAGCGGGCTACTTCTAACGTCGTGCCGCCAACCCTGCACCGCTTTGCGTCAACAAGGCCCCTTCCGCACCGCCTGTACTGGACCAACTCATGGATTTATTACGCTTTGCGACTGCGGGCTCAGTGGACGACGGCAAGTCAACGCTGATCGGTCGCCTTCTTTATGATTCCAAAGGTGTTTTTGAGGACCAACTCGAGGCAATCACCCGCGCCACCGTCAACCGCGCGGCGGGCCCGGTCGATTTGTCCTTGCTAACCGATGGCCTGCGCGCTGAGCGGGAACAAGGCATCACCATTGACGTTGCCTACCGCTACTTCGCGACGCCCAAACGGAAATTCATCATCGCCGACACGCCGGGCCATGAACAATACACGCGCAACATGGCGACCGGCAGCTCGACGGCCAACCTCGCGATTGTGTTGATTGATGCCCGCCATGGTCCTCTGGTGCAGTCGCGACGCCATACCTTTATCGCGGCCTTGCTCGGCATCAAGCACCTAGTCATCGCCGTCAACAAGATGGACCTTGTTGGCTGGAGCGCGCAGCGATTCACTGAAATTGTCGATGATTTTGCGCCATTCTGCCTCAAGCTGGGCCTGACCGATGTGCAGTTCGTGCCCCTTTCGGCTCTGCTGGGCGACAACGTGGTCACGGCGAGCATCAATATGCCGTGGTTCACCGGTCCAACACTGCTAGAACACTTGGAAATGGTCGATGTCGGTGCCGATGAGAACCATACGGCCTTGCGTTTCCCGGTGCAGTACGTCATCCGCCCCAACTCGGAATACCGCGGTTTTGCGGGACAAATCACCTCGGGCATCGTTGGCGTGGGCGACGCCGTGGTCGCTTTGCCGGCTGGTACAAGAAGCAAAATCGCACGTATTGATACGTTTTCTGGCCCGATTGCTCAAGCTGAGTCGCCGCAATCGGTTACGCTGATCCTAGAGGACGAGATCGACCTTTCCCGCGGTGACCTGCTGGTCCACGACACGGTCGATCCGCAGAAGAACCCCTGGATTCGTAAAGATTTTGATGCGCATCTGGTGTGGATGGACAGTCAACCGCTGGCCTTGGGCCGCCCCTACCTCATCAAGCACACCACGCGGACGCTTCGAGCGTGGGTGACCGGGGTTGCGCATCGCCTCGACGTCAATTCCTTGGAGGAAGAACCGACAACTACGCTACAACTCAATGAAATTGGTCGGGTTCATCTGCAAGCGGCGCAATCGCTCGTACTCGATGCCTACCAAGATCATCGCCGCACGGGCAGTTTCATCGTCATCGATCCGCTGACCAATGCCACGGTTGCGGCGGGTCTAGTGTGCGCGCAGCAGCCCGCAGTGCTGACGCCAAGCGCGGCAGTGGCTTTGGATCGACACAGCCGCGAACACCATTTCGGTCATAAATCTATGATTTTATGGATGGATGGACCCAACGTTGACTCCACAGCGCAGGTGGCCGATGCCTTGGCCCGTCGGCTCTGGCAACGCGGCGTTCAGGTTCTTCGACCCTTGGAACGGGAAATCATTGAAATTACTGGGAACTCGCTTGACCCGGCGGCAGCAAACCGTCTCCAAGGCCTTTGTTCGCTCCTGCTTGAGGCGGGAATTGTGGTTGTAATCTGCGGCGGTCCAGCAGGGGAGCCAACCCGACTGACTTTACAAGATGGCCTTGCCCAAGAAGATTTTGCGCAGTTCCTCGTTCATGCCACCGCCGATCTGCCCCACCTAGGGGCGGCAAATGGGGCATTGAAGGTCGCCGCAGAGGACGCGGAAGCAGGAGCCCAGCACATCATCCAATTTCTTGTAGACAAAGGATTTTTTGCAACCAACCGAGTCATGGGAGCCGGCGAGGGCATCTAGTACCTCGACCCGAAGTTCCATGCGGGTTGGAGATACAGCGTTTGCTTGTCGTTTCCAGGGGGAATTGCCCAAGCCCAAGAACTGGCTCGGCAGGTCTCTCGCAGAGAAAACTCAGGAACAGCCCTTACTTGCAGGGACCGTCGCTGTAATTGAAGTTCTCGTCGTTGTACCAGATGGCTTCGCAGGCATTGAGGTAGGTCGCCCCGTCGCCGGTGCCGCAGACGTACTTGACGGTGTCCGGGCAGTGACCGACGCAAACGCCGTCGTGCTGCTTGGTCCACGTATTGTCGCCCGCCGTCAGGCAATCGAACTCTGCCGGGCTAAAGAAGGTGACCCAGTCATCCTTGCCGGCCACGGCGCTGGGGTGTGAATAGCAAACGGGATTCTTGTTATTGCCGTCGTAGTACACGCCATCACAGCAGCCGTGCGGGTTGTACATCGTGGCGCTGCATTGGTCCTTGGCCGTGGGGGCAAGTCCGTCGCACGTCAAGACTTTGGCGCCATTGGCCTTGGCCACGCATTGGCTGCGGTAGGTGACGCCCGTGTCAGTGCCGCCCACGGTCTTGATCGCGCAGGTGGGTGCGCACTCGCTGGGCGCGCAGCCGACGTCGGCGGTCGGGTCAAAGCAAGCGCCGTCGCACTCCTTGGTCATCTTGCCGTTGGCGCAGGTCGCGGACATGGACGTCAGGAAGCACCCGTCCAAGTCGCAGTTTTCCATGGCACATTCGGACCAGTAGGTTTGACCGTCTTCCTTGGCGCACACGGGCTGCGGCAAGTTGGTGTTGCACTTAGCGAGGCACTTTGTCTTGCAGGCGCCAAGGGTTACCGTCGGCGAACCATCGGTCTTGGGCTTGAAATCGGCGCAGCTGGCTTCGCACATTTGGGGGACATTGACCTGCTGATTGTTCTTGAGGGTCACGCAGGCGGGCTTGAGGTCATTGCCGGTGGCGCCGATGCACTTGGCGCAGGTCGGGCAGGGATTGGGGTCCATGACCAAGCTGCCTGGATAATCATAGGCTTGCAGGTCGCAAATCGCGAAGCAATCGTTCTGATAGGTCTTGCCGCTTACGCAAATGCCATTACCCAACTTGCCGCACTTGCTGCAGTTTTGGCAGCGAATCTTGTCACTCATCGATGCGGGGCCGGCGCAGGATTCATCCAAAGGCAACGATTTTCCTTTGACAATGTCAGGCGTCGCGCCGCCGTCGACATCGCCCACGCCCGTGTCGCCCGAGTCGGTATCTACGCTGCCCGTGCTGTCGCCAGGGGTCGTCACATCGGCATCTTGCAATGCAGTATCACTAGGTTGCGCATCACCGGGCGTGACCTGCGTGTCGCCATCCGCGGCCGCTGAGTCCGGCTGTGTCTTGGCATCACCGTTGGCATCGGCCGCTGCATCGGGGTCGGTGGCGTCAGGGTCTTCAGCCGTATCGCTGGTGTTGGTCACTGGCGTCTTTGTGCTGCTGCAGCCTACGGCAGCAAAAGAGCTGAGACTTAAGCCTAAACACAGGCCCAGGGATGTCCATCGGTTGCCAAACTGCAGGGTCATCGTCAGCCTCGCGTTGCACCGGCACGGGCGCAATCGTTGCAAGAACTTTCAGGTTTTTGGTGCGCGGGTGCGGATCAAGCTGGACCGCCACACGTCGGTCCCGGCGCAGATTGTGTCAGTATCGCGCAGTTTGGGCGAATTTGCCAATCCTTGTTTGCACCCCGCGGGGTGGCTCCTACGCGGCCAACCGTGATCGCAGCGCGGCGCGCCAATGGCGACAGAACCTCTGTACTTTCAAGGTACTCCTCGGTCTTGCAGGACGGAACCGCGCGGACACCTCAACCGCCGAGGTGTCCTGAGGGCCTCTTCAAGCCATCGAGTCGGTGCGCATCGGACAGTCCCTGGCACACGGCCACCAGGGCTGGGTCCCCCTGGCGGATGCGGGCCACCGTGGTCGCAAACGCATGTTGCGCAATGCGGGCACGGGCTTGCGTATTCATCGGGTTGGTCACAAACAGGGTTTCATCGCGCTCATCGGGTTCCAGCAAGGCCATCGCCACTTCGGGGCGGTCGGCACGAAAGCGGCGAAGACTCATGTGCAATTTTACGTTGTTGGACATGCGGAAGCTCTGGTTCCAAATGCCGATCATGCCGCGGGCACGGATGCGGGTCAGGCTGTCCGCCAAAATGTCAGCGTCATCCGCCTGCAGATCGCGCTTGCGTCGCTCGAGGTTCCACGGCACCACGGGATTGATAATCAAGACATGACTCGCGCCGGCGGCTAGGTCGACATGGGCCACGCGCCCGGTGCCGCCATCGCAGTAATCGTGCTGGCCGATGCGCACGGGCGCAAAGAACAGGGGGACTGCCGAAGATGCGCCTATCGCTTCAGCTATTCGCGCATTGACCCGCCAGCCACGACCAAAGACCTCGCGGTGGCCCGTATCGAGATCATTGGCGGTGATCAGCAGACGAGGGCCAACTCCATCGAAATACCTTGGCAATCCATTCTGTTGCAACCACCTATCGATCCAGTCGATGTAATGTTGCAGGGAAAACAGGCCGTCGGGTAAAGCCGAAGCGAAATCAACGAGTGCGGACTGCGCCAAGGTCTCCCGCGGGTTGCGCGACACAGCGCGCAGCAGGCGAAAGAGGCCGCTAGCAACACGCCCGACTTTCCATGCAGTTTCACGAACATCGACGCGATAGATGTCCGAACGGCTCGGGGCGAAGAAGCGGTCGCCCGTCGTCGCGGCATGGAGCAACCGCTGCACTGGAACCCCACAGGCCAAAGCGGTCGCGATCAGGGCGCCGGCCGAGGTGCCGATGTACGTGCCGAATTGATTAGCGCTAAAGCCCGGCACTTCCTGCTCGAGCGCCGCCAGCGCGCCCACTTCATAGGCGGCCCCGGTCGCGCCGCCGCCGCACAGGCAAATAGCCAAGTGCTTGGCACCGGGAACCATGCGCGATTGCAACTGAATCACCTGCTTATCGTGACTGTCCATGGTCGATTCCTCAACGGATACCCTCGGGGCTCCAGCCATTGCCGATCGCGCAGACAACTCTATGCTGTACTGTACGTGCGACGGGCTGTTGGACAAATTGCGTCCAGCAAGCCGGCACAACTGGGCCATCGAGCCTGTGCTAGCTGAGTGAAGGGGTTGGGCATGAGGCGATGTCTTTCGGTGATACTGGCGCTAACTTGTTGTTTGTTCAATGCTTGCGCTGACACTTCGACCACCAAAGGCAGCGACGCGACCGGCGATGCGTTCAGTGGCCCTGACGGCCAAGGTTCGGACGGCCAAGGATCCGACGGCAGCGCCGACAGCGGCGGCCAGGAAGACGCCATCGTCTACACCGACAAATGCGTGCCTAAGTCGGGAGATCCACTGCTGTTACGCATTCACGGCACCATCTGGACCGGCGACACGGTGATTCCCGATGGCGAAGTCTTCGTCAACGGCAAGACCCAAAAAATCGTTTGCGTAGGCGAAGATTGCAGCACCGCCCAGGACGCAGCGACGGCCAGTGTCATCTGCACCGGTGGTGTGGTCACGCCTGGCCTCATCAACCCGCATGACCATGGCAATTACAACCACTTGCCGCGGTGGAACCATGGCACCAAGAAGTGGAAGGACCGCTACCAGTGGCAGGCCGACGCGGACTACAAGGCTTTCAAACTGCCGCAATCGACCACCTTCTACAAGACCCGATGCGAAGTCCTCAAATGGGCGGAATTACGGACGATGATCGGCGGCGCGACCTCGATCCAAGGCCAGAGCGGCGCCACGTGCGAAAATGGCTGGGTTCGCGATCTGGACGATACCAAGGGTGGAAGTGGGCTCGCTGGCTACACAATCGATACCCAAGTCACCAAGATCGACGGCACGACCGCTACGGCGGCAAACGCGTGGAGTGCGAGCCTCGATGCCAGCATGGACGGTTTGGTCTTGCACCTAGGCGAAGGCATCGACGATCTGTCGCGCAACGAATGGTATACATTGGTAAAACTTGGACTAGCGAAGTCCAAAGTGACGCTGATCCACGGCGCTGGGCTAGGCGGCGTAGAACTCGCAGACGCGCGCGCCCATGACGTTCGCCTCATTTGGTCGCCCCAGTCCAACTTGGATTTGTATGGCGATACGACCAAAATTCCCGCCGCCCTCAATCTGGGCATGACCGTAGCCTTGGGCCCCGATTGGACGCCGTCTGGGTCCATGAATTTGCTCGATGAAATGCGCTGCGCCAAGTCCCTTTCGGACAAGCGCTGGGGAGGCCTGCTGACCGCGGATCAACTCCTGCACATGGTCACGACCGAGGCCGCCCGCGCGATGGGGGCCGATACGTTCATCGGTCGTCTACAGCCGGGTATGTACGGCGATGTTTCTGTTTTTTCGGGTGATCGCAGTCACCCCGCCACGGCGGTGTTGCAGGCGCGGACTGAGCAGGTGCGGCTGGTCGTGATCGGCGGCCGGGCGCTGTATGGCGATGCGGACCTAATGGCCGCCATCTCGTCGCCCTTGTGCGAAACCCTTGATGTTTGCGGAGTGACCAAGACCATTTGCGTCAAGGATCCCAACGTCGACGGCGGTACCCAAGGCCTAGGCGACATCGAAGCCAACCTCAACAACGCCCTCAAGATAGCGATGGCCAGCGACAAGCCTGGAGCCGATCTGGCCTATGCCTATGATTTATGGCCGCTTTTCCAGTGCGGTGCTCAAGCGGATGCCTTGATCAAATGCGACACCAATGGCGCGGCACCTTCGGCCAACGACCTCGACGGCGACGGCTTGAGCAACGACAAGGACAACTGTCCAAAGGTTTGGAACCCCGATCAGGGCGACCTCGACAGCGACAAGGCCGGCGACGCCTGCGATGCCTGCCCCTTGGCCGCCAATGCCGCAACCTGCAGTAAACCCAGCGCTTCTGACAGCGACGGCGACGGCATTGCCAACGACAAAGACAACTGCCCCATGCAGGCCAATCCAGGCCAAGAAGATGCCGATGGCGACGGCAAAGGCGACGTGTGCGACCCGTGCCCTCAAGAAGCCAATCCGGGCAGTAGCTTATGCTTGTCCATGGCGATCGAGGTCACCCAAGTCACCGGGGATGCCAAGACATTCCCAGACGGCACGCAAATCGTCTTCAAAGACTTGATTGTGACAGCAGTTCTTGCCGACAAGACTGGGTCGCCTTCGCGCATCTGGGCGCAATCGGCCGCGGGTGGACCCGGATCCGGCGTGCAGATCGTGCCGGTCGCCGGAAATACGGCCAAGCTGAAGATTGGGCAACTTCTTACAATTCAAGGAGTTGTTGCAACGCCATACGGGCTCAAGGAGATCGACAGTGCGGCGCTCCTACCGGGCGCTATGGGCACGCCGGCGTTGCCACTGCCGGTAGCGGCGACCGTGCTGGCAGCCAATGCAACCGCAATTCCCTATCATTCGCTGTTGGTTGAAGTGGTCAATGCCAAGTTTGATTCGCCCAATGCGGATGCAGCGGCGGGCAAGGATTTTGGCGAAGCACTGCTGGTTGGCGGACTGCGCGTGGACGATGTGCTGATCGTCTGGGACAAGACGCAGCCGCGGCCTGCCGCTGGTGACATGTTTACGGCATTGATCGGCGTGATGAATTTCACCTACAGCCAAGAGAAGTTGGAGCCGCGATCGGCAGCCGATTTCGTCAAGTAATTGCAGGGTCACCTGCCGCCACCGACCAAGAACCCGCGCCAAACCAAGCCCAAGAGGTTCCCGCCAAGGGTTCGCTGGTGTACAGTTTGCGCAGATGGCCAAGCGCAATCGCCGCGGCCAGTCCTGGCTCCGCCGGTGCCTCTCCGGCCCCAACCCACCGCCGTACGCCACGGCCCTTGCCGGCTTTCTGCCGGGCGGTGACCTAGGAATCGCATGAAAATTACTAAAGATACCGTGGTTGTCATGGACTACGAACTGCGCCTAGACGAAAGCGATGAAGTGATCGATTCCTCGGACGACGGCACCTTTGCCTTTCTGGTTGGGCATGAGAACATCGTTCCCGGTTTGGAAGCAGAATTGCTGGGTTTGACCAGCGGTGCCAGCAAGAAAGTGGCGGTCACAGCAGCTGAAGGCTACGGCGAGCGGGACGAGTCCAAGGTCATGGCGGTGCCTCGCTCAGTGTTCCCCGAGGACTTTTACTTTGAGGTCGGGATCCCGGTAGAACTTGAAGACGACCAGGGAGAGAGCTTTCCCGTGTGGATTCAAGGCGTCAAGGACGACCATGTCGAGCTCGACGGCAATCATCCCTTGGCCGGAGAGACGCTCAACTTCACGATCAAGGTGCTCGAAGTTCGCGCTGCCACAACCGAAGAACTAGCCCATGGCCACGTGCACGGGGCCGGCGACCATCACCACCACTGAGGCGCTACGGCAGCTTTTCTTGTGAAAGGACTGCTGTTCTGGTGCAAAAACGGCAAAGGCCCGGCGACTTATGCGGTCGTCGGGCCTTTTGCTTTTCTGAACCGATCCGCAGGACGGCGGGTTTCGGCGGGGCGTCCCCAGCGAGATTTGAACTCGCGTTATCGGCGTGAAAGGCCGGTGTCCTGACCAGGCTAGACGATGGGGACTTAGCACTACCCAAGCCTTTAGAAAACCAAAGGTTGGGTCTATCAACGGGACGACGGTGAGCCGGGAGGGAATCGAACCCTCGACCAACAGATTAAAAGTCTGCTGCTCTACCGACTGAGCTACCGGCCCAAAGCCGCGCTCACCACGCTCGGTCGCGCAAACGCTCAGTTCGCGCGGGAGGCGGTACTCTACGCGCGTTGGCCAGAGCGGTCAAGATGCCGAGCGCGGCGCAGCCACCAACCACGCCCCAAGACCACGAGCGGTGGCCCGATGCGACTTTCACCAATCTTTTCATAGACTAGTTGTGTGCAAACCGCTCGGCCACTTGCAGGACGAGCCAGCAATGACAAGCCGCAGCCAAAATGACCAGCACATGAAATACTTCATGGTATTCAAATGTTTTGGCGACCGGGTTGGGCCGTTTCAACACGTAAGCCAGCGCCCCAAGGCTGTAGAGTACCCCGCCACTCATGAGCCAAAACAGCCCGATGCGGCCGAGGGCAGCACTGACGATGGACCACTGACCGACCACAGCCCAACTCAGGACCATATATAGCAATGCAGTCAGCGCTTTAGGCGAGTTGACCCAGGCCAAGGTCTTGACCATGCCCAGGCCGGCTCCGAGCCAAACCCAGGCGAGCAGGTGCCAGCCGGCATCACCACGGACGGCCAGCAGGCAGATCGGCGTGTAGGTTCCAGCGATTTGCAGGTAGATCCCGGCGTGATCGAGGCGACGCATCCACTGCCGGGCCTCAACCCCCCAAGTGGGCCGATGGTAGGCTGCGCTGATGCCGAAAAGCGCAGAAAGACAAAGATAATACACCAGAACGGCCCAGCGCGCCGTCCCGGCCGGCTGCTGCCAAGTCAACCACGCCCCTGTGGCCAAGCTGACAAAAAAGGCGATCTGATGCGAAACACCGCGTAATAGTGGCTTTTGTGCGGGCTTGGCGGCGGTGGACATGCGGGGCTCGTCAGGCTGATCCCTGGCAGCGGTTTGCCGTTCGGCCTGCAGGGAAATGGGTGGCTGATTTCGGAAAAGCCAAATGCGCAACGCGTGTTTCTGGCACGAGGCGCGGGTGGCTGAGACCTTGAAGTACGCTCCTTGCCTGCTGCTGCAGGCTCCCCCGGGCGCTTGGTCGCTGCGGTGGCAAAATGCGGTTCGAACAGGCCGTGGCCTCGCTCAGCGCCCCAAGCTTGAGGGCCGGGCGAAGGCTTGTCTATCCCCCACCGAGCGCCGCGCTTGGGTGCTCCGCAGCGGCGGCCTAGTACACGTAACCCTAGGTGCTTTGCGGGTTACCGGAAAGCTCGCGGCGTTGTGGACTTTGCAGCCGGGGACCCGGCCCAACGCCGGGGTGAGCCCGCCAGCGCGGGTGTGGAGAGGACTCCGCGGTGCGCGCAGCGCATGAGCCGTGCCCAGTCTGGCACGGCGAAAGTGGAGATCGCGGGCCTCCCTGAAACTAGAAGCAAACACTGTATCTCGAACCCGCAAGGAACTTCGGGTTTGAGGTACCGGTACCCAGGACGTTCCGTCGAGTGCGTGCCATATCATCCCGTAACGACAAGTACTTTTTCCGTGGACATTGCGCTTGCGATCGGCCAGACTCCTAGGCGACGCCCCAAAACGAGGGGGAGGCCAAACCCGTGCGCAAGGGACCGATGCATTGCTCTTCCCGCTTGATCGGCCTAACTGCCCTGAGCGCCTCGGGTCTAGGGGCCCGCGGCTTTCTTGCAGCCATCTGCTTGATCGCCGCCGTCAGTTGCGCAGCCGCGACCAAGACGGCTCCGGCGGATCCAACCGATGATCTTGGCGACGACGTTGCCCAAGATGTCGCCTTGGATGGGCCCCAACCGTCGGCAGATTTAACTGACATCCCAGGCACTTGGATCGACACAGTGGACCCGAGCGACGTCGTCAACCAAGATGCTGACCCTGATGCCGTGGACGGCAGCTTCGATGCAACCGCCGATCTGCCCAGCGACGACGCAATAGACACCGACGACGCACT
Source organism: uncultured Myxococcales bacterium (assembly GCA_903840165.1). Taxonomy (GTDB): domain Bacteria; phylum Myxococcota_A; class UBA9042; order UBA9042; family UBA9042; genus CAIMEY01. The sequence continues at coordinate 10,351 of CAIMEY010000065.1, read as the reverse complement.
AGACACCGACGACGCACTGGACAGCGAAGACGCGATCGCCGACGTCGTGCCCTGCAAAATTGCTGCGTGCGACGATGGCAACCCCTGCACCGACGACCTTTGTGAGGCAACGACCAATGGTTGCGCGCACAACTGGAATGCCAAGGCTTGCGACGACGGCGACGAATGCACCGGCAGCGACGGTTGCAGCCAAGGGAGCTGCCACGGACAGCCGGTATTTTGCGACGATAAGAATCCATGCACCATCGATCTCTGCGTTGATCCAACTGGTTGCACACACCTAGCTCAGGACGTCACCTGCACCGACGGCAACCCCTGCACGCAGGGCGAAAACTGCGCCACCGGCCAATGCGCCGGGGGCCTCGTCAAGGACTGCGATGACGGGCAAATCTGTACCAAAGACGCGTGCTTTCCCCTTTCCGGCACCTGCACGCACACGCCAGGCAGCGGGCCGTGCGACGACGGCAACCTCTGCACCATCGACGACCAATGCAGCGTAACCGGATGTAGCGGAACACTTATTGGCTGCGACGACGCCAACAGCTGCACCCAGGACGCCTGTTTGGCCATCGCCGGCTGCGTCCACACCGCCCAAGGGGGCAGCCCTTGCGACGATGGCGACCCTTGTACCCAGCTGGATCAGTGCGTCGTCGACAAATGCGTAGGAATAACAAATGGTTGCAGCGACAATAATCCCTGCACGGCCGATAGCTGTGTCCCCGGCAACGGTTGCAAGCACCTCGCCCAGGCCGGACCGTGCAGCGACAATAATGGCTGCACCTTCAATGACCATTGCGTGGCCGGCAATTGCGCGGCGTCCTTGCTCGGCTGCAACGACGGAAATCCTTGCACAACAGATAGTTGCTTGGCCCCTGCTGGCAATTGCCAGCACACGACCGTGCAAGGGCCTGGCTGCAAAGGCGGCGTCGCCGTGCCGGGAGGCCTCGGCGCTCCCTGTGGCCAGAACGGCGACTGTGAATTAGGCAATAATTGCGTGGGATTGCTGGCTTGTGACAGCCAAAGCGCGACCTGCCAGCTACTCGCCGGCAGCAGCACCGTCTGCCCGCCAACCGGGGGCCCTTGCGTGGTCAGCCAGTGCCAGGCGAGCAGTGGCAAATGCGTCCAAATTCCTTTGGAAGATGGCAATTCCTGCGATGACAACAACCCCTGCACCGTCAGCGACGTCTGCCTCAGCGGCGCCTGCAAACCGGGCGGCTTGCTGCAATGCGACGATGGCCTTCCTTGCACCGTGGACACCTGCGTCGGCCAGGGCTGCCAGCACACCGTGCAAAGCGATGGACAGGTGTGCAACGACCTAAATGCCTGCACGGTCGGGGAAATCTGCCTAGGCGGCCTCTGCCAAGCCAAGGGCAACCTCAACTGCGACGACCAAGACGATTGCACGGTCGACGTCTGCAACAACAAGTCCGGCTGCAGCCACACGCCCATCAACACCCCGTGTTCAGACGGGAATTGCTGTACGGCCGGCGATCACTGCGTGGTCGGCGTCTGCCAAGCCCCAAAATCCGTGCAATGCAACGACGGCCTAGGCTGCACCCTGGACAGTTGCAACCCCTTAGACGGATGCGCTTTTGCGCCGACCGGCGGCAGTGCCTGCAGTTCCTGCTTGAGCGAAGGTTTTGAAGGCGCACCAAGCAGTTGGGTGACCTGGTCCGAGGAAGAGAAATACGTCAAATGGCAGGTCAGCAATCTGCATCCGCGCACCGGCCAGCAGGCCCTGAGGGCATTGTGGAACGGACCAGCGCCGTCCAAATCAACCAATGTCCGCGGCGCTTTTCTGTTTTTCCGCAAGCTCTACCTCAAGCCGGGCCAAAGTTGGCTGACCTTTGACCTAGCGATGAAGGTCAATACCAAGACGTGCACCGGCGACGACTTGGAGGTCTACGCCAACGGCACGCAGATCTGGCAACACTGCGACGATATTGACGTTGGTGACGGCAGTCAGGCCTTAGGCGGCTGCACGGACTATCAACACGTGGCGGTGGACTTGTCTTCGCTGGCCGGTTCACCAATTGACCTGGAATTTCGAATTATTGCCGGAAGTCAGGGCGATTCGGGGGGCGAGATCAACCTCGACAACGTAGAGGTCTTGGGCGCCTGTGACACGGCCTGTCTTGGCGCCGATCTGGAGCAACATCAGCCAGGTACGCCAGCTCCAGCCTTCAACCTGCCGGCCTACTGGCAGTTCGAGCAGACGGACGCCAATTACGCGACATGGAAACGTGTTACTTCAGGTGGTTATACCCTACCTTCGGCCATGCAGGCCTCTTGGTCGGGACCGCCTGCCGCCGGTTTGGCCGCAACGGCGACGTGGCGATTGCCGTCGATCGCGCCCGATTCTGGCAGTCATCTGGCTTTCGCCTTTCAGGCCAAAGGGTTAGGGGACCCTTCTTGCGGCAAGGATGACCTAGAGGTCTGGCTGGGCGGCAAAAACATCTTCACCCAGTGCGCAGACAGCGATTGGCAACGCGTGGAATTGGACTTGCAACCTTGGCTGGGGCAGCAGCCGGATTTAGAATTTCGCATTGTTTCAGGGATTTCCCCAGCATCGGCGGGCACGGTCACCGTCGATGACGTGGCCGTGATTGGCACCTGCACCTACCGGTGTATGGCGGAGGATTTCTCAGGCGGCAAGGGCGCTTGGAAGAGCACACCGGCCAGCGGGGCCAGCGCTTGGCAGGCCGAATCCGCCTCGGTGGCGTCGGTCCCCCTGGCCTTGGCCGCCGAACTCACCCAGGCCGCAGTGGGCGCTAAGACCGAGCTATGGGAAACCAGCGGCCCCCGGTTCACCCTGCCCGTGGCCGGCGGAACGTGGCGGTATAAGCTAGAATTACTAAGCAATGCAGATATTTGCCCCAATCCACTTTGGACCTTCTTGGGCTACATGCCGCCCATTGGCCAAGTGCTCGGCAGTGGCCCCGAAGGCAGCATTCCACCGCCCCCAGGCCCAGCCACCCTGCTCAGTATGGGCACGATTTGCCAGGCCACCAAGGGTTGGCAAGAGTTCAGCGGTGAGATGGCCGATGTCTTCAAAAGCCATGACTTTCTCATTCGTTTTCGCCTGCAGAATCCAGCCCCGGCCCTACCGACGGCGCGCCTCGACGACATCGAACTGCGGTGCCGCTAGACAGCCGCTGGGACCGCAAATTCCGCCATCTGGTGGCTATCTGGCCCTAGTCTGCCTAGCGTGATGCGAGGCGTCCCAAGGCCAAGCCCTTCATTTTACTTGAAATAGAGGGCTACTGCGGCTGCAACGCAGACCCTGCCCAAAGCCGGCTAGTTCCGCTATGCTAAGTCATAGTCCTTTGGCCCCAAGCCCTGTGCAGGAGACATGATGCAGATCCCTTTTTATATCAGGGCTTTGGTGTTGAGCACCTTGGTTGCCGTCGCTGCGTGTAGCAACTCAACAGCCACGGCAGGGGGCGGTGCCGACGCCAACAGTGTTGCCCAAGATTCTGACGGCACACTGCTTTTTGAGATTTCTGACGAGATCATCGAGCCGGCCGATAGCGGTGCCGATTTGGCCGCACCCGTCGACGTCGATGCAGCCGGTGACGCAACCGACGCTGGCCCGGAGGTCAGCATCGACGCGGGCTGCAGCGAAGCGGGCTGCGCGTGCACGGAAAACGCTGGGTGCAACACGGGATTCTGCCTCGAAGTCGACGGCAGCAAGCAGTGCGCCGCCCTGTGCGACGGCGGCTGCGCAAAAGGCTTTACTTGCAGCCAGTTATCCGGAAGCGGTGGTGACGTCGTCAATATCTGCACGCCAACATTTCCGCGTTTATGCGAACCTTGTCAGGCAGATAGCGATTGCAACAACGTCCTCGGCGGCGCCGACAACCGCTGCGTGGGCTATTGGGACCCGGCGGGCTCACTGCTGGGCCATTTCTGCGGCGCACCATGCGGCGATAATAGCCAATGCTCAACCGGCTTTACCTGCAGCGACAAGACCAGCGTCGGCGGTGTCAAGTCCAAACAATGCACGCGCATCGACCTCGTCTGCTCCTGCGATCAACGCGCCACCAAGAACGGCCTGACCACAGCGTGCAGCAACGTCAATGGCGCAGGATCCTGCAACGGAACAAGGAGTTGCAGTGCCAATGGCCTGAGCGCTTGCGACGCGCCGAGCGCGGTCTCGGAAACCTGCAACCTCATCGACGACGACTGCGACGGCCAAACCGACGAACTATCCCCCGGCCTATGCGACGACAACAGCGCTTGCACATACGACAATTGCTTCAGCGGCCAGTGCCAGCACCCGTCCAAGCCCGGCGCCTGTGACGACGGCAACGCCTGCACCAGCAGCGACAGTTGCGACAACGGCGTGTGCAAGGGCGAAGGCGTCGTTTGTGACGACAAAAACCCTTGCACAGTAGACAGTTGTGACCCCATCTTGGGCTGCGTGGCCAAGGCGGCCAGTGGCGCTGCGTGCTCGGACGGCAACATCTGCACCTCGGGCGACGCGTGCCAGGATGGCGCGTGTTTGCCAGGAGCCCCCACCACCTGCGACGACGGCAACCTCTGCACCACAGACAGCTGTGACAGCAAATCTGGCTGCGTATTGAACAATAACGCCCTGCAATGCAGCGACGGCGACGCGTGCACCCTCGGCGACACCTGCAAGGGCGGCCTCTGCGTCGGCAACAGCAAGACGCCGTGCAGCGATGGCAATCCGTGCACGGACGACAGCTGCGACGCCAACCAAGGGTGTTTGTTCAGTAATAACGTCGCAGCCTGTTCGGACAACAACGCCTGCACGTTGGGCGACAGTTGCCAAGGTGGCTCGTGCCAGCCCGGCAGCGCCAAAGCGTGCGACGACAAAAACCCTTGTACCAACGACAGTTGCGACCCCAAAGACGGCTGCCAGGTCCAAGCCAACAGCCAACCGTGCAGTGACGCCAATGTCTGCACCGAGGGCGACGTCTGCGTCGGCGGCACCTGCCAAAGCGGCCAAGCCAAGAATTGCGACGACGGCAATCCGTGCACCACCGACGTCTGCGATAGTGGCAAAGGCTGCACCATGATTAGCAATTCCGAGAATTGCACCGACAACAACGTCTGCAGCGAAGGCGACCAATGCCAAGGCGGCAAGTGCCAAGCCGGCAAGGTCAAGAACTGCGACGACGGCAACCCCTGCACCGATGACGCCTGCGACCCGGTCAGCGGCTGCACCCACGGCAACAACGCCGCGCCCTGCAACGACAAAAGCGTCTGCACCAACGGCGACAATTGCAGTGGCAGTGCTTGTGTCCCCGGACCAAGTATCAGTTGCGACGACGGCAACCCGTGCACGGACGATTCCTGTGACGCCATCAAGGGCTGTCAACACATTAACAACACTGCGCTTTGCACCGACAACAACACCTGCACCACCGGCGACTCTTGCAAGGAAGGCGTCTGCACCCCCAGCGGCGCCAGCCAATGCGATGACGGCAATCCTTGCACCACCGAGACCTGCGACGTGCAAAAAGGCTGTCAATCCGCCAACAACACTGCCCCTTGCAGCGATGGCAGCGTCTGCACCATCGGCGACACCTGCGCCGTCGGCAGTTGCGCGCCCGGCATTTCAGTCAGTTGCGACGATACCAACCCGTGCACCAACGACAGTTGCGATGCGGCAAAGGGATGCCAACACGCTGGAAATATTGCACCTTGCAGTGACAACAACGTCTGCACCGCCGGCGATTCGTGCCAGGGCGGCAGTTGCGCCAGTGGCCAGTTGCTGAACTGCGATGACGGCAACGTCTGCACCGACGATTCCTGCGACTCCATCAAGGGTTGCCAGCATAGTAATAACGTGGCGTCCTGCACCGATGGCAATGTCTGCAGTGCCGGCGACCAATGCGTGGGCGGCAGTTGCAAGGCGGGCGCCCCCTTGGCCTGCAGCGACGGCAATCCGTGCACGGACGACAGCTGCGACGCCGCAAAAGGTTGCGTATTTACAAACAATACTGCCAATTGCGATGACAAAAACGGCTGCACCGGCGGCGACGTCTGCAGCGGCGGCCAATGCCAAGGCAGCAGCGGTTGCGACGCCAACGCCCAGTGCACCCCGGGCGCGCAAAGCGTTTCCTGTGTCTGCAAGGCGGGTTTCGCAGGCAATGGCTTTCAGTGCCTCGATGTCAACGAGTGCAATACCGGTGCCTTCTCCTGCCCGACCAACACCGTCTGCAGCAACACGGTGGGCAGCTACACCTGCGTTTGCGCTGCTAACTACGCGGATTGTGACGGTAATAAGGTTAACGGCTGCGAAGTGAGCCTACTCAGTGACGTCAGCAACTGCAATGTGTGCGGCAACAAGTGCGGTGCCGTAACCAACGGGATCGCGGGCTGTAACGCCGGCAAATGCGGCATTGGCAGTTGCAACGCTGGCTTTGGCGACTGCAACAACGCCGCCGCCGATGGCTGTGAAATCAACAAGAACACCGACGCCAACAACTGCAACGGCTGTGGTGCTGTCTGCCCAGCGATCGCGGGTGGCGTCGCGGGATGCAGCGCGGGCAAATGCGGCGTCGGCTCGTGCAACAGCCCCTTTGCCGACTGCGACAGCTCAGCGGCCAATGGCTGTGAAATCAACACGTCCAATGACATCAACAACTGCACCGGCTGCGGCGTGGTCTGTAGCGGTACTTGCGCCAATAGCGTCTGCACGCCTTCTGGCCAGACCCTGAGCAACCAAATCGCCTATGGCGCTTTTTATTACGCGACCTTAGACAACGTACCGGCGAGTACACCGCTTGGTGGCTGGGCGAACAACTGCCAAACGACACCGATCGCCATGCCGCTTGGTTGGTCCGTGGCGCCCGTCGATGCCGGCGTGATCGCGACGATCGTGGCACCCAACAACTTCTCAACCCACTGTATTTTGTTCTCCGACGGCACGTCCTACGGCGTCCAGAACTACAGCGGCGGCGCCAACTGCGGTTGCAGCGCCAACCAGTGCTTGCAGCAAAGTGGTAATACTTATTGGACTTCTTCCTGCAACCGCCGAATCATGATTCGCCGGCCAAAGTGATCACGGTACGGGTGGCGCTGGCTTGACGGCCTCAGCACGGCCCAACGTGAACGATCAGCGGGGGTCTGGATCCAAGGCCTAGGCCAGATCGAGCACGGCCAACTCTGGGGCCGCTTGATCGCCAACCCGCGCTACGGCCACGGACGCGCCAACCCCTGCATTTACATACAGTTGTGCATCGCCAGCCTGGTACCAGCCAGCCACATAGCGCATGCCGATGGCGGCCGTCAGGGCCCGCGTCAAGCCAGGTATGACGACTTGACCGCCGTGGGTATGCCCAGACAGGACCAGACGTCCCCCGGCGCGGCTGACGCGATCAGCGGTGCGCGGTTCATGGGCGAGGACCAGGGCATTTCCCGGCAATGCTACGTTTGAAAAGGCTTTTTCTGAATCATCGTGGTGTGTAAATCCGTCATCTACACCGACCACGCACAGGCGCTTGCCGCCCAGATCAAGGGTCAGCGATTCATTGACTAGCGTGATAATGCCATTTTTTTCAAGGACTTTTCGAATACCGGCAACGCCACTCCAATGGTCATGGTTGCCAAAGGTCGCCACGCAGGGCCGCGGCAGGGTCTTGAGCCAGGCCTCGAGGTTGTCGATCTCAGCCAGAGAATGGTTTAAATAATCACCGGTTAGAACCAGCAAGTCGGCCTGAGCTTGATTCGCCGCCAGCGATGCTTGAGCCAGAACTCCGGCCGTCGTTCCCCAACCCACATGAATATCAGACAGTTGCGCTACACGCAGTCGGCCACCATGCCACTGAGCAGCGCCCTGAAAAGCGACATCGTGGTGCCGCACCCGCAGACCCTGAGGCGCTGCGTGAGCCAAGGCCGGAATGGCCGCGGAACCTCCGAGAAGTGCTGTCATTTGCAGGAATCGGCGGCGTTCCATGGGCACAGGCTGACCTCGGGCACGTTGTCTGCACCCGCCATGCTAACACAACCACGGCCTCAAAGATTCCGAGCCCACCGGGTAAAGACCTCTGCGGGCCGCCGAGAACCGCTGCCTCCTGCGCATTCTCGCCCGGTAGAGCGTGAAATTCCCCACTTGGGCTACTAGCTGAAATTACAGCAAAGTTTCCAAGGGCAAAACGCGGCGACCCCCTGTCTGCCTACCACTTGGGTTGCAGATCAGGGGGTCGCGCTCGGTCAAAATCTGCTGACGTTAGGCTTACTTGCCCTTCTTGGTCAGGGACTTCAGCCAGCCGGTCAGGGCGTCCAACTCGGGATCGGTACCCTTGAACGCACCTTTGTGCTTGGTCTTTTCACCCGGCTTGAGCTTGCTGTCCTTCTCGACTTCCTTCTTGAGCCACTGCTTGAACCAGCCCTGATCGTGCTCAGCGCCAATGCCGGAGAGGTCGACGATGTCTTCCTTCTCCTTGATTGGATTGATGTGTTCCGTGGACACGCGGTGGCACTTGTTGCACTTCTGGTCCTCGAAGATCTTCTTGGCGTCCGGCTTGTCATCGGCGGTTGCGGTCAAAGCCCAGGTCGGGCCGAGCAGGGCGCCGGCAAGAACAACAGCGGCGAAACGGGATGAATTACGCATAGTTCCCTCGTGAAGTTGCAGTCCCCCGTTCAAGAGGGAGCACGGTCGATACATCGGGCCGCCCGGACACCAGTGCGGAGTTGTCGACGACCCCACGCCCAATGCGGACGCGCTGGCCAAGTCGTAGCAAGATCCGCGCCAAAGTGGACAACGCTGTCCACAGCTGGACGGCAGGCCGGATTTTGATGCTTGGCGCTCAGCCACTTGCGCATCAGTCCGCCGTGATTGTACAACGCATCGTCAGCGCCGTCGATTCAACCCGGCAACGCTGTGGTGGCGCGTGCGCATTTTGTCAGTCAAGGGCCGTGCGCTGGCACGATCCTTGCTGGGCTGTAGGACAGCCCGCGGTAGGCAAACCAAGGGTCTGGAGGACGTGTGATGAAGGCAGCTAGTTCGGCGAATCTCGGAAAAACCTTGACCATTTGGACCCTTGGCCTCCTGCTGACGGCCTGCTCCACGACGGGCAGCGACGGACCCCAGGGACTCAAGGGCGATCCAGGCACCCCAGGGCCCCAGGGCTCGACCGGCGGCCAGGGAGCCCAAGGCGCGACCGGTGCCACGGGTGCCACGGGCGCCACCGGCCAGGGAACCCAGGGCATCCCAGGTGCTGCAGGCAAGGACGGCACCAACGGCGCCAATGGCAACTCCTGCACCGTCAAGGACAACGGCGATGGCACCAAGACCATCTCCTGCACCGATGGCAGCGCTGTAACCCTAGCCAACGGCGCCACGGGCACCAACGGCGCTGCGGGCCAAACGGGAAGCCAAGGGGACAAGGGCGATACCGGCGCGACAGGGGCCAAGGGCGACCCAGGCAACGTCGCATCGGCAAAGGGCAATATCAGCGGCACAGTCAGTGGGCCCGATGGCAAGGCGGTTGCCGGCGTCACGGTCGTCACCACGCCTGTAGGCGCAACCGCCACAACGGCCGCCGATGGTTCCTTCAAAGTGAGCGACGTGCCCGTAGGCGCTTACACCGTGAGCTTTAGCAAGGTTGGCTATCTCAAGGTCGACGTCAATGCCGTCGGCGTCGTCGCCCTGACCACGAGCACCATCGCCGTGTCCTTGGCCACCGACCCCAACGCCGGCAAAGCGCCCACTGTTGTGCTGGCCGATGTCCTGACCGGCTATGGCGGCGTGGTCACCATCAAGCCCCAGATTACCGACGTAGATTCCGATGTATCAAAGCTAAGTTACACCTGGACCCAGGTCGCCGGCTTGCCCGTTGCGATCACGCCCGATGTCACCGGCAACCTGAGCTTTACAACGCTAAGCCTGCCCCAGGCCAAGGACTTCAAGGCGCCGATTCGCTTTGGCGTCGTTGGCCAAAGTGCCGATGAAGCCGGCCGGGTTGCCCTCACGCTCACCGTGACCGACCCCGAAGGTCATAGCACCACCGCCAGCATGACCGTCTGGTCCGCTGCCGTTACCACGGGATTACGCAATGTCCCCATCGGCTTGCCTGTGTACCTGTCCGGCGATGCCACCGTCGTTCAGTGGAACTGGAGCCTGGACCTGACCGGTGCCATTGGCTCCAAAGCCATTATTCCTGCTGGGGAAATCAAGACGCAATTCCCGCACTTCACACCCGACGTCGCGGGCACGTACAAGGTAACGGAGTCCGTGTCCAAGATGAGCATGAACATCTACGCCGGCTCGTGGCAGGGCGCGGTTAATGGCATGGATTCCTGCAAGTTCTGCCACAATGACAAGGCCGCCGCCGACAAGTTCACGCCCTGGCTCAAGACCGACCACTACGTCGAT
>CAIMEY010000064.1 GCA_903840165.1 uncultured Myxococcales bacterium | reverse complement strand
GTCCCGATCCGCCGCTTCTGGCGCAACTCGGCGTTGCTGCGGCGGTTCGCTCCCTGCGACGACCTCTAAGGTCGCCTCAGTCGTTCACCACCTTGCGCCTTGATTTGCATCCAGAATCGACGTCCGGGAGTCGCGGCCCGATGCCGGGGGGACGTCCCGATCCGCCGCATCTGGCGCAACTCGGCGTTGCTGCGGCGGTTCGCTCCCTGCGACGACCTCTAAGGTCGCCTCAGTCGTTCACCACCTTGCGCCTTGATTTGCATCCAGAATCGACGTCTAGGTATCGGTCTACGCCCGCGGCTGCGTCGACTCCGGTGACCCCAAAAGCCACACGGCGGCTCCAGGACCCAAAGTTCCTAGACGCCGCCGCGCGGGACTAACCGAAAATCGCCTGAGCGATTGATTACTTAGCAGCAGGAGCAGCGGCCGGAGCAGCGGCGGGCGCATCGCCAGCGGGAGCGGCGGCAGGAGCTGCCGGAGCGCCAGCGGTCGGGGTCGGAGCGCCGGGAGCGCCGGCCGGGTTGGCGGCCATGGAGGCCTTCATGCTGGCGGCGATGATGCGGCCGGCCAGGGGCATCAGCTTCTCTTTGGCGTAGCCTTCGAGTTCCTTGTTCTCGGCCTCGGTGAGCTTCTTCTTGAGCTCTTCGCCTTCGGTCTTCATGGCTTCGCCCTGGGCCTTGAACTTGTCGCCCACGGCCTTGATCTTGGCCTGGTCGGTGCCGGCGGCTTCGATTTCCGTGACCATCTTCTCCATTTCCACCGCGGTGCGATCGACCAGGGCCTTGGCCTTGACCAGATTCTCACCACCAGCAGCGGCGGGAGCGGCCGCAGCGGCAGCAGCGCCTTCGGCCGGCTTGGCGCCGTCCGCGGGTTTGGCTTCTTCTTTCTTGCCGCACGCGACGAGCGCGGTGCAGGTAATAGCGACGGCGATAAGGCCGCGAATCTTGCCCTGGAACATGTGTGCTTCTCCTGGTCGATTGGCCCGTTGTGAGCCGAGTGAACTTGCAGGTCCTTGCGACGCTACCGCCTGATGCGGGCGTCCGGCACAGCCGTCACTGCGGCGCCCATGCCTACGGGCCTAGCCCAAATTCTTGGGCCTTCTGCAAAAATGCGAACGGGAAGAGTCCGACGACCCTTCCCGTTCACGTCACACCATTCGCGCGCCCGAAAGCGCTACGAAACTACTTGGCCGGGGCAGCGGCCGGGGCGGGAGCGCCACCAGCGGGAGCCGCGGTCGGAGCGCCAGCCGCGGGGGCTGCAGCCGGAGCACCAGCAGCGGCCGGAGCCGCGCCCGGGGCGCCAGCGGCAGGAGCCGCACCAGGAGCGCCAGCGGCCGGAGCCGCGCCTTCCGGAGCCTTGGGGGCTTCAGCCGGCTTGGGGGCTTCCGGAGCCTTGGGGGCTTCGGCGGCCGGCTTGGCTTCATCAGCCTTCTTCTCGTCTTTCTTCTCTTCACCGGGCTTCGCAGCCTCGTCTTTCTTCTCGCCGGCGGGGGCGGCAGCCTGCTCGCCTTCCTTGGGCGCCTCAGCCTTCTTCTCGCAGCCAGTGAGACCCACTGACAGACCCACGGCGGCAACAACAAACATCATCCGGTCGAAACGGAACATGTGATTCTCCTGAAGTCGGGGCACGGCTCAACCACTGCCGGCGTGGACGGAAGAACAGGGTCACAGACCCAGTCCGATTAGCCCGTCGCCAGCCTTGCGTCCGCCTCGCTTCTCTGCGTACCCGACCTGTTTCGGGTAGCGCGCCGCGGGGCCTTTGCCTCCTGGACCGTTGTTCGCGGACGAACCGCTTACTGGACCAAGTGGCCATTCGGGTTGAGGTTAAACCTGTTGAGCGGACACCGATGCCGCTCCGCAGGCGTTACCCACCAAGCTCGCAACATGGTAGTGGAGAAGCGTGGCCTGTCAATACAGTTTGTTTTATCCTGCACGAACTTGGGAATAATCTACATATTGTCATAAGGTTGTGAAGCGACGATCGCGCGACATCGCCTTGCTCCGCCGTCCTTCGCGTGCTTGACTGGTGCGTGGAGGTGCCATGAACCGTTTTGAACTAGCCGCGCCCTATGCCCCTGCTGGGGACCAGCCTGCCGCCATCGAGGCCTTGGTTAAGGGCTTGGAAAATAACGAAAATACCCAGGTTCTGCTTGGCGTGACCGGGTCCGGCAAGACCTTCACCATGGCCAGTGTGATCGAGCGGATGCAAAGGCCGACGCTGATCCTGGCGCCCAACAAGATTTTGGCCGCGCAGTTGCACGCGGAGTTCAAGGCGCTGTTCCCGAACAACGCTGTGGAATATTTCGTTAGTTATTACGACTACTACCAGCCCGAGGCGTACATTGCGTCGTCCGACACGTACATTGAGAAAGATTCCCTGGTGAACGAAGAAATCGACCGAATGCGCCACGCAGCGACGTTTGCGCTGCTTGAACGCCGGGATGTGGTGATCGTGTCCTCGGTGTCGTGCATTTACGGCATCGGCGCTGCGGAATCCTATGTCGGAATGCGAATTCCGCTGGCTGTGGGCGATCGCATTCGCCATGGCGATCTGCTGCGCAAGCTGGTGGATATTCAGTATGAACGCAATGATTTCGAGCTGGTGCGCGGTGGCTTTCGCGTGCGCGGCGACGTGATCGAATGTCAGCCGGCGTACCACGACGACCGGGCCGTGCGCATCACTTTGTGGGGCGACGAGATCGAGCGGTTGCAATGGGTCGATCCGCTGCGCGGACGGGTGCTGCAAACCGTTGATCAACTGGCGATCTACCCCAATTCGCACTATGCGACGCCTCAGGCACAGCTCAGTCAAGCTATTGAAACAATTCGTGTTGAGCTCCGGGAGCGCCTGCAATCCCTGCGCGCCGACGACCGGCTTGTCGAAGCGCAGCGTCTTGAGCAGAGGACCATGTTCGACATCGAGAATCTGCAAACCCGTGGCTTTACCAACGGGATCGAGAACTACGCCCGGCACCTGACGGGGCGCGAGGCCGGGCAAGCGCCGCCGACCTTGGTCGACTATTTCCCTCCTGATTTTCTATGCTTCCTGGATGAGTCGCATGTGATGGTCGGGCAAATTGGCGCGATGTTTCGCGGTGATCGCTCGCGCAAAGAGAACTTGGTGGAGCATGGTTTTCGCCTGCCCAGCGCCTTGGACAATCGGCCCCTGCGCTTTGAGGAGTTCCAGGAGCGGATGAATCAGCTGGTACTGGTCTCGGCGACGCCGGGCGACTGGGAACTTCAGCAAACTCAAGGCGTTTTTGTCGAGCAGGTGGTGCGGCCCACGGGCCTGGTCGACCCCGCCATCGAGATCCGGCCTGTCTCCAGTCAAGTGGATGATCTGTTAGGCGAAATTCGCCTGCGGGTCGAGCGTCACGAACGGGTGCTGGTGACGACGCTGACTAAGAAGATGGCTGAGCATCTCACCGAATATTATGATGAACTTGGGATTGCCGTTCGCTACATGCACAGCGATGTGGAGACACTTGAGCGCATCGAACTGATTCGCGGGCTGCGGGCCGGTGATTTTGACGTCCTGGTTGGCATCAACCTGCTCCGGGAAGGCCTTGATCTTCCCGAAGTTTCCTTGGTGGCGATCCTCGATGCTGACAAAGAAGGCTTTTTGCGATCGCGGCGTTCGCTCATTCAGACGATTGGTCGGGCGGCGCGCAACGTGCAAGGCCGGGTCATTCTGTATGCGGACCGCGAAACGGACTCGATCAAGGCGGCGATTGAAGAGACAGATCGGCGTAGAACTAGGCAGTTAGCCCACAACGAGGCCCATGGCATTGTTCCGCGATCAACCACCACTGCGGCGATTCAAGTTGCGCCGTCCGCGGCCGAGACCGACGTGCAAATTGCCAATCAGGTGCACGGACGGGATCAGGCGCAGATCGAGAAGGAGATCAGCGATTTGCGCAAACAGATGAAAGGAGCTGCCACGCGCATGGAGTTCGAGCTGGCCGCCCGGCTGCGTGACGACGCCAAGTCTTTGGAAAGACTTTTGCTGGCCATCGCCTGATTGCTACGTCGCACCATCTGCGGCGAGCAGTTCTGCTTCCAGGTAGTCGTCGACGGGCGTCCCGGGATCGGGCCGATCGGTCACGGCCTGTAACTCCGCATCGCCAAAGACGTCGATGTAACGCTGCCAGACGCCGGCGCAGAGACGATCGAAGTTGCAGCCCTGGCAGCGCCCCGGCGGTTTGACGCGGTCCGGGTCGGACGTGGCGCCGCCTGAAAAGTCGCCGTACACATCAAATTGTTCGATTTCATTGGGCATCAAGCAAGGCGGAAGGCAGGCAGTTTGGCTGGTCTCAATCGGCAGGCCGACATCGCGCCCGTAGGCGAAGGCAGCCTGAAGGGGCGGAACCATGTCGGAAAAGCGCAGCAAAAGGTGGCGGTTCAGCCAGGCATTGCCCCGCGGCATGGCGTAACTGAACTGCAGACGCGTGAGCTTTTGCCCCCATCGCTCCCAGCAAAACCTAGCAAAGTCAGGTATTTGCTCGACATTGGGGCGCATCACGACGCAGGTGATCTTGACGCGAAAGCCCAGGGCGACGGCGGCATCGATGGCGGCGATCTTGGCGGAAAACCGTTTAGTATCCGCGTGGTTGACCATCACGGCACTGAGATCGGCTTGCCGCGCGTGCAAGGAAAAGCCCAGCCCGAGCCGATCGATGAAGGGCAGGTAGGGCTCGAGCGTGCCAGGCTGGGCGAAGAACACGCCGTTGGTCTGGATGATGATCTCTTTGGCGCCGCGCTCGTAGGCCAAAAAGACCATTCTCGGCAAGGACTTGATGAGCGTCGGTTCTCCACCCGTAAAGATGACCTGGCTCAGGCTGCCGGCGGGCAGGTCGCGCAGGATTTCTTCGACGGTGTGTCGAGACGGTACAACATTGGCGTTGCCTTCCGTGGCATTGCAAAAGACGCAGGCCTCATCGCAGTGATCGGTGACGCGGATGTAGAGCTTCTTGCCCGGGGAGACCTCCAGCGTGTCGCCAGCGACGGGGCGGGTAAAATAGCGAAAGCGCAGGTCTTGCGCCGACCAGCCTCGTGCTGCTGTGGCGGCCTCCAGCCGGGCCAAGGTTGCTTCTAGCAGCAGACCATCGGCGGCCTCAAACCCTTGACCGCGATAGGAAATGACCCACGCCTTGCCCTTGCGGTAGCCAGCGCCGTCATCCAAAGGCCGCAGCAGGATCGCAAACCCCTTGTCCGGCGGATCAAAGTGGAGATCGAGGCGGGCGTGATCGCCCTCCACCTGCCAAGCCGTAATCTGCGCCGAGCCCCAGGCTGCGGGCGGTAAAAGTCCGGCCGGTTCCAAGAGTTCGCGCAGGTCGCCGCCCACGACTGCAGGGGTCTTTCCGGGCATAGCGATGATGGCGCGGGACCACAGGCTCATGGGACTACTGTGGCAAAGCTGACGCCGGCGCGCAATGCGAGAAGGCACCTTGGCGAATGTTGCTGCCGTGAAACATTCTGAAAGTACGTAAGTTTTGTTGGGCCAGAGACGTCAATGTTCCGGCGATCGCGCGTTGTCCGGGCGCGCAATTGCGCCTCAACGAGCCAGCAGGGGTCATCCTGTCGCTCAATCATGGTTTGTAAGGGCTTAAATATTTATGGCTTCTGCGCATCTCGACCAGAAACCTTGGACCTTGCCAACGCGTGCCATTGCGTCGCCGTGGCGCGGCCCAGGCGAACGCGGCGCAGTGCCACGTCCACCAGCAGCAACCACAGAGCCAAGCGGACCACATCGGGCCACAAAGGCGTGTGGGTTTGCAGCGTTTTCCCGCCGCTGTCCAGCCAATCTTCCGGGCCAGTTTGCAGGCGACCACCGCTGCCCTGGGCCAATTGCTCCAGGCTGCTCTGGCCCGGGTCAGGCAGGCGAAACTCGTCCGGATAAGGATGAATTGCCGTGGCGCGACCATAGGCTAGGACGGGCTTGTCGGGCGCAGCCCTCAAGGTCGCGAGCACATCGTAAGGGCCAAAATCGCTGAGCGGCGCTTGGGCTTCATAGTGACCTGGCGCCACTTCTGCCAGTGCAACCAACGCTTTGCTGCCGTCCGGACGGGTAATCGCGGCACTGCCAACCAGGCCGCGCCAAGGGCCTTCATCGCCATCGATCGCTTCCACAGCGACGCGTAACTGCTCACGTTCCCTGACCAATTGCACCTGAACTTCGGTGCCGAGGTCTTCTTGCAGCAGGTCGCGCACCAGCTGTCGGCTGAGAATCGCGTAGCCCGGCCAGTCTAACCATGCTGCCGCCCAGCGATTTTTGAGATCGCTGCTCCACACTGCCGACTTGCCAAGCCCCAGGCGCCAACGCACGAGTAGGGGCTGGCCGTTGCTCAATCGAAGCAATTCTTCAGCGCCTGCCTTCACTTGCGTGGGCACAAAGCCGCCCAATGCCGGTGCTTGTTCCAGGTGCACGCCGCGCAGCAAATCGATGCGTCCTAGGCCCGGCATCACCCGCGCGTGCACCGCCTGATCGACCACTGATTGTCCGGTAACCATCTTGGTTTCTTTGACAAAAATGCGAGGCAGCGTCTCTGGTCGATCGGTAAACCAGGCCCGCCCACCGCCGCGATCAGCTACGGCTTCCAACAAACTGCGATCGACGTCGGTGCCCACGCCGACACTGGAAACGGTGATCCCCGCCTTGCGCATCTGCCGAACCAAGGCGTCGATGCCCTGACGTGGCGCCTGGCCATCGGTCATCACGATGACATGCTTGATCTTTGCGTCGGTCGCGAGCAGTTCCTGGTACGCCTGATCCAGGGCTGGGTAGATGTTGGTACCGCCCGAGGCCTGCAGACGCGAGATATCGCTATCAATTCGATTGCTGTTGCTCGCCCTCTGCATGCGCACGGCCATGCGCGCCTCGCTGTCGAAAGCGATAACACCAATCCGATCATCGGCTTGCAGTGCCTTGGCCGTCGCGCGCGCCGCTTCTTTGGCCAGTTCCATCTTGGTGCCCTGCATCGAACCGCTTTTGTCGATGCACAACATGAGCGCCAGGCTCGGGGCCTGAACGGTGGACTGCACGTCCATCCGCACCGGCAAGGTGTGTTTGTCCAGGAAAGTGTTCTGGTAACCCCCTGAACCAAGGCTATTTTCTCCGCCGATGACCAGCAGGCCGCCGCCTTGGCGGACAAATGCGTCGAGGTTGTGCATGTCGCCATCGGTGACCAGCGGGACGCCACCAGGGCTCACGCGTGGCACGTCTGAAAGCACGATCGCGCGATAAGCCAGCATTGCTCCAAGGGTTCGCGGCAGCCCGTCTTCCGGCAGGACCGTGACGTCAAAGTCGTCGACCAGGGCCCGTGCCAAATACTGCGAACGTCCCACAGCCCCTTCCACATAAAGGATTTTTGGCCTTTCCTGCACGACGATCCGCGTCCGCAGTTGATTGTTGCCGGCAAAGCGATCACTTCCTTCGATCACGCTGCATTGGCTTGTAATTTCAGCGGGGCCACCTTTGGCGATGCGCAGGGAACCCAGTTCCTGGACGCTACTGCCCGCCGGCACTGTCAGAACGCGGGCACCCGTGTCGGCACTGCCCGCCTGGGCCCGGCATTGCAAGCGCATCGGCATGGTTGATTGGATGCGAATCGCCAGCGGAAAAGCGATGTTGGCGCGCACAGTCGGCGGTACCTGCACGGCTTGGACCAGCACTTCGGACAGGGCCGGCAGCACCGGCAGGCGCGGCAATTCGACGTGCACACCGGCTAGACGCAGGGGGGCCAACAAATCGAGCACATCGCCTCGGGTTTCCAGGCCATCGGACCACAGCACGATGTGACCGACGGCGTGACCATCGATTAAGGCCAGGGCCGCATTGACCCCTGCCGCGAGGTCCGTGTCGCGTTCACTGCTGGAATCACGTGCTAATTCAACGATTTGTGTGGGCGTTGCCGGCTGGGGAAGAACCACAGCCCGACCATCAACCACCACGACCTGCACCGGCACCGGCCTTTCGTCCTGATCCAGGGAAATTTGTTTAGATTCAATGTTTTGGGCGAGGATCCTGCTGCTCGCAATACCGGCCTTGGCTGCCGTGAGCAAGGCCTCGGGCACAGAAGCGGAACGGTCAACGACGTGGACCACCTGTGCCGGCACCGGCCGTTCGTGCAGGGCCCGTGGACCCGCCGCAGCCAGGAGCAGGAGAGCCAAAAGCATCATGCGAACAAGAGCTTGGAATCCTTGCTGCGCCCGGGGGAGATCGGTGCGGCTCAGTGGCAGCAGCAGCGCCACCGTCCACAGTCCAGGCAAAAGCCAGAGCAGTCCTGGGCGATCCAAAGACCAACTGTGGATGCGCAAAAAGTGATCAAATATGGGAATTTGCAGGGCGATCAGGCCAGTCAAAGTGGCGGCGATCGCGACGCCGGCGGCCCACAGGATGCGTCCGGTACGCGTCATACCGTCCTCCGGCGCAGGTACAGCCACCATTCCACAGCCAGCAGTAGTGCAGCTAACAACAACAATTTTGCCCAGTTTGGTTGCCGGGCCGGCGTCAATTCCGCGGCATGGCTGGGCCCTTGGTGCCAGACCTTGCCGGGGGGCTTGCGCAGCGCCGGGTCTTCGGTGGGCGGCAAGGACGTTGCTCGCGCCATCTGCTGGCCATCGGCGTTGGAAAAGACATGAATTCCAGCAATTTCACTGCTCGTGAGGATTTGATCGGCGGCCATCCGGGCGGGACGCGGCGCTTGGCCCGGGGCCTGCCATTGCCAGCGTTGCCCGCTGTCCGGCGTCTCGATCGCCCAACAGCGACCGAGCTCTAGTGGGGCAAGCACAGGATCTTCTTCGTGAACCAGCCAGCCAAGCGCATTGCCCAGGGCGATGGGCAGGGCGTAGCGCATCGGCAAATCGGTCTCCAGCAGGTCCAGCCCCCAGCGAAGTGTCCGCACGGGCTCTTTGCGGGCCACCATCACAGCGCCATGTGGCAGGGCTTCAGCGAGGACTTCATCACCCGGTTGTGTTGTCAAAATGCGGACTTGATCGAAGTTGGTGTCCTGAAAACTCACGCCGTGCATCAGCGGGTGATCGCCCGCGCGGACCACCACTTCAGGCCCTTGTCGCCATTGCGGACCTTTGATTCTCTCGTAGTGATCGTCTTTCATTCCAGCTACTTGATCGTTCATTCCGATCTGCAGTCCCGGCAAGCCAGGCGGCAGGGGCAGCGGATTGTGGTCGATGATGGCCACGTCGAACCCGTGCTTGGCGCGCAGAGATCCTGAGAATTGTTGCGGATCATAGGCATCAGCCGAGATGGTCGTCACCGTCACGCGGTCCATCGCCCCCAAGGCCGCGGCAAGAAACCGGTTCACCTGGGCACCCGGCTGTTGCGGGTCGAGGTCCGTCACCAGCAACACCTGCAATTGCTTACGCTGCGCTAGCACAGCGAATCCCTGATCATTTTGCGGCAAGCGATCGCGAAAATCCGCTTGATTGCCGGAGATCTGGGCCCCAACCCGCGGGCCGGTCAGGACGATGCCGGGCAGGCTCAACGTTGTCTGGCCGGGAGGCAGAGTCGGCGTTGTCACCTGCAATAGCACGGCATCATTGCGAAAATCTTCAGGGGTCTGTGCCTCTTGCCCCGAACTGAGGGCCAGCCGCGCTTGCACTGGACGTCCGGCATCGTTGCGCAAGCGCACTGTCACCGTCGCCCGGTCGGGATCGGCGGCCTCGGGGCGAACCCGCAGGTCCTCGACAGCCAAATCATCAACAATGAGCCGGGCTTCTGATGCCGTAGCTTGGATAGGCGGCCCGACAGCTAGGTGCGCGACGCCAAGGGTTGCCTCGTCCGCCAAGGGCACCAGGCTTGGGCCGCCATCGCTGACCACCAGAATCTGCCCGTGGGCGTGCCCTTGGAGCGCCGCCTTGGCTGTCTGCAGCCCAGCCGCCAGATCAAGTCCAGAATCATGGGCTTGCAGGTCCTCCACCGCTCGCCTCAACGCTGAGCGGTCCATCCCCCAACTGCTGCGCACTTCGGCATGGCCCGTGACGCTAATCAGAAGGACGGGCGCCTGTTCCTCCAATTGATTCAGAAGGTTCAGGATGGCCGTCTTGGCCTCGAGCAGCCGACTTGGCGGTAGTCCGTCCGCACCGACCGGGCCGCGGCCGTCCCGCGTGGCCATGGATACCGAGCAATCGACGACAATAGCGAAATAGTCCTTAGTTTCAGGTAGATGGGTGGGAGCCTGCCCAGACCGCCACATGGGCTCAGCTAAGGCCGCCAAAAGCAGACTGGCCAACCCAAGCATCACAAGCAGCGAGAGCCAGCGCCGCCAATTGCGCCCCAAAGCCCGCGCCTCGGCTCGCGCCAAAACCCGTTGCCACAGGCCACTATAGGGGACCTGAACCCGGCGACGTCGCGGTCGTAGCAGATACAAAAGCACAAGGCCAATCCCAATGAGGACGCCAAGTTGCATGATAGCTGGCCACGCGGCGTTCACCTGAGGAAGCCTCCGGCGCGAAAGATGCGCATGACGACGTCGTCAAACGCTTGGCTGACGTCCACGTGCAGGCAACGGGCCCCGACTTGCCGGGCCATCGCTTGAATCTCTGCGGTGAATTCTTCAAACGCCAGGCGGTATTGCTGCATCAGCGCCGGCGTCAGGACCAGTTCACGTTCTTGGCCGGTCTCGACGTCGATGAGGGCCAAATCGCCCTGCACATCGGCGTTGAGCAGGCTCTGATCGGTCAGGTGCAAGACCATGACTTCATACCCGCGCACGGCGAGATCGCGCAGGGTAGCGCCTAACCCATCGGGATCATAGAAGTCGCTGATGAGCACCACCAAGCCCTTGCGCGGCTGACTGCGCAGAAACGCGTCGAGCGAAGCCTGCAGGTGGGTAGGGCCCTCCGGCACAATCGCCGACAACTCTCTAAGAATACGGAAAAATTGCTGACGGCCACGCACCGGCCGCATGGGCGGTTCGCTTTGTCCCAGCGCCACGACGGCAACGCGATCAAGGTTCGTCAGCGAAATATACGCAAGCGCGGCGGCCACTTGTAGCGCCCGATCCAGCAAGTGAACGCCGCCAGCGGGCGCCATGGACATGGACAGGGACCGGTCGATCAAGAACCAGACGCTGAGGTCTTCTTCTTCTTCATACAAGCGCAGTTGAAGGCGATCTGTTCGCGCCAGCAGGGTCCAATCGACGCGCCGGAGGTCGTCGCCTGCCGCATAGGCGCGGTGATCGGCAAATTCGATGCCGCTACCGATGGTTTTGGACCGGCGTTGGGCGCGCATGCCGGAGGAGGCCATTCTTCGCGCCAAAAGAGCCAACTGTTCGATGCGGCCGAGAAAGGCTGCGTCAAACAGGTCTTGGCGAATCGTGGAGGGAACTTCTGACAAATCAACCTCTTGGCTATTGCTTCTTGCCTGGGCAGGGGCCTAGGCCGCACCGAGTTCAGCCAGCATTTGGTCAATGACCATGTCGGTGCGCACGCCGTCCGCTTCGGCCGCAAAATTGAGCAAAAGACGATGCCTCAGAACGGGATAGGCCAGGGCCCGGACATCCTCAACGGCCGCATTGGCGCGCCCCTGCATCAGCGCCCGCAGTTTGGCACCGACCACCAGGGCTTGGGCCGCCCGCGGACTGGCACCGGCCCGCAAGTAGGTCTTGGCCGCCTTGGCGCGCCCGTGGGAACCTGAAACAAGTTTCACTGCAAAATCAATCACATGTGGCGCGATAGGACAGGAGTTTGCCAAGCGACCCATGGCCAGAATTTCGCTCGCGTCCAGCACCGGTTGCAGCTCCTCGGGAGCAGATCGCGTAGTTCGCGTTGCAATTTCCAGGAGTTCTGCGTCGCTGGGAAAGGGGACATGGAGCTTGAACAAGAAACGGTCGAGCTGTGCTTCAGGAAGAGGGTAAGTTCCCTCCATTTCTAAGGGGTTCTGCGTCGCAAGCACGAAGAACGGGTTGGGCAGTTGGTGGGTCTGGCGGCCCACCGTCACCGAGCGCTCGGCCATCGCTTCGAGCAGGGCGGATTGGGTCTTGGGCGTGGCGCGATTGACCTCATCGGCCAGCAGCAAATTGGTAAACACCGGGCCTTGTTGAAAGGCAAAGGCGCGCCCGCCGTGGCCATCGTCGACCAACATTTGTGCGCCCAAAATGTCCGAAGGCATCAGGTCCGGTGTGAACTGTACCCGCGCAAACTGTAGGCGAACAGCCTGGCCTAAGCTCCTGACTAGTAAGGTCTTTCCTAGCCCTGGCACCCCCTCCAACAGGACGTGGCCGCCGGCCAGTAGTCCAAGGATGACGCCTTCAATCACCTGATCCTGCCCCACCATGACCTTGGCCAACTCTTGGCGCAGCGTCTGCAGCCGGCCGGTCATCGCGGTCATCTGATCGCGCAACTGCCCAACATCAAGACTTTCTTTGGTATTTGGCATGGCCACTCCTGATTTTCGCCAACTACGGCGTTGGGCCCGGTTGGGCGCGAATCTTTTCAAAATAGCGCAGGACCAGGGCCCGTCTCCCCGCAGGTAGGCGTTCCTTATCGAGCATTTCCTCTGCTACTTCACTGTATTGCACAAAAACGTCGCGCCAGCCGCTCTGGGCAAATCCCTTGCGCGCCACATCGCTAAAGGTCTGTTTGACGTCAGGTCCTTTGCTTTGGGCACCATGGACGCGTTCGTCGCGCGCCGTCTGAGCCGCCTTCTTGGCCGGATCGCCTTTGCCATCGGTGCCTTTTCCTCGTCCCGCTTGGCTGCCCGCTGGTCCGTCGTCGCCGCTGCCTTCGGTGGTTCCTTGGCCTGAGGCCTGGCGAATTTCCTGCCACCGATTGCGATCACCGAGGTTACCGCCCAGCTTAAAGCCATTGCGTCGGTTTTCGGTGCGATGAACCTGCTGATTCTCCCGCTCTTCCTGGCCGGCCTGCTCGGTCGCCTGGTCGCCGTCCGGCCCGGCGTCTCCCTGTTCCGAATCTCCGGCCTGTCCGGGCTTACCCTGGCTTGATCGTTGACCTTTCTGTCCGGCCTTCTCCCGTCCTGTCCGGCGCTGCCCGCTCTGCGACGACCCAGCCTTGGACTCGCCCCCGGCTTGATCCCCTTGCCCGGCCTGCTGCTCCCCTTGTTGGCCCTCCGCTTGCCCTTGACCAGCCTGGGGTTTGCCGCCCTGTGCCGTGCGCCCTTGGGCCCGCTGCAGAGCCTCACGCATCTCCCGCGCCCGTGCGGCCCCCACGCGTTGGGCCTGCCGCGCCATTTGTTCGCGGTTCTCGCGTTTGAGTTCATCGGCTGCATGGCGAATTCCTTCTGCCATCGCCTGCTTAGCAGCCTGACCACCGGTGCCAGGACGTTCGCCCCCTGCGCTCTGCCCGTTTGGGCCCTGACCGCCTTTGGCATTGTGCTGCATCTGCGCCTGCTCCCTGCGCATTTCCTCCGCCGCCTGCTTGGCCTGGGACTGCAGTCGCTCTAGGCGATGCGCCGCCGCCGCCTGATCGCCATGGGTCTGATTCAACTGGGCAAGTTCATGTTGCGCTTGGTGCAGTCGCTCTTGGTCGGTGCCGCTGAGACCGCCTTGGTCTTTGCGCTTGTCCTGCAGGCGCTCAATCTGCTCAGCCAACTTCTTGTATTTCTCAGGTATTTCCCCAGTGCCTAGGTGCTTGGCGAACTGCTCAAACCGCTTGACCCATTGCGCAAGCTCCTTGTCATCCATTTGCCCCTTGGCCAAGCGATCGGCAAGCTTTTCTGCAAGCTTACCCAGCAATCCCAGATCCTTCTCCGCTACGGCCTTGTGCAGCTCTTGGTTCTCCGCCGTCTTTGGCGCGCCCTCAAGCGCCTTTTCCGCTGCTTCCATCATGGCTTCACGAACAGCCAAGTCAGCTTGGCGCTGGGCCTCGGCCAGTTGCTCCTCGCTTTGGGCCACCGGCTGCTGGGCCGGATCGCCCTGTTCAGCCGCGGGCGATGATTTCGGCAAATCGAGGTGCTCTGGCCGTTGCGCTGCCAATTCAGCTAGTTCCTGCAGCGCCTGCCTTTTGTCCAGCCGACCGTCTTGGGCCGCCTGGAGAACTTGTTCTAGATGCGACAACCACTTCTTTGTTGGTAGATCATCGACTTGAGGTCCCATACTGCGCACGGTGTCCACGCCGAGTTGCAGCAGGGCCTTTTCGTCCTCGGGCAAGCCTTCCAGGGCCGGGTGCAGCGCTGGCAAACTGGCGGGCCAGGCCACAGCAATGCCCGAGGCCGGCCTATTTGCATCTGAATTCGTTAGGGAATCAAAGGGGATCGCGGCCGCAGCCACCAGCAGCAGCGTACCGACAACTGCCCAGGGCAAGGAACGCGGCCACATCCAAGGCAGAAGGCGGGATAAATCAATGGTTCTCGCGAAGTCGCTCGCCGATTGCCGCTGAATCAGGACCCAAGGGGCATCCCTTTGCTGGCCGTCTGGCTCCTCCTGGACCAGCCAAAGTGCTGTTGCCAAGCGGTCATAGCCCCCGGCCAGGCGATCCAGCTGTCGGGCAGCCTGATCCCAGGGCAAAGGCAGCCAGAGCGACGCCAGCAGTCCGACGCTCAGCAGCAGGCCTAACCCAATGTCTACAAACGGGTCTGTGACCGCGGGCAACCAAGCCAACCGGGTCGATGCAAGGGCCAGGGCCCCCAAGGTCAGCGCGATCGTCAGCCACTGACTCAGACGGCGAGCGAGGGTTTGCAACCGTTGGCGGCGCCGACTTCTTTGCAAAACCGACAGAACCTCAGCCATTGCAGCCTGTTGCAGGACAGGCCACTGGCGCGGGGAACGGGCGTTGGGGCGGTCGGTGCGAGCCAAATCAGTTCCGTCCTGCGATGCCTCGTGCCTTCTAGCCTCGCGACACCAGAATCGTTCGAATCACAGGTAGCTGCAACAGCCGGGGGCCGAGTCGGCCTTTGAAGACGCGACCTTGCGGCTTGGCGAACAGCAACGGCGCCAAGGAGCAAAACCCACTTGATTCTGCTTGAGTCCCTAACACACGGGGCAAGCGGGGTGTTCCCGAATGGCCACCGCCCTTGGTTGGACGCTTGAGCTGCGCGGCCGATTCATGCGCCAACCAAACGGCCCCAACCTGAGGGCCGAGGCGCGCACGGCAGGGCAAGATGGCCCTTGATAAGCTAGGTGGAATTGGGCGATCAGCCGTGGCTGCGTCGGCTTGGCGTGGGTGCCCGCGCGTGGCCCCCGCTGGCCTGCTTGGCAGAATGTGTCTTCTTATTCGCGGGCTTGCCGTGCGGTGCCTTGGCGGGGGCCGGCTCGCTGGGCTTGGCGCCATGGTTATCAGCACTGGGCGCATGACGACTGCGGCGTGCAGCCGGAACGCGGTGGGCCGTCGCCACGGCATGACCCTGGACATGGCCGTGAATCACGTTTTCTTGCGCGGCCTTCGCTGCCCGTGGTTGCCCATGCTTCTTGGCACCCGGCACGGCCACCTCGCCGACGCGAATCGTTGAAGTCAGCGTCGGTGCAGCCAATTTCTGTGCCGCCTCGGTCCCAGCGTCACGGTGGGTTCCGCTTGCGGTCGAACTCGGCTCGGTAGGGGCTTCATCCTGGACAGGGATCGGCCGTTGATTCAGAGCAAAGGTGTGAAATTGCTCGTGATCATAGAGATTTCGATAGATCGCGATGGCCGAAGTCACGCGCTTGGCGTAGTCCCGGGTCTCGCGGAAGGGAATCGCTTCGACAAACAAATCCATCGGCCAATCACCGCGTTGTTTGCGCCATCGCCCAACAGCACCGCCGCCGGCATTGTAGCCCGCCGCCATTTGCGGTTCGCGATCAAAGCGATCCATCAAGAGTTTCAGGTACCTTGCGCCAAGGCGCACATTCACGGCTGGCTGGCGCAGGGTCTGGGCATCGGCCGTCAGCCCTAAAGGTTTGGCCATGGCTTGGGCAGTGGGCAGGATCAGTTGCAGCAGGCCGATGGCGGCGGCATGGCTTTCCACCTTGGGATTAAAGCCACTTTCGCTGCGGCCAATCGCCCACACCACCGACGGATGAAGCTTGAACTCCTTGGCCGCCGCCTCAAACAGCGATCGGTAGGCACGCGGGTAGGCGATCTCCCAGGCCAAGTGGTTGGCTTCACTGGGGTAAACCGTGGCGAAACGCCGGAGCGAGTCGCGGCCAATGGCATGGCTAGCCACCCAGCGACCGGCTTCATCATCGAGCGCCGCGCGCGTCCACGTGCCGCCTGGATCGCCAGTAGCCCATTTTTGTTCAGCACTTGTATCGCGACCGAGGCCTTGCGCGTCGAGCTCGTCGCTCGCTTGCTGGTGCAGTCCGAGCAGGCCCAGCAGCCTCGCCCTCTGCACCCCGGGCTTGCTCAAGGTGGCAGAATCCGTTTGCGGACCCATGGTTTCTTCGCCCTGGGTCAACGATTCGCTGATGCCAGCGGCCTGCAGTTGGGCGTGCGAAAGCGCCGCGTAGTAGCTCAAGGGGTGACGCGCCACAACCCGCTGCCAACGTTGCGCAGCGGCTTGGCTTTGGCCCAGCGCCTGCAGGGCTCGCCCCGCAAAGTAGTCAGCTCGACCGCGGGCCCAATCGCGATCGTCATAGCGAACGCGGCCTTTGCTGGCAGCGGTCGGCGTTGGATCGGCGTCGCGGGCTTGGACCAAGCGGTCAAGAATAGGCAATGCTTCCTTCCACTTTCCCGCGACCATCGACTCCATCGCAAAGCGCCAACCCACAACGTCGACAATGTCCCGCTCGGCATAGTCCTGGGCCGCGACAATTCCGTGTTGCTTCAGGAGATCCGCAGCATTGTTCATCTTGACTAGGCTCAGCAGCAGTCGAGCGTCATCGCCCTCCACGCCGTCAATCCCCAACTCCACGGCTTGTTCCAGGTACTTGCTGCCTTCGAGCCGCCCCTGCAAAAGCACGTCGCGACCATGGCGCATCGCGATGATCGCCGGCGTCAGTGGGTCCTCATCGACTTCCAGCGCGCGCACCGCGGCGTTGTCACAGGTGGCCGGCCAGGCGGCATAGATGGCATTGGCCTTGTCGAATTCAGCTTTCCGATCATGGGCTTTTGCTGCCCAAGACCGAGCGTGGCAGCGCACGGCAAGGCTGGCGTTCTTGTCCTCAGCCAGGGTCATCAAGCCGGCAATCGCCCGCGGATAGCGCCGGCGTTGCGCTGTAAAAATAAGGGCTTCCAGCGCAGCAGCACCCTCCTCCTTGCCCTTGCCGATTCGGGCCTGCCACGATGCGTCGCTGGAACCAATCAAGAAATCAACGGCTTCCTCTGCTTCACTGGTCTTGCCGCCGCCGATCAACTGCCGCGCCAGTGCCGTGGCATCGTCCTGGCGTCCCTTGGCAGCCAACGCGCGCAAACGTTCCAACGTGGCTTGGCGCCAAAGCCGAGTTCCCTTTGGCACTTGCAGGCTCTCGGCCTCGGTCAGGGCGGTGTCTGCTTGGCCTGTTCGGCGCAGGGCGCGGATCCGCAGTACCCGTAGCGCCGGCTCTTGTCGGTCCTTAGTCAGTGCAATTACAACGGGATACAGTCCTTGATCGTCGGCCTTGTCTACCAAGAAGTTCAGAGCCGCCGGACCCAAGGCAGGATCGCGCACGGCAAGACGCGCTGCGGCCAGTGCACCGCTACGATCGCCAGCAGCCATGCGTAGTTGCGCAAGCATTATGCTGAAAAGCACGCGTTCATTGGCCATCGCCGAGCCCGCCAAGGCGCGATCGGTCGGCGAATGATTGTCGGTCGCCGTTGAGTCCGCGGCCTGGACGGCGCCGCCCTGCTGCCCTTCGCCGCGCGCCGATGGTTGGGGCGCGTCGTAAAGTTTCCATGCAACTTCAGCGCGTTCTGCCGCTTCTAGCGTGCGACCATCGCGTTGAAGCTGCCACGCCTGTGCGGCCTGTTCCTGCTTAAAAGGACAGGACAATTGTCCCAGTGGCGCGCTGAGATCGATCCCCGGAATCTGCGGCACGCCCGCTTTGGCCGGAACGTCGTCGCGATGAATTGCAAAATCGCTTGGCAAATCAGGCGAAAGGCCGAGCACACCCAGCCACCGCTCCGGCTCAAGCCAGCGCGGACCAGGGGTTCCAGGCGGATGGGAATGCGCGAGGTAGGCACCACCGCCCAGCATGGCTAGCAGCAACCCCACCGCGCCGATCAAGAGACCGCGGCGTCCAGAGGAGGAACGCAACCATACTGAGGGGTTGTGACGTACAGACGCTGCGCCAAGCTC
Organism: uncultured Myxococcales bacterium; assembly: GCA_903840165.1. Lineage (GTDB taxonomy): Bacteria > Myxococcota_A > UBA9042 > UBA9042 > UBA9042 > CAIMEY01. The sequence goes on along the minus strand of CAIMEY010000064.1, from coordinate 59,481 downwards.
CACGGCCAGGGCAACGACGGTCGGTGCGGACGGACTAGCGAATGGTCGGCAAAGAGACCTTCTCGCCCAGAGCCCGTTCCAGCTTTTGCTCAGATGCCAAGCGCTGTTGGTGGGCAATTGCGCGCTTGCGCTTCTGTCCATTGGCGGTCTTCTTGGCCTTACGCACTCGTTCACTAACGCGGCTGTTCGATGCCATATCGGGCTCCAGGGGGCCATTGGCCCCAAAACGGGGCCGAAAGTCTGCCCTTGTACGCGCCGTGCGTCAAGGTACTGCTCAAATGAAATGCCACTGTGGCGAGAAATCGTCGAAACATCAAACGGTTGAAGGATATCTTCTTGGAGCCTGCGCCGCCAGTTCGACCACGGCGATGGCGAGGCTACCTTGGCGGCGCGGGGCTCCCCGGCTGCAGGCTGTGACCAATTCCAGGTTTCGCCCATCGGCGCCAGCAACTCAGCCATGGCAACTCCTTGGGCCGGTTGGCCGACCAGCCGCTGCGAACCAGGCGAGAAAGTCCAATCAACCCTTGTCATCAAAGATCTTTCTCTTGAGGCGGCTCCGTCATCTGCAGGGCAGTGGACCGCTACGTCCACAATTCGTAGGGTCGTACGCCCCACCGCAAGCGATCAGGCGTACGAAAACCAACAGGACTCGAAATCCTGTTGGCAGTTCAGAGCTTGCGTAGCCGCGCAATCAGCGCAGCTTTGGCGACGGCATCGACTTCGCCTTGGCCTTGGGCCTGCAAATTCGCCACCGCTTCGGCTTCCATCACTTGGAGTTGCCCGCTAAGTGCGGGATTCTCCTCCCCATGCCAGCGCAACGCAGCGGCTGGGTCGAGGGCAATGCCGTAGCGCATGCGCAGGACATTCTCCTCTAAAGCCGTTAGGTTAGCTTGGCGAAGGGCGACGTCGGCTTCCGTGCGGGTGCGAATCACCGGCCGGGTCCTGGTCTGGGTCTGGGTCTTGGTCACGTAGAGCTCCTGGCGGCACAGCGCCGCATGAACCCGCCGTGGTTGCGAACAGCCTTGCCACAAGCGAACTTGCGATTCAGCGGCCCGATCACGGCCAGGTACCAAGCATCAAAGCTAATGGATCTTCGAGGCTGCGCAAGTTTTTGGCCCCTCTACAACCGTTCGCTGCGGCGCTGCCACGCGCATTGAACGCGCGAACAGGTCGTCAGGTCCTTGGCCGCCAACGCAGCAAATTGCCGAAAAAGCACGAAATATCAGCGGGTATTGGCGGTGTCAGATTGTCTGCCAGCAGTCGCGCCCAAAGACCAGCTTGGACAAAGAGATCAAGCAAATCTAGCGTTTGCAGCGGCGCCATGGCCCGCGGGCATCTTGATCAAGCCCGCGCCTGTTGACTCCGCAGTTGGCGTGCATGGGCAAGGGCCGTGTCCCCCTGGCCAGGAACCGTCCCCAACATGCGGGCCAGCTCGGCGATTCGTCCTTGTTCATCAAGCAGTTCCAGTCGCGAGCAAGTGCGACCGCCGACCTCGGCCTTGGCCACCTGCACGTGCCAATCAGCAGCAGCGGCAACCTGAGGCAAGTGGCTGATACACAAGACTTGTTGTCGGGCGCCAACCTCCGCCAGGAAGCGACCCAGAACCAAGCCGGTCGAGCCTGACAGGCCGGCATCGGCTTCGTCATAAATACACGTGGCCAAAGGCGGAGTTTGGTCCTGTCTCAAGGTCTCATGGGCCACGGCCGCGTCACTCACGGCGCGCTGCACCGCTAGCAGGACGCGCGAAAGCTCACCACCCGAGGCGACTTCGGCCAAAGGTCCGCCAGATTCACCTTTATTTGCGCAGAGTTCAAACACAACTTCGTCCCAGCCTGTGCTGCCGGGCAGAGCCGCTTGCACGGCGGGCACGCGCCGAACCACGGCCCTGAAATTCGCTGCTGGCATGCCGAGTTCGCGCACAACCGCCGTCACTTGCGTCGAAAGCGGAGACGCCGCCAGTAGTCGTCGCTCACTCAGTTCATCCGCTAATTCGCGGAGTTGCTTGTCCTGCTTGGCCAACTGATTGTGCAACTCGGCGACCCTCAGTTCGCTCGCCTCGATATCGAGTTCGGCTTGCACCGAGCGGTACTTGTCGATCACAGCCGCCTCGGTGCCGCCATATTTGCGAAACGCTTTATGAATCTGGTCCAGCCGCTCGGCCAGCCGAGCCTGCTGCCGTTCATCGCGTCCCAGCGTCCGGGCGTAACTGCCAAGGTCATTGGCCAATTCCGTGGCCAGCATTTGTAGCTCGGCCGCCCGCTCTGCCAGTGCCACCAGCTTGTCGTCTAAGCCCTGCAAGCGACTCAGGCTTCGAGTCGCCTTGCCGGCCAGGTCGCGGGCCCCACCATCGCCGCCCAGGGACTGCTCCGCATCAGCCACGGCGCGCGTCAGTTGCTCGCTGGCGCGCATTCGCTGTAGAGTCTGCTGAATTTCTTCGAATTCTCCAGGCTTGAGCTGAAGCGCGGCCAGTTCGTCCCGCACAAAGCGCAGGTAATCTAGGCGATCGCTGCGGGCCTCTGCCTCCTTCTGCAGTGCTTGCAACTCGCTGCGGGCAGAACGCCAGTTTTTGTAGCAAAGTTCGTAGGTTTCCCTAAGCTTGCCATGACCGGCATAGCGGTCGAGCACATCGAGGTGAACGGCCCGATCCAGCAAGCGATGTTGGGCATGTTGTGAGCTCAGATCGCACAAAGGCGAAGCAATTGCACGAAGTTGCTGAACTGTTACTAGACGGCCATTGACTAGGCAACGACTCTTGCCATTGCGCGCAACAATGCGCCGCAGGACAACGGTGCCGTCACTGCCGTCAATCCCCAATTCGGCCAAGGTTGCCTGGACCGCAGGGTCGCGCACATCATCAAATTGCGCTTCAATTTCAGATTGATCTGCGCCATGACGAATCGCTCGTTCGCTGGCCCGACCGCCGAGGACAACGGCCAATGCGTCGACCAAGATCGACTTGCCGGCGCCCGTCTCGCCCGTGATAGCAATCAGTCCGGGGCCTAAGGCCAACTCTGCCGCATCGAGAATGGCGAAGTTCGCAATTCGCAAAGCACTTAGCACGGTCATTTTCCTCGCACGAGTCGGGGTCTATTCGTCGTCGTTGTCGTCCAACTCCGCAGAACCGCTGTCATCCTCAATCCAGGTGCTGTCTTCAGAAAAGCCTTCAGAATCAAAGAGATCGTCGTCCCAGTCGTCCTCACCCACAGTCATGGATGTGAAGGTTCCCGCTGGCACTTGGTCCAGCGACTCAACCACGCGGCCAGACACCATCTGGACCTTGCGAGCCTTGCGTGTCTTTTCCTTGAGTTTGAGGCGAATGGGCGTCCCTTGGAGCTCCCACTCAGCGCGAATTTGCGCCAGAAGGAACTTCTCATACGCGGGCGAAATCGCATGTAACGTATTGCATTGGATGGCAAATTGCGGAGGCCTCACGCCGATCTGGTTGCCGTAGTACATCTTGAGGCTACGGCCGCGGTAAGTCGGCGGCTGGTGCGCAGCTTGGATCTTGGCGAGAAAGCGATTGAATTCCGAAGTGGAAACCCGCTTGTTGAAGTGTTCAAAGGTGCCCAGCACGGTCTCAAGAAGCTTCTCGACGCGCTGTCCCGTCAGGCCAGAGATGAACACCCGCGGCACGTGGTCCAGGAAGGGCATGTTTTCGCTGAGGTCATGCAGATAGCCCGCCTGCGTCTTGCCGTCCTTTTCTACGGCGTCCCACTTGGTGATCGCGAGTACGGATGCGCGGTTGCGTCGATCGACCAGGGCCGCGATCTTGGCGTCTTGGTCGGCAAGCGGTTGCGTGGCATCAAGGACGATGACCGCCAAGTGGCAGCGCTCAACGGCGCGAACGGCTTGGCTGACGGAATACTGCTCCACGGCCAGAAGCACCGAGCGTTTTCGCCGCAAACCGGCAGTATCTACGAGCGTTAATGCTTGGTCGTGCCACTGGAAGTCGACGTCGATGGCGTCCCGTGTGGTCCCCGGCTGATCGGCTGCGATCATGCGATCGGTGCCGAGAATCCGATTGGCCAAGGTCGACTTGCCCACATTAGGTCGACCGATCAGGCACATGCGAATGCGACTGACTACGCCGCCGCGCACGGGTTCGACGCTGGGTCGCTCCTCATCCACCAGGGGCCCGAGCAGTCCACTGTCGGCCAAGTGCATGAACAGCGCGTCGATCAGGTCCGTGACGCCACGATTGTGCTCGGCGGCGATGGGAAATACCTGATCAAAACCCAACGAATACATGGACATTGCTTCCATGGCAAGGGTGTCGCTGTCGGCTTTGTTGGCGACCAGGAAGACCGGTTTGTCGCTGCGCCGCAAGACGTCGGCAATGTCTTCGTCCGCCGCCGTCACACCGTCACGGGCGCTCGTCAGGAACAGGATGGCGTCAGCTTCCGCAATGGCTGCCTCGGCTTGCCGGCGCATGAGCGGTAACATGCCTTCTTGTTCGCCCGGCGCAAAACCACCTGTGTCGACCAACTGCAGGCGGCGACCTTCGATCTCAGCGATTCCGTAGTGTCGGTCGCGGGTTACCCCGGGCTGATCGAAGACGATGGCACTCCGCCAGCCCATCCACCGATTGAACAGCGTGGACTTGCCGACGTTGGGGCGACCGACCAGGGCGATAAGGGGTAGGCGGCTCATAAGATGTATCCGAATTGTTTCAGCATTTCTACCCGATTGGACCAATCCGGTTCGACGCGGACGTGGACCTCTAAAAATACTTTGCGGCCGAGCAGGTGCTCCATGCCCAAACGTGCGGCCGAGGCGATGGCCTTCATCCGTTGTCCACCGGCACCGACCAAGATGGCGCGCTGGGCAGGCTTTTCAACGTGAACAAGGATTTGAAGGTGTGTCAGATCGGGGAGTTCGGCGAATTGTTCCACTTCGCAGGCGACGCCATACGGCACCTCCTCCTGCGTCTGCAAGAATACCTGTTCTCGCACCAACTCGGCACAGAGAAAGCGGACGCTGCGGTCAGTTAGTTCGTCAGCTGCATATTCTGCAGGACGTTCAGGTAGATATGCACGAATGGCTTGCAGCATCTGGGCAAGGCCATCGCCGCTGCGGGCGCTCACCGGCACGATCGCGCCGACCCCGGGTGCGCTGCCGTAGGCCTGCAGGACCGGCAACAAGCGAACGTGTTTGACCGCGTCCGTCTTGTTCAGGGCGATCATCCATTTCTGGTTGTAGCGCAGGATGTTGTGAATCACCCGGCGATCCCCAGGGACGATGCCGAGGTTCAAAAACACATTGTTGACCGGTGCTTGCGCAGGATCCTCGTCAACCGTGGACGCTTCATCCACCGCGGACGCCTCATCAACCGCCGCCGCGTCTTCATCGGCCGCAGTCTCTTCCTGGGCGCAATGGCCTGCGGTCACTTCGTTATCGGCGGTCGTCCCACGCGCTGTCTTGATGTAGTTGGCTTGGCGTTGTTGGTACTTCTGCTGCTGCTCGATGTGCTTGGCGGCGACCTGCGCGTCGACGACGAGAACGACAACATCTACAGATTCAAGGGCTTCAATCGCAAGTCCCACCATGGCGCGGTTCAGCGGCGTGCGGGCGCGGTGAATCCCGGGCGTGTCGAGGAACACCACCTGCGTGTCCGTTCCCGACCAAATGCCGCGAATCTGATCGCGTGTGGTCTGCGGCTTGGGGCTGACGATGGCGATCTTGTCGCCGACCAAGCGGTTGAGCATCGTCGACTTTCCGACGTTAGGCTGCCCAGTTAAAGTCACGTGACCACAGCGAAAACTGCGTGGCGAACTCGGTGTGTGCAGCACGATCGGCGCGTCCTCAGGGCGAGAACTCGCCTGGGCCTGCGGCGACCGCGGTGGCTCATTGCGCGGCGGGTTGGGACGACGGTTCTGCCGCGGATTTGCTTTTTTATAAGGCACTTGCACTCCGTTGGCGCTTGGTAGTGGCGCGGCGTAGGACGCAGCAGTAGAAGCCATCGGCACCCGTTTCGGCAAGGGGCATGGTGCGCAAATAGGCCAAATCGGCCGGTCCAATGCGTTGTTCCTGCTCAATGGTCCAGCCAGGATCGGCCGCGCACAGGGACGCCACGACGCCCTCATTCTCGCGCCGCATCAGCGAGCACGTGGCGTACACAAGACGACCACCCGGTTTCACAAATTGGCTTGCCCGCTGCAAAATCGCCAGTTGTTGCTCAGGGAAACGGCTCAGCCAACTGGCGTCTAAGTGCCAGCGCAGTTCTGGATTGCGGCGCAGGGCTCCGGTCGAAGAGCAGGGCGCATCGACCAAGACGGCATCGGCCAAGGGCAATCGCGGATTATGGACGCCAAGGACTTCGGTGCGCACGTTGAGGCCGGCCCTGAGGGCTCTACGTGTGCATTCAGTCAAGCGTTTCGCATGGTTGTCCAGGGCAATCAAGGTACCTTGTCCCGCCATGTCGGCACCTAGGGCCAAGGTCTTGCCACCAGCGCCGGCGCACCAATCGAGTACGGTTTCGCTCGGTTGTGCTGCCACCAAGGCTGCAATGCGCTGACTGCCTTCGTCCTGGATTTCAAAGGCGCCGGCATTGAACTCAGGCAATGTCGTTAACCGTCCAGAATCGAGGCACAAGATGCCATTGGGCAGGCCCGGTAGCGGCGCATTTGCGATTTGCGCGGCTGCAAGAACAGCCTGCAGTTGCGCGGTTGTTATGCGCGAAGGATTGGCCCGCACGGTTAAAGGCCCGCGATGATTGAGGTACTGCAGGGCCAGTTGTGCGTGTTCGGCACCAAGCTCCTCGCTTAGAAAGGACAGAAACGTTTCCGTATAGCCTAGTTCAATGGCCAACCGCTGCCGTTCGGGCCAGGCCTGCGCGACGTGCGCGGCGGCCCTGAGCGCTTTGCCGTAGGCATCGGCTGGCAGCGGCAGGGTGAGCGTAGGGGTTCGCGTCGACAGATCCTGCAGACATGACGCGGCATTGCGCTTGCCCAGGGGAGGCAGGGGCTGGCCGAACGCGTCCACATCGGCCGCACTGAGGATGGCCAGGGCCTGTCCGTCGGCGTGGCGCAACTGCAGCGGATCGGGGGCTGAATTCGGTGCCTGCGTGCCGCGCAACGCTTGAATCGCAAGCCGAAAGAACCCCAAGCGGCGCAAGGCGTGCCAGTGCAACTGCGCCACCGCCGCCCTTTCCTTGCTGCCCAGCGTGGGGTGACGCCCTAGGGCCTGTTCCAATGCGACATCCGCGTAACGAAAGGACTTCTCTGCGCAGAGGCCCATGGACAGCGCCAAAGCTTGCAGGGCGGCCGGTCGTACGTATAGGGGCTTTTGCGTTTGGCTGGCGCGCAGTTGCGTTGCAGTCAGGTACAACGCCAGCTGGGCAAAGGCGCGACCGCGGTGCGACAGGGCGTGCTTGGCGCTGGCATCCACCTGCGCGAACGTGGCGCCCAAACCATCGTGAAAGAACAAGGAATCATAGCCAAATCCGCTAGTCCCCTGTTCCTCTCGCAGCAATCGACCGTCGGTCCGGCCAGCAAATGCGCGCCAAGCGATGCCATCCTCGCTGTAGCCGCAACCTGGCCCTGCTGCCAAGGGTCCGGCTAGCACCAGAGCGCAGGAAAAGTGTGCGCGGCGATCGTCGATTTCCTCCAGCTTTGCAAGCAGGTGGGCGCGTCGCTCGGCGTCGGATTTGCCGCCTCCGTAGCGCGCTGAGTAAATGCCGGGTTCGCCCTGTAACGCTTGAACGCACAAGCCAGAATCGTCGGCCACGCAGTTCAAGCCGGTTTGCTTATGGGCTGCCAAGGCCTTGATGAGCGCGTTTTCCTGAAACGTTGTGCCTGTTTCCTCGGCGTCTGGCAAAGGCTGGCCGGTGCGTTGTTGCCATTGCGTCGGCGTCACCGCTTGCAGGGACAAGGATTGGCAAAGCTCTGCAAACTCAGCGATTTTTCCCGCATTGGTGCTGGCAAGTAAGATGGCATCGTTTGGCGTGGACATGGTTCTCCAGAGCGGAAGGCAGGGCAGGGCGCAATATTAGCCCAGAAATTCAGAAACTTTCCACGGGTAGTACCAGCCAGCGCACCGCGCCGTCGCGACTGCGGATATCCACCTCGCCGGCCCAATGGAATTTGTCGGGTGCCATCGGCAGCGCCTCCTGGGCCTTGATGGTTAGTTCCAAGGGAACTAGAGGAAAAGCATTGACTTGAGCGCCATCACGGCTCTGGACATCCAGGCCAATCGGTTTGGTCAACTGCAGGTGCTGTTCTACCTGCAATGTCCAGCGCGGCTCGGAGCCTTGGGCTTGGGGCAGGCGGTGGGTCCAAGCTGGCCAGACCTCTATGCTGTAGGTCGCTTCGGCTGCTGCTGGCTTTCTCCAGTCAATTTCCATGGATGGGCTGGCGAATCCGCCGGATGCCACCTCATGGCCGCTGCTGTCCTTGACCACCACCGCTACGTCCGTGCACCGCTGATAGAACGCTTTGTCCAGGCTCAGTTGCAAGCGGGCTCCTTGAAACTGTGGACCGAGCGTCATCTTGAACACCCCATTATCGCTTGAGAAATGGTGTTCATCGCTGTGGACGGCCTCGCTGATGGTTGCCCGGGCGCTGCCGAGCAGGGGCCGGTCGTACCAATTGGTCAATGTGACGCTACCTTTGGCGAGACCGCCTGAATTCGCTCGCAGTTTCGCAACGCCGTCTATGTGCAGCGATGTGAAGCTGACCTCAAGGTCGACGTGGCTCGCTAGCTGGGCTGAAACTTGGCCAAAGAGGTCGATTTCCCAGACGCCTGGCTTGAGTTCCTCACCCGCTGCCATCCACTGGGCATCTTGGCCGGATTGCGAGGAAATCGGCTTCTTGGTGCGCCCTAGCCGTTCGCCGTCGGGGTCGAAGATCGCCAGGCCGGCATCGGCGAACTGAGCGCCAACGCGGCTCGCTGTGACGCGGACGTGTTTGGCACCCGGTGGGACCAGGACGAACTGTCGCCACGTTCGGCCCGGCGGCAAAGTGACATCATTCCAATGCCTTTCCTGAGGTCCCGCCCCGTCAAAACGTTCCGGGACGATGACCACTTGCCAGGATTCAAAGGCAGTTTCGTCGCTTGAGGCGCCGGGCGCTCGCCCAAGAACTCGCGCGACATAAAGACCTGGTGCCTTTAACTTTTCGGGTTTGACCCGGACTTCGAAGCTGCCCGGTTTCTCGCCGCGCAGCACCAGGCGCGGCCTCAGGACTTCGAGCCAGTCGCCCTCAACCTTGATGTCGAAAATGCCAGAGAATCGTTCACGTTCTTCCGCAGTCCAGTAGCCCGGTAACAGCGCGTGCACCTGCGTGTGCAGCACGTACTGCCCGTCGGGCACAAAGCCGCGCAGGTACGTGGCCGGCGTGCGGGCGCCATCGGGTCGCGGAGCAGAGCTTTCAAGGTGATAACCAAGGGTTGCCTGGGCTTCAGCCGAACTCGCTAGGCGATGTGCCAGCGCAAGGGCCCGGCTCACGTCGGGAACGCCGTGACCTTGGTCCAAAAGACCCAAGGATGGCAGGGGCTTCGCGCTCCAAATCAGGGCACGGCGCAACAGACCGCTGTGCCATCCGCCGGGCTTGTGGCCCGGTTCTTGCGCCAGCACGGCGGACCACAACAGGGCAAAAACACCAGCAATTTGTGGCGAGGCCATCGACGTCCCATTCTTCATCTCCCGCCCGTCCCAGACCGGTACGCTGGTGGTCGCTACGCCCGGGGCTACCAACTCGGGCTTATTCAATTCGCCCCCCCGCGAAGAGAAGGGAAACACCTCATCTTGGATGGGTTTTCCCGTATACAGCGTCGCGGCGGCATCCTTGGGCAACAGGGCGCCCGCGGCAATGGCCAAGTCGGCGGCGGCTGGCGTGCCAATGCTCGATAGGCCTGGACCGGCGTTTCCAGCGGAGAAAGTGACGGTTAATAACGGATTTTCTTGGACAAGTTTGTCCACGAGGTGGTCGATGTCGCTTTGGCCTTCACTGGCGCTGCCAATGCCATAGGAGGCGTTGACGACCACCGGTTGGCCGTGGACGCGGCTATATCTCGCGGCAAATTCCAGCGCTTTCTTGAATGATTCAGGGGTGGTCGCGCCGCCCGATCGCCCATTGTGGCCGATCTTTAGGCTCAGGATCTGCGCCCCCGGGGCAATGCCGTCCCAGCCCGCGTGACCAAACACGCCATATCCCGCAATAATTCCAGCTACATGTGTCCCATGGCTACCGTCTGTGAAATGCAACTGCGCCGTTTGATGCGCCAGGTCCGGCTCAAAGGCCAAACTAAGCATGGCAACATCTTGATTTGCTTGACGAGCAGCAGGAACAAACAACTCTTGGGCCACGTGGTAAGGGCCGATGACCGGATCGCCGACCGCAGAACCGTCGCCGTTGAGGTCGAGTAGCGCCTTGACGTCGTCCGGACCGGGACCATCGCGCCAGACCAGCAGGGCCAATTCACTAGTCGTTTTGCCGTCATGATTGAGGTCGCGCAGGGACTCCGGACCGATCTGCGTTTCAGAAAAATGGCCCAGCCACCACTGCCCATCGACTGGCTGAAAAGGCAGACGATCGACGTCGCGCAACTCCAGGGATCCTTGGCGCAATCGCGTGCCACCTGGGGTTTGGGTCACCTCGGCAAGGTCAAGGACCACATCCCCTTGCTGCGAAAAGTCGCGCGCCTCCAATACCTTCACGGCCCCTGTCGTTGTCTTTTGCAGGCCCGGTGCCCGTGGGTCCACGCCGGTATCGAGGACCGCAACCACCAAGCCACGGCCATCCCAACTCGGGTGCTGCGCGACAAAGCTGCGTGCGCCAATGACTTCTGCGGGCATGAGGTCGTCAAAGCGGGGTGCCGGCGCTGGCACAGCCCAAGCCGAACTGAGCCACAGCAGGCCAAGGAGGGGCACCCATAGACGTTGAATTGTTGAGCAAATGGGCAAAGGCTTTCTCCCTGACCGCGGCGAGTTCGCGCGCGCCGTCCGTTCTCGCGCTCAACCAGGGGAGCGCACCGCGCATTCCCAGGCGGTCGCAGTTTCCGGAGTTTTCCTTGTATTTCAGACTGCTACGGGGCCTGATCGCATACGCCCGGGCAGCCGCTCGGTCGCCAATGTACGCTAGCTGGCGCGCATCCGCCAAGGTGGTGCCCACGGCGCAGGTTGGCGCTGCTTGAACCAAGCAATGCGACATAACACATTGTTTATGAGTGGTATTTTGCGTTGCTCAACGGCCAACCGAGTGGACTGACCGCGGGTTCCTTGATGGCTGAATTGGCGCCAGGTTCCCATGGCCAAGACGCATCAAACCGTTCACTTCCATGAGGTTGACCATGCCTGCCAACTGGGGACCGGCATCGCTGCCCCCCATCGCAGCCAGGGTCTCTGCAGTTTCCCACGCAATTGCGGCACTGGCTTGACCCGTTCCATGCGCGTCGCTAGCTTACAGGCGACTGCCCTGGGCCGCCCAACCGAGTTGCGTGCGCGGCACTGAGGGAAGTCCTTTGGAATGACTGGGAAAATGCCACACTGGGCACCAAGGATTCGCACCATGACATCACCGCTGGGCCTCCATTGCACCTCAAGCACGCGTGGCTGTTTGCCGGGACCTTTCAACGGGTTTTCCTTGTGCACTGCACTGCTCATGGCGGGGCTGATGCTCCTGCTCGCCTGTTCGGGCCAGACGACCCGCGATCCAGATGGCGATGAAAGTCGAGAAAAGGCCAGACCTTTCAAGCGATTAGAGCCAACCGAGGATCGCCTGGACGTGGCGCTGGGCGACCGCGAGGATTGGCGCTTTTTTCAGCCAGAAAAGGATGGCAAGCTCGAATTACGCATTTCTATTGGTAAATGGGAAGAATCGAGCATTGTCGGTTTGGTGACCATCTTTACCGAAGTGGGCGACCGCGTTTTGGAGCGAACGATCCAGCCCGGCAGCGGCATCACGATCAAAGAAACGTTCGACGTTCAAGCGTCCTTGCGCTACTTGGTGCGCTTCAAAGCGACCAGCGGCAAAGGGCGTTACGCCGTCGAAGTGGGCGAACCCGAGAATCCCTGCGCCGCGTGCACGGACAAACAGGAATGCACCGACAACAAGTGCGTCGACAAGCCCTGTGGCGGCAGTTGCGCCGAGGGCGAAGCCTGCGACAAGACGGCCAATAAGTGCATCAAAACCAAGGATAAACCGGAAAATAAGTGTGATGGGGTCAAATGCGCCGAAGGCACTTTCTGCGTGCGCCAGACCGGCCGTTGCGCCAAAGTGCGCGACAAAGAAGAGAAGAAGTGCGCCGCCAACCAGATCGAAAAGGGTGGCGAATGCGTGGATAAACCTCAGGATCTTGAGTGCCCGGTCATTGATATTCGCGAATCGCCCGCTGGATCGGTGCTGACCCTGAGCTGCGGCGACAACAAGGGCGTGGCCAAGGGGACCTCGGGCACGATCAAAGGCGCCAAGGGCAGCACCTTCACGGTTTCAGACGTCTATCCGAGCCGTTCCAAAGCCAACTGCAAGTTGCCGTCGAACAAATTCCCGGCCAATCCCGTGGCCGTAATCAAGCGCTAGTCGTGAATTTTCCCCATCATTATGCAGGATTAGCTGTTGTCGTCTGCTGGGCCGCGCTTGGCCAGTCTGCGTGCGGTCGTTCTGATGCTACAGCCTCGACGCCTCACGCGGTGCAAGCCCCTGTCTCTCCTGCTCAATCTTTGGGCCTGACCGTTGTGCCCCATGTCACCCTGGTGGCCGTGACGGACTGGCAGAGCGTGCTCAAACCCTGCGGTTGTACGCCTGATTTGCAAAAAGGGGGCATCGAGCGGATCGGCAATTTTGTCGTCGATCTTCGCAAGCAGGACGATTCTGTGCTCGTGGTCCACGCCGGCAGCTTGCTGGCGGACCCGGAGTCGATGGCGACGCCGAGCAAGAAGGCCCAGTTTGAGCAAAGGGTTCAGGCATTTGTCCAGGCCCTAGTTCCCATTGCCCCAGCTGCGGTCGCGTTTTCGAGTCTGGACCAAGAAATCGGTGGTGACGCGGTTCAGGCCGCCTATGCAGCGATTCCTTGGCCGGTTTTGGGCGTTGGACCAAGCAGCGCAGCGACCAAACGGCAACTGTCCATTGTCCTCAAGACCAAATCTGGTCTGCAAGTGGGTATTCTAGCAGTGGATCCAGCGATGGGCGACGACTTCGCCGTGGCCAAAACTGCGGGAGATGAAGTCGATCGTTTGAGGCGGCGCGGTGCCCAAGTCGTTGTTGCGCTTTCGAATCTCGGCCTGCGCAGTTCACGTAAGCTAGCCCGGGCTGTCCCGGCCCTGGATGCCGTGGTTGTCGGTCGCCTGGAGGAGCGCACCGAGCCGGAGTTGGACCTCGAGCAGGAGGGCAATACCGCAATTGTTCATGCAACACGGCATGGCGCCTACGTTTCAACGCTGACCCTGGCCCCGCAGAGCCAACAAAATGGCGAATGGGCCGACGCAAGCGCTTGGCTGCCGGGCGTAGCAGTGGATTTGCAAAGTCGAATCGAAGCTTTGGACAAGCGCCTAGCAGGGCTGCAACAGCATCCAACCGTGGCCTTGCAGCAGGCTTTGCCCTTCATTGAGGCCGAGCGTGCCGACCTCGACAAGCGGCGCCAAGCAGCGGTCGATGCCAAAGGAAAACCTTTGCCTCAAGGGCGTTTGCGTGCATGGCGCACCCTTGGCTTGGCCTGGACCACAGCTGTGGACGCGCAGATCGCCGCTATCGTCAAGCGCTACGATGACGCCGTTGCCGATCAAAACATCAAGAATGCTGGAGAGATCCCTGCTGTTGCGCCGGGCAAAGCCGGTTATGTCGGCCAGACGGTCTGCCTAGGGTGCCACACCGACGTCGCGGCCTTTGCGGCCCAGGACTTGCATCGCAATGCCTGGGAAGGCTTAGTGAAAACCGCCAAAGACAAGGATCTGGACTGCGTACCCTGTCACGCCACCGGCTACGGCCAGCCCGGCGGCAGTTTACTTGGAAAAATGGGCAGTTTGACCAGTGTGCAGTGCGAAAGCTGTCATGGCCCCGGCTCCTTGCACGTCGCGGCCCACAAAGTCAGCGAAGATGGGCCGATTTTTGCCCACCCGGACCTCAAGACCTGCACCACCTGCCACACCGAACAGCATTCGCCGCGCTTTGCTTTTGAAGCGTATCGCAAGCGCCTGCTGGTGCCGGGGCATGGAATGCCCGGAGTTCATTGATGAACCGTGGCGTGATGGCCATCGTGGCCTTGGCTTTGGCGCTGTCTGGGCCCAGTGGGACGGTCTTGGCCCAAGCCTTGACCAGCCAGGTTCCAGCAACACCCCAAGATCAGGCAGATCCTCACGCCAGACCAGCCTTGAACACAGCTCCGCAACCGCCTGCCGATCCGGCGTATCCACACAAATGGGATGGAAATGCCACGGGTTTTGTCGTTGGACCGATTTTGTCGCACCTGCGTCAATCGCTGCCGACAGTGCCTTCGCAGGGTTACGGTGTGTATGCAGCCGCGCGCATTAGCTTTATTGCCCAATTTGCCGACTTTGAGCTGAACCTAGCGCATCGCAGCCATGGTCCATTACAACTAACTGAAATTGGCGGGCAAATGGCGATTCACCCCGCCTTTCCCATGCTGGTGTTCAACGATTTCCTAAACGATGTCGTTGCGGGCTTTCACGGCTATGCCGGTCCGTCCCTTTCGCGAGTGGGCCTTGATGGTGTCCAAGCAGTTGCCGCTACAGGACAATCCGGTCCATCGGCCACGGATTGGCGTGTCGGACTGCGTGTCGGGGCGGGCATCGATATTCCCCTGAGCGAGATGCACGACAAGCCTTTGCACGATCGCGGGGTTAGCAGCGGCTGGTGGCTGACGCTGCGCTATGAAGCGCGCTGGCTTGGCTTTGGTAGTCACAACCCCGATTGGGACATGGGCGGCACTCAAGCCCTGATCTTGCTGGGTTGGCGTAGCTACAACAACGGCTGGGCCCAGGTGCCGAGGCCGTTTTGAGGCCGCGCGGTCCGCTCAAGGCCTCCTTAGGCCTGCTCGCGTGGGCGATCGCGTGGTCAGCGCCGGTCCAGGCTGATCAGGCTGTTCTTTTGCCCAGCGCCGCGCCGCGGATTGAGGCGGCCTTTGCCCGGGCAGCGCCGGAATTCACCTTACAAGACGCGCAAGTTCAGCGCGATCGTGTGCACGGAACCGTCTGCGATTCCCAAGCCAAATGCTATGCGTTTGTCCTGACCGAGTCGGGCAACTGTCGCGCCCAGCCTGCCGGCCCATGGTGCCTGCAGTGGTCCGGGCAACCGCCTGCAAATATTAGTAAAATCGTCGCGGCTTTGGCCGTGGATTCGCCGGCCGATCTGTGGTCCCAGCGTCCCGATTCCCAGCAATCCTCGGGGATTGGACCAGACTGGACCGCTGGGCTGTGGTTGCTTGCCGGTCTGGGCTCGGGGGCTGGCGCGGGTGTGATCCTGCGTCTCGGGCTGCGGCGGCGACTGCGGCGTGCTTGGACCGTTGGCGTGTTTGGGCTGATATTTGCTATTAGTTTTAGCGCTTTGGCGTGGACCACTTTGCGCCTTGGCCTCTGGGATGCCCTGGCTTTGGCCGCGTTGTCGACGCTGGGGCTTGGCGTGGTTGCTGGGCCTCGGCCGCCCTCGCTGCGAGGACCGGCGATTGCCCTGGCGACCCTGATGTTAGGTCTTGGATTGTTAGAGGTATTCTGCCGACTGATCCTGCCGATGCCGCCGGCCTTTCCACCGCCTGAGGAGGCCAGCCTGTGGTTGCCCGCCCTCGATGGCGTGCTGGCCGCCGGTCGATTGCACGCCCAAAGTAGCCAAGCTGCCTGCGAATTCCTGTATCCCACCTCCACGCGCGATCCTTTGCTCGCCCGACTGTCCCGGTCGATCCCTGCGCAGCGGCGCGTCGTGCATGTGGGCGATTCCTTGGTCTTTGGCTCGGGCGTTGCCGAGTCCGAACGCTTCACCACCCTGCTCGAACAAGCACAACCCACTGTTTCGCATGTGAACTTAGGGTTACCGGGCACTTCGATTGATGCGCAATGGCTGGCGCTTCAACGCGTCCTGGCGGCAGGCACCGTCGATCAAGTAGTGCTCTACCTCTTTGTTGCCAATGATTTTTTGGAGATCGATAGGCCCTATCCCTGTTGTCAGGACGGTCCTCTGCTGCAAGCGGCGGCAGGCCGATCATTGCTCAAACGCTGCGATCCCGCCGATTGGCGTCCGCAACACGGCATGTGGACTTGGTTTTTGGCGCGTAGCCCGGCGCCTTATCCGCTACGTGTATGGACGGCGTCGTCGCTGCTGGCCCGCCATCTCTGTGGTCTGCAACTGCTTATTTCGCAAAGACTTGGCCGCTATTTACCGTTGCCAGAAGAGGCCGCTGCGGAACGCTATCAGACGATTCTTGGCGCCGTATCTGAACAGTTACATAGTCAAAACATCGCACTAACGATCGTTCTGCTTCCCGTGCGCAGTGCCGTTCGCCACGCTGGGCCTCAGGGGCAGGCGCAAGAGGCCCGAACGATCGCGACGCATCTTGGCCTGCCGCTGCTCGATGCTTGGAAAATGTTTACGGATTCTCTGGGTGATGGCCAAGAAACCGAAATCTTCCTGGATGATCCGCCGGGCAATCCCCACCTCAATGCCCATGGACATCGGCAGTTGGCGACTTGGCTCTTGACGCAACTGCCGGTGCGGTAAGGACCGGTTCCAGGCCAGCTGTGCCCAACATTAGCTTGGAATTACAGGCTAATCGATGCAGTCAGGCTTGTCTGCATCGACGCAGCGCAGGCGCACGTGGAAATGGTCGGCGTGGCCCTTGGCGTGGCGGATGATGCCGCGGCCGATGCTGGGACCGGCGGGGTACTGAAACAGCGGCGCTAAGGTCGCTTCGGTCCAGCCGTTGTCGATGAGGGCCTCATACATGGAGGCTTGTATCTCATAGTCCATGAAAATAAAGGTCACGTCGCCCGTGTAGAGCAGGGCTTCGAGGAAGGCCCACGTCTTTTCCGCGTCCAAGTTGTCCGCCGTGGTCAACTCAAAACGCCGCGCTTGGCTGCGCGCCGTGTGAAAGTAGCCAATGTCGGCGTCGCGCCCACTTTGATGGGACTTGTGCGGGGCGATAAACCCGCCATTTTCGGCCGAAAGTGCGCCTATCACCAAGGGGGCCGACCCGGGAAACTGCAGCGCGACTTGGGCTGCGGCCCACTGCAGCCATGCCACTGTCGCATCTGCGCCCCAAACACGTTCACCTACGCCGACATAGCCTGCGCCGGCCATGGGTAAGCGGCAGCCGTCGCGCAATGTCCCGTCATTGGCAGCCCCAATCGACCGTGACGGATCCCGCTTGGCAATTGCGCAGATAGGAGCTGGGGCCTGCACGGGCGCCTGTTGCAGACCTTTGGCGCTCGTCGGCCGCTGTAGGCGCACGGGCCGATGGACGGGAGGGGCGATGCGCTCCATGGCGCTGTCCTCCGGGTCGTCGGCAAAAACCATGCGATCAGGCGGAGATCGGTACACCTCAGTGCCCGAGCAAGCCGAGACTCCGAGACTCAGCCCAAGCAACACGCAGCAATGGTTCCAGGCGCAACGCACGACCGCAGTATGGCAAGGTGGCTCCGGCCCGCAAGAAAGAGCACGCAGCAGGCCTTAGGAGCCCAGGGCAGGCGCTTGCAGCACGTCCCGGTGCGTCACGGTCACGCGGCCGATTTGCGTGTGGCGCAGGTGGTCTGCCAGGGCCTCGGCCAGCGCCACGGAGCGGT
Source organism: uncultured Myxococcales bacterium (assembly GCA_903840165.1). Lineage (GTDB taxonomy): Bacteria > Myxococcota_A > UBA9042 > UBA9042 > UBA9042 > CAIMEY01. Next base: position 41,762 of record CAIMEY010000064.1, on the reverse strand, counting down.
GCTGCCCGCCGGTACAGCCGATGGCCAGGGTCACCAGGGCTCGTCCTTCCTGGGCGTGCAACGGCAATGTGTAATCAAGCAGTTGGGAGATTCGATCCAGGGCTTGGGTACCGCCTCGCTGCATCACGAATTCCACGACGGCGCGGTCATGCCCAGTTAATGCTTTGAGTTCAGGGATGAAATAGGGGTTTTCGAGCCAACGCACATCGATGACGTAATCCGCATCCCGGGGCACGCCGTGCTTAAAGCCAAAGGACATCAGAGAAACAACTAGCCGCATTTCTGCCGAATGTTGCGGATCGAACAGGCGGCCAATCTGGCGCTTGAGCTGATGCACGGTGCTGTCAGTGGTGTCGATGACCAAGGTAGTTCGCTCGCGCAAGGCCAGCATTGTGTTGCGTTCCGTGCGGATGCTGTCGCTGATCGTCCCGACCTGCCACACCGGATGGCGCCGCCGGGTTTCTGAGAAGCGGCGAATCAAAATGTCATCGGCGCAGTCCAAAAAGAGCAATTCTGGTTGCACGCCAACGCTTTGCAGCGTCCGCCAACTCTCATCCAGGTCGCCCAACATCGATCCCGCGCGGATGTCGATGCCCACAGCTACCGGCGCCGTTTCCAAGTGTTCCAACAGGGTTTCGTGCAGGGCAGGCAGCAGGGCGCTGGGCAAGTTGTCGACGCAGTAAAAGCCTAAGTCCTCCAGGGCGCGCAGGCAGGTCGAGCGTCCCGAGCCACTCATGCCGGTGACCAGGACGAAACGTGGCGAGTTGTTGATCAGCTTGGGCATCTACGTGCTAATTCCCTGCAATAGTTGGCCTTTCCATCGAGCGAATGAACCCACTCCTGCCCAGTTCGTCGGCTGGATCGTCCAGAACTCCGCCGACCTAGTATGACTTGCGCCGTCGCGACGAAGACTCAATGCCAATGGCTTCTCTATACTTTGCCACAGTTCGTCTTGCAATATTCATCGGTTGGCTCGGGCGCACGGCATCGACCTGGCCATCGGCGATCGACAGTCGCTCGGCAATGCGATCGCGATTCCATTCTCCCTGCAGGATCTCGGCAATGTCCTGATCGGACAACGGAGATCCGGCCGGTTCGCGGTCAATGAGCTTCTTGATCGCCTGTTTGACGGCCGCCGCCGCCATGTCCTCGCCGGTTTGCGACTCAATTCGGCTGCCGAAGAAGTACTTGAGCTCAAAAATGCCTTGAGGCGTATGCACATACTTGTTGGTTGTCACCCGCGAGACGGTCGACTCGTGCAGGCCAATATCCTCTGCAATTTCACGCAGAACCAGGGGGCGCAACTTTTCAATGCCGAAGTCCAAGAAGCTGCGCTGGTGCCGCATGATGCTTTCAGTGACCTTCTGGATGGTCGATTGGCGCTGGTGAATCGAGCGAATCATCCATGTGGCTGCGCGCATCTTTTCCTGAAGATATTCCTTGGCTTGAGAGTGGCCATCATCGCTCAGCGCGTGCTTGTAGAAGTCCGAGACCCGTAGGCGTGGCATCCCATCTTCGTTGAGGACGACGGTATAATCCTCGCCAATCTTCATGACATACACGTCAGGCGTGATGTAACGCGCGTCATCGCTGACAAATCCGCGACCTGGCCGAGGCTCCATGGCGCCCAACAGTCCCAGCAGGCGGTGCAACTCATCGGGCTGCAAGCGTAATTCGCGGCGAATCAGCGCGTGATTGCGTTGCTCCAGCAGGGGCAGGAATTCCTCGATCAAGCGATGTAGGCGTTTCTCTTGGGGATGCCGGATCAAGGCCTGGCTCAAAAGGCATTCCCGCAAGTCTTGGCTGGCCACACCCGGCGGATCCAGGGCGCGCACAAGCACCAGGATTCGTTCGACCTCGGCGACACTTGTCCCCGTGACGGCTGCGATCGCTCGCGTCGAATTGCCGAAATACGCTTCCGCCGTGCAGCCTTTGAGCGCCGTCAGTTCCTGCCACGCCGCCATCTCGTCGTCGGTCAGCCACAGCAGCCGCAGCACGGTCTTGTCGTCCTGGGCGGTAAAACCTTCCTGATCAGCCTGTCGGCCCAACTGACGGCGTGCGAGCTCGGGCCCTTTGATGTCTAGGCGGCTCGGGCGAAAGTAGCCATCGTCGTCCAGATTGCCAATCAATTCCTCCGCTACCCCCAACTCTGCGGGCGTGAGGTTGGTCGTCCCTAGCTGCTCTTGCAGGTATTCGCTCAGGCTGCTGGCGCGGGTCAGCGTTTGACCCAGGGGAGGCCTTTCCTCATCGGAGCCACTGTAGCTGCCCATGCCCTCAGACGGGCCACGCGCAAGGTCTGTAAAGTATGATTGCCAATCGATTTCTTCGCGCTGCCGGGGTTCCGCCGGGGCATCCAAATCGGCGATCTGACCTTCGCCACTGGTCACGCCGCTCTCCGGCGCATTGGACTGCATATCCGCCGCCGGCGCTTCTTCCAGCAGGGGATTCTCGGCCAGCGCATCCTGAATGGAGTCAACCAGTTCTGCCCGGGACAGCTGCAAAAGCTTGATCGCCTGCTGCAACTGCTGGGTCATCACCAGGCGCTGTTCCAGACGCTGCCCTAGGTGCAAGCCCTGCTTAAAATCCATTGACCATCCAACCTGTCCCCACGTCCCTGGCGGCAGTCTAGCCGCGCCAAACGCACGCCACAAGCGAATTCTGGCAATTGGCGCGAAACTTGCGTTCCCCGATCGCAGGGCCGCGGCACCCTTGATGATTCGTCGCGGCGCTTGACAAAATCTCGGTCCCGTCCTTGCCTACGCCCGCGCGGGGGCAGGAAAAACCGGCCCAAGCTAGACAGTTTTGTACAGGACAGGCGCGTCGGCAGGCGCGACACAGCCAAACGTACGCAGGGGAACACGGCATGGCGGCAAAGACAGATTTCTATGAATTGCTTGGGGTTACCCGCGAGGCTGACGCCGCCGAGATCAAGAAGGCCTTTCGCAAGCAAGCCCTGCAGTACCATCCGGACCGCAATCCTGGCGACAAGCAAGCCGAGGAAATGTTTAAGCAATGTGCTGAAGCGTACGACGTCCTTTCCGACACGGAAAAGCGCGCCCGTTACGATCGGTACGGCCACGCCGCCTTCGAGAGTGGCGGCAGTGGTAGCGGCCCGGCCTATGGCAACATGGACGACCTGTTCAGCCATTTCGGCGATATCTTTGGCGATATCTTTGGTGGTCGTGGCGGCGGCGGCACTCGCAAGCCGGGGCGTGGCGCAGATTTGCGTTATGATCTAGGTATTTCCCTGGAAGACGCTGTCGCCGGGATCCGCCGCGAAATCAACATTCCCCGCGTCGAGGCCTGTGGCACCTGCCAAGGGTCGGGGGCCAAGCCCGGGGCCACGCCGGAACCCTGTGGTCAGTGTGGAGGGCGCGGCCAAGTCTCTACACGGCAAGGACCTTTTGTCTTTGCCGTCACCTGCCCCAACTGCCAAGGCCAGGGCCGCACGGTGCGCGCACAAAATCGGTGTGGCGACTGCGCCGGCGCCGGACAAAAGCGCGTCGAGCGCAAGGTAACCGTCAAGATTCCGGCGGGTGTCGATACGGGCACGCGCTTGCGGGTCGCGGGAGAGGGTGAGAAAGGCGCGGCAAATCAACCATCTGGCGACTTGTACGTGGTCCTAAGCGTGCAGCCTCACGAAGTCTACCAGCGCGATGGCGACGACTTGCACCGCGAGGTCGATGTCGACGTGATTCGCGCTGTTCTCGGCGGCGTGATCGACGTGCCGTTGATCGATGGAACTGTCGAGAAGATCAAGATTCCCGCGGGAATTCAGCCGGGAGAACAGATTCGCATTCGCGGTCGCGGCGTGCCGCACTTGTCAGGATCCGGTCGAGGCGATCAGTTCGCCCATGTCCGCCTGCGGGTGCCCAAGAAACTCACCGATAAGCAGCGGGAATTGTTTGAGAAGCTCGATGCTGAGACGCCGAGCCCTGTGGCCAATGGCTAAGCGAAGCTTAGGCCAAGGGGCTCGAACTGGGCGTTGACGCTGGCCCGGAGCCTTTGCCGGATCGGCTTAGAGAATATCACCAAACCCACTAGCCCGAAACACTTTTCCGGCGTTTTTGCATTCCTGCCGCGCGGCGAATTCTAGGTGCTTGGCGCGCACGATGTCGTTATCGGCCGCGGCCTGATAAGCAGCCCGAAGTACAGCATTTTTGATGTTACCGCCGGCCAGCTCATAGCGCTCCCCGAGTTCCTGCCAATCCAGGGCCGGGTCCACCGGGCAGGCCTTGGGCATAAGCGTTTTCCAGATGCGCGCTCGGTACCTCGCCTCAGGAAAGGGAAAGTGGATCTTAAAGCCAATGCGCCGGGAGAACGCCTTGTCGATATTCTTCTCGAGGTTGGTCGTCAGAATGACGATTCCTTCAAAGTTCTCGATTTCTTGAAGCAACATGTTGGTCGCCATGTTGCTGTAGCGGTCCACGGAGCTATCGACCTTGGTACGGCTGGCAAACAGGGAGTCCGCTTCGTCAAACAACAGGATGCCGTGGGCAGCCCGAGCCGTCTCAAAGATTTTCTCAATGTTCTTCTCGGTTTCGCCAATCCATTTGGACACTACGCGGGGAATGGCGATCTGAAATAGCTGCTGGTCCATTTCGTTGGCGAGGATGGTCGCGCACAAGGTCTTGCCCGTGCCCGGATCGCCCGAAAATAGCGCGACAAGTCCTTTACCTGTCGACATTTTTTGGCCAAATCCCCAGTTGTGCAGGACGTGGGCCCGATGCTTGGCCGCTGTGAACATTTCCTCAATATCATCGCGGGTTTCTTCAGGCACGATCAGATCGCTCAGCCCGAGGCCGACTTTGCGCCGCACCGCGTACTCGTCCAGGCTCGCACGGATCTGCTCGTGGCAGGCCTTCTTGAGCATTTCCGTTGTAATCTGCGGGTCTAATGGGTCTTCACCGACGGCTCGGTTGACCGCGACCTGCATCGCGTTGCGAATGAGCGCGCCAGGAAATGTAAATTGTCCAGCAATTTCAACAAGTTCACAGCCATCGGCGAAGCGAACGCCTTCGGGCAAGTGCAGGGCAAAGATCCGTTGTCGGTCGATGGCGGCGGGCGTATCGAGCAACAACCGCTGAATGACAAAGCGATCGACGTTCATATCGAGGCCAGCCGAATCGCGCGAAGTCAGAATGGTAATGCCCACATGGCTGCGCAGCATGTCCTGAATGTCGCCAACGCGCGGCGCCCCTTTGGCCAGCAACCCGTCAACGCCATCGAGCACGACGATGGCATCGGATAACCGCGCATTATCCAAAATGGAAAACAGGCTGCGGCGGAAGTCGCCGTCGCCCAGATCCTGCAGGCGCTGCGCATCCACTTCCAGCACGGCCTTGTGCAGATTCTTAGCCAAAGCATGGACCAGCATGGTCTTTCCGGTTCCCGGCGGACCGCTGATCTCAATGGTGATTCCATCAGGCAGGGCGAAAGGCGAGGCGCCGCGTGCGGTTCGGGTACGCCTCTGCGCATGCTGGCTCAGCAAGGACAACAGCGGTGTCAGATCCTCCGGTGGCAGCACCACGCTGTCCAAACCGACGTTTGGCTGCACAAAAGTCGCTAGGTCGGCCACGGTCGAGTCGAGTAACCCCTCTTCGCCAAGCAACAATTGCATCGCCCGGGGCGCCGGCGTAAGTTCGCAGCCCAGCAGGTTGTCGCCTCCCTCGCGAGGCCTCTCCAGCTGAACTAGGCGGGCCAAACGCAGCGGACCGTCGGGCAAAAACCGGCCGCGCATCGCCAGACGCTGCACCGGATCGCGGACCAGGAACTCAAGGCACAGGCGCACATCGACGAAGTTCGCCAGCAGATTGTCGTTGAAACGCGCAATCGAATCGCGGATGTCCACGTCAACGTGCGGCGCGATCGCCAGGGTTAGAATGTCGCGGTCGACCTCATCTAAGTCCGCCTGCAAGCTCAGCACTTCGATGGGCAGACGGATCGACAAGGCGGCAGCCTGGGCCTCCACTTGCCGAACATTTCCTAGCAAATCAGCAACTTCAGTCTGTGTCGGCTCCACCGAAAGCAGGGCCTCTTCTTCGCTCAGTCCCGCCGCGCGCGCCTGACGAACCTGCGTCGCCATGACCAGGCGCATCCGCAGATGCTGGCAAGCAGCGGCTAGCCACTGCAGGCAAGTCTGTTGGCGAACTTGGGGATCCGCCGGCTGGGCCTCGGGTCGGGCCACTGCTTTGAGGCGAGCCATGTTTTCTCCACGCCGCGCACTTCTGCGCTGCGAGCCAATCTAGCACGCCGATGGAGGATGTGGCACCTTCGCTGGCAATCCCGCGGCAGATGCGTAGGATGCGCGCCGCGCTAGCCATTGCCGTGGCCTGCACCCGGCACTGCGTCCGGCTGGCGCGTTGGGTGGATCATGCATGACGTCGGAACTGCGCTCCTGTACATCCTTTTTCTCGCCATCTTTGGCACGGGCCTGTCGGCTCTGCTCGGTGCGCGCTTGCGGTCCCCGGCACTGCTGCAGGCCAGCCGTCACGGCCTGGTGGCCTCCTGGCTGATCATTCTCGCCATGGGTGCCTGTCTGTTCTATGGGCTTGTAACCCATGACTTTGCCAACCGTTATATCGCCGCCTACACCGATCGCGACATGCCGTTGGCCTACCTGCTCGCGGGCTTCTGGGGCGGTGAAAAAGGCGCGCTGCTGTTTTGGGTCACAGCGCTTTGCACCTTCAGCGTCGTGGCCGTGTTGCGCAACCGCACGCAATCGCAAGTCTTTTTAGGCTACGTAACCGCATTTCTCAGCTTTGCCATCTTCTTTTTCGCCCTGCTCATGGTTTTTGAATCCAATCCGTTTGAGATCTTCCAGGCGGGCGCCGGTCCCGACGACGGCAAGGGCATGAATCCTTTGCTGCAAAACCCGCTGATGGCCATTCATCCGCCGAGTCTCTTGACCGGGTACATCTCCTTTACCGTGCCATTTGCCTTTGGTTTCGCGGCTTTAGTGACGGGTCAGCTGGATTCCCAGTGGCTGCGCGATACCCGCAAGTGGACCCTGGTGTCGTGGCTGTTCTTGTCGCTAGGGCTGATTTTGGGCGGCGCTTGGGCCTACGAAGAGCTCGGTTGGGGCGGCTTTTGGATGTGGGATCCGGTTGAAAACGCTGGACTTATCCCGTGGTTTACCGCCACAGCCTTTCTGCACTCGGTGATGATTCAAGAACGCCGCAACATGCTCAAGCGATGGAATGCCGTCCTGGTCTGCCTGACCTTTTTGCTCACGATTTTCGGCACTTTTCTCACACGCAGCCAGCTCATCGACAGTGTCCACGCCTTTGCCGATTCGACTTTAGCCAGCTACTTCCTGTGGTACATGGCGCTGATTGCGGTCGTGTCCTTCATCGCAATTGCCAAGCGCTGGAAGCAGTTGCGCGCCGAGTCCGAGCTCGATTCCTTGATGAGCCGCGAAGCGTTCTTCGTGCTCAACAACGTCGTCTTGGTCGGCTGCGCCTTCGTCGTGCTGTGGGGCACGGTCTTTGGCCAGATCAGCGAAGCCAGACCGGTGCAAGCGCTTTACAATGGACTTGTTGAAATCATAGGAAAAGTCGGCATTGAGATGGCGCCGCTCCAGCAAAAGGTGCAGCTCGGTGAACCGTGGTTCAACCGGGTGATGACGCCGCTGGGCCTGGTTCTACTGCTGCTGACCGGGATAGGTCCGCTGATTTCCTGGAGAAAGGCGACCCGCAAGAACTTTGAGAAGAACTTCCGCCGCCCGCTGGTCGTGTCGTCCATTGCGACCGTGGTGTTGTGCACGACCTGGCTTCTAACCAGCGCTAACGATCAAAGTCATTGGAATCACGAGACATTTTCCGTGGCACTGCGCCGCATTGTCGACGGACTGAGCAGCCGCGAAGTCTACGGCGGTCTGTGCGTCTGGTTCGGTGTCTTCGTCACCTGGTCGATTACCATGGAGTTTCATGTAGGTGCGCGTGCTCGCGTCAAGACCCATGGCACCGGCTACCTGCTGTCCTTGGTGATGCTGACCTTGCGCAACAAGCGCCGATATGGCGGTTATATCGTGCACTTAGGGCTTGTCTTTTGCTTTCTCGCCTTTGCGGGCAACGCCTTTCGCACCTACCAGCCAGAAATCGCGCTGCACCCAGGCGATCACACGGAAATTGATGATTATTCGCTGTTTTACACGGGCAGCGTTGAAACCTGGGAACCCGACGGTGCCTATGTGACGGCCAGCGCGACCATGGTCGTCATGCACCGCGAACAAGTCGTGTCAGAAAGTCAAGTGGCTGCATTAAAAGCGCAATTCCCGGGAGATTCGGTCAAGATCACGTCTGAGCCCGGCTCGCCGCGGTTACGCGTCAACTTTGCCGATGCCAAGGCCGGCCGGCGCGTGGCTGCCAAGTACTGGGCCGGACGTTTGCGTAACAAAGTCAAAATTGTAGGCCAAGATCCCGGGGACGCCAAGCGCCTCAGAATGAGCATCGACACCGAACTTCTGCAGGTGGCCGAAGTGACGCCTCAGGTCATGATGAAGTTCTTTGGCGACATGCGCGACACCTTCAAGCAGCTTGGCCTGGGCGAAGTCAAGACCACGCCTGGGCAAATGCAGTTCGACCTGCTGTTCGCCAACCAAGCGGACATTGCCGCATTTCGCAACGATCTGCAGGCGGGACCCGTGGCCAATTTGCTGTATGCGGCGGTCAATCCCAATGCCGAGGCTGGCACCGGGCTTGCCCTTGACGTCGTGCCCCAGGGCGTCGGCGACGTAATGCACCCAGAGGTGCGCTTCTACAAGAAGCACGAGTCGCCGACTACCGAAGTGGCGATTCAATCGACGATCTTTCACGATCTGTACTTGGCGATGCGTCCAGCCCAGGGGCAGCGGTTCATCAACCTCTTGGCCGTGGTTTTCCCCTTTGTTTCGCTGCTTTGGCTGGGTGCCATCGTCATGTTGCTTGGCTGCGTCATCGCCATGCTGCCCGGGCGTCAGGACCGACCAACCACGGCTACGACAGAATCGCCTTAGTCGCCAGGAAACAGACTACTACCCTGGAATCTTGAGGGTTCGAGAAGACCTCAGCACCTGCGCGTTCTGCGTCCGGGGGGCTGATGGCGGCTCGTTCGCGCCGAAATTGCGCGCAAAAGCACAAAAGCCAACCCGCGATGGGATTGGCTCTTGTTCGAACTGAGTTGGCTTGTCCGTTGCATCCAGCCGCGCGACCCGTAATGACGAGAAACGCGTTGGGTTCCAACGTACTACTAGGCCTTGGGCTGCGCAGCCTGCAAGCGGCGGTTGAACCGGTCGACGCGGCCGCCGGTATCAATCAAGCGCTGCTTGCCGGTGTAAAACGGGTGGCAGGCCGAGCAAATATCGATTTGCAGGTTGCCAGCGGTCGAAAAGGTATCAAACGAGTTGCCGCAACCACAGTGAACGTGCGACGGCAAATACTTCGGGTGACCTTGGGGCTTCATGAGATACCTCGGTTGAGCAGTCGCCAGGGGCCAAACTGCCGGCGATAAAGGTCCCTTCCTGACCACCATGGGCGGGTTGGGGCGCGACAGTATAAGCAATCTCGTGGCTCTGGCAAGACTCGCTGTCAGGGCCTCCGCCGAACCTGCTGCAACACCTGTAAGATCAACGGTTCTGTGCTAGTTGCGTGCCGGCGGGTCGTCTATTTGTCCGCAATTTGCTGGTTGGCCGGAAACTTGAGGGCGGCTGCTTGCAGATGTTGGACGAATTCACTTGTCGATACAAGACCTTCTGGCAAAAGGTCCCGAGTGCCATCGGGCAAGTAAATGACATACGCCGGGATGCCCGATCGGCCTAGCTTACCCAGCCATTCGCCAATCGTATCATCCTCATTGGTCCAATCGGCCTTCATCGGCAGCAGGCCCGATCGCTGCAGGACCTCGCGAAAGGCCGCCGTTTCAATGGACACCCGCTCATTGGTCTTGCAGTTGGCGCACCATTCAGCGGTAAAGTCAACAAAAACAGGACGTTTCTTCTTGAGCTCCGCGTCAATGCGCGCCGGATCGAAGGCTGCCCAGGCAATGTGCCCATCGACGACGACCGGATCGCGCGGCACGGGTGCGGCGGAAGTCGGCGTAGGGGCAGCGCCAGCAGCAATGGCTCCAGGCTGGCCGACCTGGGGCTCACCAACCTTGGCCCGAGCGGCCACAGCCAAGCGCGGTGCAGCTGCCGTCGTTTTGGGGATGCGACCCTCCGGTTTTTCAAAGCTAATCATCTGTTGGCCGGCCAAGATCATGACGCCAAGGGCAATGCCCCTCACTGTTCGTCGCCGCGCGGTGCCATGCAGGATGCCGCCAAAGTGATGGACCGCCCACAGCGCGATGGCCAAGATCAGCAGGAATCCCAAGAACATCGTACTGGCTGGCCGGGAGACCTGGGCTTGGAAGACGCCAAAGAACCAAACGGCAGCAGCTAGCAGGGTAAAGCCCATGAGATGTTTGAACGTTTCCATCCACGGTCCAGGTCTGGGCAGCACCTTGCCAATCTGCGGCACAAAGCTGACCAGCAGAAAGGGACTGGCTAGGCCAAGGCCGATGGCGAAGAAAAGTGCCAACGTTTGCCACCATTGCGCACCAGCACCGAGGGCAAAGGCGGCAGCCGTGCCTAGAAACGGTGCTGAGCATGGGGTCGACATGATCGAGGCGAAGATGCCGTTGACGTAGGAAGCGCCATAGCCTTGGTGGCCGGGCCTCCCTGACATGGACACGGTCCATTCGAAAACGCCCAATGAATTCAGGCCAAACACGTAGACGAGCGCCACCATCGCGGCCATAAACGGTGGGTGTTGGAACTGCATGCCCCAACCTACGCGCGAGCCGCCCGCGCGCAGGGCGATGACGCCGATGGCCAAGGCAACAAAGGCTGTCAAAACACCCGCTGTGTAGGCTAGCCCGTGAATCTGACGGCCTCTCTTGTCGCCAGCGCCGTGTTCGACCAAGTGGAAGACCTTCATCGTCAACACCGGCAGCACACACGGCATGACGTTGAGGATCAATCCGCCTAGGAATGCGGCGCCAAGAAAAGAGAATAATTCCATATCTTTGCCTTGTCAGTGGCGGCCCAAGCGTGTCGTTGCCGGGGCCGCGTCAGCATTCGCGTTTGAGCCTAAAAGGGCGGCAGCCTGCGCCAATTGGGGTGGTTGGGGCGAAACCGCACATTGGGCGACCATGCTACCAAGCGCAGCCCAGGCTGACAAAGCCGGGCCGGTCCTGTGCAACCCGCCAGAGCGGCCAGAGATTCCCGCGAGGCAAGGCGTGTGTTACACTGCGCAGCCATGGACGAATCGGCCAAACCACGCAAGAAGAAGAGGGCGCGAAAGCAGCGATCGGCATTGCGCCAGGAAATCCTCAATCTACCCAATAGCTTGACCATGGGTCGCGTGGCTGTTATTCCCTTTGTCGTCACCTGGATGGCGCAGTCGGATGACTTGGTGGCCGGCGCTTGGTCTGCTCGGCACGCCGCGTTCTGGGCGACGAGCCTATTTGCGCTGGCGTCGATCACCGATTTTCTCGACGGCTGGTTGGCGCGTAACCTTGATTTACAATCGGCTTTTGGTCGGTTCCTCGATCCCCTGGCCGACAAATTGCTGGTCATGGCGTGCCTGATCGAGTTGGTGACGCTGGACCGCTGCCCTGCTTGGCTGGTGATGTTGCTGCTTTCGCGCGAGGTGGCGATCACAGGTCTTCGGGCGATCGCGGCTGAAGAAGGCTTTGAATTACCGAGCGATCGTTGGGGCAAGTGGAAGACGGCCGTACAGATGACCGGCCTCATCGGGCTGCTGATTCACTTCCCGGTTGACGCAAACTTCCTGTTGTTCAGAGGTGTTGTCGACTTTCACCGCACCGGATTGGTCCTGCTTGGCGTGTCCATGGTGTTCTCGGTCGTTTCGGCCTTGGGCTACCTCATGAGCTTTGTTCGTGAAGCATTCCGCCAGCATGGCAATCGCAGCGCCATTGCCCCGCCACATTGAGCCTCCCCTACCAGCACCTCTAACCCGAAGTTCCTTGCGGGTTAGAGGTACAGTGTTTGCTTCTACTTTCAGGGTGACCCGCGGCTCCCCTCGCCAGCGCGCGCGGGCTCACCTTCGTTCGGCCGGGTCCGCGGCTGCAAAGTCCACAACGCCGAGTCCTCTGCGGTAACCCGGAAAGGACTCAGGGTTACGTGTACGAGGTTGCAGAAGCGATCGCAGGATTGGCGAGGTTGTTGTGTTTTCGCTACCCTAGACCAGAACCTCAAACCGGAAGTTCCTTGCCGGGGTTAGAGGTACAGTGTTTGCTTCTCGTTTTCCAGGGGGCGCGCCGCGTCCTTGCCGAACACCTTGAGGAGACCAGGCCATGTTGAGTCGTTGCCTGTCAAGCAGTTGCCTTGGTCTGCCAGCCCTAGCGGCGTGGCTGATGCTGGTAGCGTCTTGTGCGGCCGGCGACCAGCAAAGGGCCGAAACGCCTTTGGTTGCGGTCACAGGGCCCGTACGGACAGCCGATTCTCAGCCAGTCGCCGCGCAGCAAGGGCCCAACTCGTTTCGCCAACACCTTGAAACAAAGGTAGAACTTCCCACCGCTGCCACGGACTTAGACGGCAGCATTCGCATGGCCGAACCGCCGGCGCGCCAGGATCGCCGGAGCACCGAGGCGCAACTGCATCCGCTGGTCATGCCGCTGCAGGCCGCTAGCGAAGGGCGCGGAACTTATCCGCGAATTGCCTCGCAATCCCATGGATCAATAGCGATTGGAACCGTTACCACAGGCTTTCTGGTCGACGGTGCGTCCTTCGAGCCGGAGGGGCCAACCCACAAGATTCTCGAGAAGATCGTCGACCGCCAGACGCGCTTCACCACCGACGAGATGAAGGCCCTACTCCTGTGCGCAGCGCAGCACGTCCAGAAGAAATTCCCAGGTCATAAACTGCACTTGGGCAATATGGCGCGGCAGGGCGGTGGCGCGTTGCCTTGGAGCGTCAGCCACCACAATGGCCGCGATGTCGACATCGGTTTTTACGCAAGGACCCTCACTGGGGCCTATGCAGATCCCGATTTTCTCTATCATTTCAATGCGAATCTGCGCACAACGGATGCCCTTGAACCGATGCAGTTTGACGTCCCCGCCAATTGGGAGCTCGCCAAGGCGCTCGTGACCTGTCCTGGCCCTGAAATTCAGTACTTGTTCATCGCCAACTGGCTCAAGGTGCCGATCGTTGAATACGCGGTGAAACAGAAGGAGAAAAAGGACGTCATTGCCAAGGTAGCTGCGATTCTGCACCAGCCCAATGGCGCACTGCCTCACAATGATCACCTGCACTTGCGCATTGCCTGCAGCCGCGATGATGCGACCGAAGGGTGTCTGGATGCCTCGCGGGCTCCGGCAGAAGCGTTGGGGCGCGTGCCGGCTGTGCGCGAGAGAATTCCGGCCATCAGAGCGGCTTTAGTCAATAAAGACAGTGCATTGCGTGCCGGGGCGGTGACGTTGCTGGCCCAATACCGCGATAGCGAGTCCTTGCCGCAACTCTTTGCTTGTCTGCAGGATTCAGCCCTGCCGGTGCGCCAAGCGGCGGTCAGCGCGCTCGATGGCTGGCGTCCTGCTGGTTTGGCTGAGCCGCTGCGACGGGCCCTGGCGCAGGAGGTCGATGCGGCCACGGCGAGTCAATCGCTGCGTCTATTGGCGGCCATCGAGCCTGCGCAGTTGCTTGAATTGCTTAAAGACTTCCGCGAGCTGCATTCGGCAGACCTCGAGGTGTCCCGGCTGGTGATTCGGCAGTTGGCGGCAGAACTGCTTTCAGAATCCACGTCTTTGGCAGTAGTACCAGCGCTGGCCGATTTACTGGCCGATGCAGATTCCGGGGTGCGCGACTCGGCGCGCAACGCCCTGGCACGCATCGTCAATCGGACGACTGGCGACTTGCTGGCCTCCCTCAACTTGCCGGCCGACATGCCGACCCCACCGCAGCAAGAGCGCGATTTATGGCGTAATTTCTGTGCTGGCCTGCAGCCCGATGCCCAGCGGGACGCTGTAGCCCTACAGTCCTTGAGGGACCACGGCGTGGCAATTGCCAGCCTAGATCGCAGTCAACTTCCTGAGTTATTAAGGGCTTTGGCCCTTCCAGCCCCTTACAGCGACAATGCGGCGCGCTGGCTTGAGCGTGTCCTGGCCTGGAAGTACGTGCCTGGCAAGGGGGCGCGCGCCACGCCGCTGGCTTTCTGGGCGCAATTTGTCGCGCAAAAACGCATTGTTTCCCCGGCAGTGCTCGCCAGCGTATTGCCCGCAGGCCTAGTGCCAGGGGCGATGTCTGGGCCCGCGCCGGCACCGGGAACTGCTGTGGATGCTGACTGATTTGGGCTATTGATTTTACTGGTAAATTGCGATCCTAGCTGGGGCATTCACAACGCATTGGCGTGCACCCGGCCGTCCAGTTCTTTTTGCAGCTGACGCATGGGCTCCGCCAATTCTCGTTGCACTTCAGGCGATTCAAGTAGCACTAGGTCCAAATCTGCGTACGCTTCATCGGCAAAAGCCTCAGATAAAGCGCGACGCCATCCCAGAAGTGCTTGCCTCAGGCCCACATCCAGACCAATTCGCCCGGGCAGGGCCATGGCAAACCGCGTCTCGCCCAGGCCTTGCAGCGTTGCAAAGCAAAACCGGCAGACGTCTTCAAAGCGCTGGGCATGGAAATCGCTGCGTTTGCCCAGGCCCACCAGCAGCAGGCGGTCAAAGGGCAGGCGACCCGAGATCGGCGTAAGCAGCACTTCTTGGTAGTGGCAGTCGATGAAATCCCGCAACATCAAACGAGAAACCTGACCGTTCAGGCGCCAATCAATCAGGCCCGTCAAGCCGCGCAGAGGCCGGTCGTCCAGGAAGCTGGTCAAGACCAAGCAGCCGCCCAACTCGTCGGCTAGGTCGTCGATGGCATCTAACCGTGGCTGGGCCATGCGAAATCTCATGCCGATTCCGCAGATCCTGGGCTAGCGGTTGGGACTTCGCCTGCTGGCTCCTTGCTGTTCGCCTGGCCTTCGCGATCGGCGGTATTGCTGTTCGATTTTGCGCCCTTACCGTGCTTGCTCTTGTCTTTGCTGGACTTGTGGACCGACTCCTTGGCGACGCGATCACGGTTGGCGTTGCCCGGGGCCTTCTTGCGGTCGCGCGTCACGGCGCCTTCGCCAATCCGGTCGAGGATGCCGTTGATGAAGGCGCTGGAGTCTTCATTGCCAAATTTCTTTGCAATTTCAATGGCTTCATTGATGGCAACCTTGCGTGGCACCTTGTCCGCCAGAAACAGCAGTTCATAGGCCGCGATGCGCAAGATATTGCGGTCAACGGCGCTCATGCGCTCAAGTTTCCAGTGGTGCGACGCCGTTTGCAGCCGCTGATCGAGCTGCTCGCGGTTTCCAAAGGTGCCATGCACCAACTCTTCAGATTGCTTGCGGACTTCTTCGTAGGAAGCAGGGCGCTCCCCGGCAAATCGGGTCCAATACGTGTCCATCGCCAGGGCTAGGTCAACGGTAACCCAGTCCAATCCGAAGAGGATCTGCAAGGCGGATTCTCGCGCGCGGCGGCCGCTGCCCATGGTAACTCCTGCGTGGGTACTACTTGGATGTTTCAGCTGTCAAATGACGGACTTGTCTCAGGACGTCAACAAGTTCGATCGCACCTAGTGCGCACTCGCCGCCCTTGTTGCCAGCTTTGGTGCCGGCCCTCTCGATCGCTTGTTCAATTGTGTCGGTCGTCAAGACGCCGAACAAGACCGGAACCCCTGTCGAAATGCTCACTTGCTGGATACCCGAGGCGCACTGTCCGGCAACGTGTTCAAAATGCGCAGTGGCGCCGCGGATGACTGCGCCAATGCAGATGATTGCATCGTAGCGCTTTGTTTCTGCGAGCGCTTTTGCAACCACGGGCAGTTCAAAGGCTCCAGGCGTACGCACCACGTCAATGTCGGCAGCGGCCACCCCGGCGCGCACTAGGGCGTCCTGGGCCCCTTCGAGCAGGCGATCGGTGATGAAATGGTTGAACCGCGCCACGGCGATGGCAAAGCGCATCCCGTGTCCAATGGTCTTGCCGTCAATGGTCGCCATTTCTGTTCTCCGTGAAAATACATGGGGATAGCGGCGTAGCGCTGGTCTCAGTTCTTGATGAGCAGGGTGCTCGGCTTGGCGTCATAGCTCTGCAGCATGGGCTGGTTGGCCAAGCAGCAGCGGCCCTGGTCATCGAGGTACCAAGAGGCGGCCGCTGGCCCGGTAAAGTTCAAAGTCGACGAACCACCGCCCACGTCCGGCTTGCCCAACTCCGCATCGCCAATCACGGTAATGCCTTGAAAGGTCTTGCTGGCATCGCCTTGGACGAAGAACTCGATGTGGTCGCCCTGAGCGGTCCCCAAGATAACGCCTTTGAGATCAAAGTCTTGGCCAATCACCGCGTTGGTGCCGTGACACTCAATCCACGGGCCCGTGATGGTCGGCGCGCACTCCAGTTGCATTTGCTTAGACATGGAAACCAGCTGTTCGGACGGGATTTTGTTGCCCGTCACCTTGGCCGCAGTCGCTACGCCTTGGGGGTCACAACTCGGCACATTCTGAAAGCAAACCGGATCGTTTTTGACGTACAGTTTGAGGGCCGCCGCCGACGGATCATGGGCAAACATCTTGGTGTACTTGCCCGGAAACTTCCACAATGCCCGTGCGGACTTGTCCATGGTGCTGCCCATGCCATGTCCTGCGGCGCTTAGTGCGCTGTCCAGGTCCTTGCCGGCCCCGAGTTGGCCAAGCAGCGTCACCGTTGCGGCGATGGCGTCGCTCGGGCTGATTTTCCCTTGGAAGCCAACGACTGGGCGTATTGGCTTGGACAGCAGCGCCGAGGCCAAGTTGCTCACGTCGCCGCTTGGCACCGCAACCGAGCCACTGCCAAGGAGCAGGACGAGGCCCGGACCACCCAGAGCCGGAGCGCCCAGTAATGTCTTGAAATCTTGGGTCTTATCTGAGTTCTTGTAGTAGAGCAGCTCCTCGCCGACCACCCCTTGGGCCACCGAGAATCCTGTGGGCTTGGTGACCCCGCCGATCGACTCCTGCACGGCCGCGCCGAGCCACACGACCACATCCAACGGCGTGAGTTGAGGTAGGATGGTGAGGATGTCTGATTTCTTAGCAAAATCAATTACATCAACGCTATCGAACACGCCCATGGCTTGGGCCGCCGTAACGACTGCTTGCAGCGAAACGCCCAACTGCGGGCCATAGGTATTGAAGGCAACCAACCGCCGGTGTTTGAAACCGCCGGCGTTCGCTTGGGCAATTTTCTCATCCGTAACAGGCACATACGAGCGGTCTAGCGGCGCTAGGCGGGTCTGCGGCGCCGACACATTGTGGTTAACGAACTTTTCTTGCAGCACAGGAGTGCCAATGGCCAAATGATCCAAGACCTTTCCCGACGTGTCGGTCAGCGTCGCGCCCGTCGCCGTGTAGTGCGCGGTGCCCACTGTGCAGACGGCGGCCTTGGTGCACAGGCGAAACACGCCCATGGCGTCGGTGCGCTGGTCGCCGTTGCTAAATGCTGCCCAAACTAAGCGATTGCCATCGGCATCTTCGATGACGCCGGCACCCTGTCGATCTCCAACGGCTTGGTCAACCGCCGCCTTGAGGTCAGGCGCTGCGGTCAGTTCTTTGGCCCAGGCGTCGTCGGCCAAAGGCTCTTGCTTTGTGCGCGAACTAGCGGCCGCCGCGGGCGTTTCTGTGCTGCTGCCACCGCAGTTGGCGCAAAGGACGATGCACAGCCCGCCAGCCAAGCGCGCCGTCGTGTAGAGCCAATTTTTGGATTTCATGTGGTTAGCTCGACTCGGGCGCGAAAAGTGGGCGGGGCTAAGCAGGCGCAACGACATCTCGAGCTCCACGGGGCCGGTCACGCCGGTTGCGGGGGGGCTCGCAGTCTACGCGGCGGCGGCGGCTGCGACAAGGTGTTCGGGCGCCTCGGGGTGCACCCCTTCGGACTCGGCCTGCGCGCTGGGGCCAGGACGCGCCCCTGTCGCGAATCCCTCATCGCGGTAAGAACATGAAATATCGATAATTTTAAGAGCGCGGGCATTGTTGTACCCGCACAATGGCTCAGGCGTAGATCGTCCCGCGTCCTTGGGCGTCCCAAGCAACGTACGGTGAATCGCGCCAGCAGACGGCCGGGGTGGTCACGGCACCGGCTCAACGCTAGGCCCAGCCAAGCCGTTGACAGCAATCGCGACCGTCGATACTGTCCAGGCGTCTGTCCTTCAACAATCCTGCGGAGAGGGATCTGTGAGCCAAAACCGCTTCGTCCGCCTTGGCATTGTCTATCGCGGCAATATTATTCAGGAAGAGACCTTGGACCGTCGCATCGACGTCTCGGTCGGGATTCGCCCCGGCTCGACCGTGCAGATTGCGCCCAAGGACTATCCCGACTTTCCCGACGCCATCGACTTGCTGGCGCTCGACGGCGGGCAATATTACCTCGTCGTTCCCAGTGATCCCACGGCGCGCATCAGCATGCGTGGCGCGGCGGTGACGTCAGAAGCCAAGAATATCAAGGGCAAACGCTGCCTGCCGGTCGAAGGAATTGCCGGCGGCTCGTTGGTGATCGGCGATGTCACGATCATGTTCCAGTTCGTCCGCGGCGACGCGACGCCCACGGTCACGCGCGATCGCATGGTGCTGCGCCTAGGCTTGGTCTTTGATGACCGCCTGATTTCAGACCAGATTTACCCAGACCAGAAGATCATCACCATTGGCAACGGCAAAGAGGATAGCGTGGTCCTGCCGACCGAGGACTACCAAGGCCCGGCGATCAGCTTCACCAACAACAAGGACGGCTCGGCCGACTTGCGCTGCCCCCAGAGCCTCAAAGTCCGCGTCGCGATTGATGGATCGCCGATGGAGCTCAAGGACCTGCAGCAAAAAGGCAAGGCTCGCGCGGAAGGCAACGACGTCATTTGCCACCTGCCTCTAGGCAGTCGCGGCCGCGCCGTCATGGGTGCCCATACCGTTCTGTTCCAAATGGTCAAGCAGTCGGTGACTGTGCCGGCGATGCATAAACCCACGGGATTGCAGCGCTTTACCAGTGTATTTCTCGGCGATCCCACCTGGAGCACGGCGTTTCTGTCGTCCGTGTTGCTCGTGGGCGCAATTGTCGGTCAAGCACTGATTTTTAATGCGCATACCGGCAAGTACCTCAAGGATGTCAAGCCCGAGGACGAACACAAGTTCGATACCATCGTCGTGCAGATTGAGGAAAAGAAGGTCGAGGAACCGCCGGAAAAACCGGATGATAAGCCGACCCAGCCGCTTCAAGCCCCGGACCCGACGCCGGCCAAGAAGCAAAAGGACGACAAGCCGACCAAGGCCGACAAAGACCCGGTCAAGGACGCGCCCAAGCCGGACTCGATCGGTAAGACGGCGGATAACCCAGAGGATGTCAAGCGAATTGACCGCGCTGTTGTCGAGAAGAACACCCTAGCTGGTGCCTTTGGTGGACCTGGCGCCGCGACCAAACTCTTTGGCACTGCGGGCGAAGGCGAAGAAGGTACCGTAGTTGCTAAAAGTTTTGGCAACGGCGGCGGAGATAAGGAAGGCACAGGGCCCGGCAGTGGCGGCCTCAAGCTAGAGGGTGGCCAACACTCCGGCACGGTGGAAAAGGTGCCTGTCAGCGGCAAGAAGGGCTTCGATCGCGACGCCAACGTGGCCAAACCGGTTGAAAAGAAGCCAGAAGAGAAGGCCGTGGTTGCGCACTTGAGCCTGGGCGATATGTCCGGCAGCGGCGAAGGCAAGTCGGATGTGGCCAAGGTCATTTCCCGCAAAAATAATGCAGTTCAGTTGTGTTACGAAATGGCCCTGCGCTCGAATCCCGAAGAAGGCGGCAAGGTCAAAGTGACCTTTACCGTCGGTACGGCGGGCACAGTGACCGAAGTGACCGTCTCGGGCGCTTCCGGTACGTTCTCGGATTGTATCAAGAACAAATTCATGGCGATTCGCGGGTTACCGCTTTTGCCGTCCGAACAGAGCTTCACGCAGTCCTACGTCTTCTCCAAGGGCGGCTAGGCGAGCGTGTACATGGTATTTCAAGCGATAAAGGTGTTGCGCTTGGGCCCGCTAGCAAGGTAAGGGCAGGCAGACGCAAGACGGGCCAGCAGATCCAAGAGGGCCCGCCAAGCCAACAGGGAACGCGATGGCCCAGACAACCGAGCAGGCTTGAGGGGCAGGTTGTTGGAAAGTGTAAGCATGTGGCGGCGTGGCCCCAGCGGTCGGTCGCCATCCCAGATAGATTCCTCTTCACGATTGCGCCTTTGCCAGCTGAGCGCCGCCGCTCGCCACGGGTAGCCTCGCCCTTCATCACAAGGGGGCCGGCACGCGCCTGTTTGACAGCGGAGGGGCACGCTGGCTAGCATCCTCCAGTTGCGGCGATGGCCCGCAGCGGATTGCCGGTGAGGCTTACCGCTTGCCAGCAGAGAACGCAGAGTTTGTCAGTAGAGCGGACAGAGTGCGGCCAGACCAAGGTGGTCCAAGGCCCGACGATTACAAGCAGAACCTTTGCTTGGGCGCACAGCGGCAATTGTCGTAACTGCGCAGATGTCATGCGGGTTTAGCGCGTGCCCCCACGCGCCGACCGGGGAGCGTCTTCCACATGGGTCTGGACACCAGCCGTGTTTTGCGCGTCGGAGTTGTCTGGCGCGGACAGGTCGTTGCGGAGCGGGTGCTCGATCGCAGGATCGACATCACGGTCGGCACGCGCCCCGACGCTACGGTCGCAGTCAATCCCAAGGATCATCCTGATTTTCCTTCGGTTTTGCCTCTCGCCGTGATGTACCAGAACGCCTATCACATCGTGCTGCCGACCGACCCGGCCCATGTGATCAACTTGCGCGGCGGTCCGTCCGCCAATCAAGGGCTGGACAAGAACGCGATCGTCACTGTCAAAGGCCAGAAAATCGTTCCAGTGGAACAGTTTACGGGCGGATCGCTGACTTTGGGCGATGCGATCCTGATGTTCCAGTTCGTCCGTGGCGACAGCGTGCCCACGGTGACGCGGGAAGAAACGGTCTTAAGAATCGGCCTTGTACACGAGGATCGGCTTCTGTCCGATCAGGTGTTCCATGCCGGCGTACCGACGATCATCGGCGTCAGTGGCAAAAGCACGATCGCCCTGCCGGATAATGAGTACAAGGGCGGCGATGCGGTGTTTCGCGCGGCCAAGGGTGAGACGGCCTTTACCGTAAATCTGCCTAAAGGTTCAGATTTCCGGCTCGCGCTCGACGGGCAACCCCCGGTGGGTGGCCAAGAGGCCGTTCAGAAGAAGGTAGCCGCGGTAAGTGCTGATGGTGGCTGGGAAATGAACCTGCCGCTCAAGGCGCGCGGGCGGGCAACGCTTGGACCCTATACCCTGTTGTTTCAGGTGGTTAAGCAGTCCGTGACCGTGCCGGTGGTGGCTCGCAAGGGCATCCTGGCGCAGTTGGCGGGGCCGATCTTGTCGGACTCGACTTGGTCCGTGTCCTTCCTGGTGGCCTTGGTCTTGATCGGCTCGATCGTGGGTCAGGCGATCATTTTCCATAACACGACGGGCCGGTTCTTGGCCAAGCAGCAGACCGAGGAAGAACTGCAACATACCACCTTTGACGTGGAAATTGTTGAGAAAGAAGAGCCTAAGGAAGAGGAAAAGAAGGAAGTCGTCGACGTTCGCTCCGACCAGGCCAAGAAGGCCGCGGATGAAAAGGAGAAACCCGACGACAAGAAGAAGCCGACGCCTGCTGACAAGCCGGAATCCATTGGCAAGACTGCGGACCCGGACGAGATCAAGCGGCGCAATGTCGAAGTCGTGCAAAGGAACACACTGGCAGGCGCTTTCGGTGCATCGACCAAGCTATTCGGCACAGCCGGCGAGGGTGAAGAAGGCTCGGTGGTGGCCAAGACCTTCGGTGGTGGTGACGGCGGCGGTGGCGACAAGGAAGGCTCGGGCCCCGGCAGTGGCGGGCTCAAGCTAGACGGCGGTGGCGGCGGCGGCGGAACCGTGGAGAAGTTTGCGCGCACGGGTCCCAAGGGCTTCGGTGAACGCGGGAACGTTGCGACCAAGACCGAGGTCAAGAAGGAAGAAGCCAAGGTCAACATTCACCTCTCCGCGGGCGACATGGGCGGTGACGGCGAAGGCAAGAGCGACGTGGCCAAGGTGATTTCGCGCAAGAACTCAGCTGTTCAGCAATGTTACGAGCGTGCCCTGCGCGACAATCCCGAAGAAGGTGGCAAGGTCAAGGTTTCCTTCACCGTCGGCACCGCGGGTACCGTGACGGACGTAACTGTGTCTGGCGCTTCTGGAACTTTCTCCGACTGCATTAAGAACAAGTTTACCGCGATTCGTGGCTTGCCGCTGCTGGCCTCGCCGCAGTCGTTCAACCAGTCGTATGTTTTCTCTAAGAACTAACGGTCTGTTTTTCAAGACCAAATCGCCCGTTCGCAGTCCTGCCCCGTTGGCGTCCAAGTGCTGCCTGAACCGCCGCAGCCCGAACGTAGCCCTGCGCGCAATGGGCACAGGTAGTCTTGAGACGGGAACTTCTAGAAAATCAAGAATCTTAACATGTTGCATGTGACCGCGAATGCCCCGTATCGTCGCGCCTCGGCTTGCGCTAGAGTGCAGGCGCGGCCCCGAGCTAGGGGTTGAGCGCGGAAAGGCATGCTTGTTCTTGGTCTAACTGGCGGGATTGCCTGTGGAAAATCCACAGTCTCGGCATGGCTCCGCGACCAAGGGGCCTACATCCTGGATGCGGACGAGTTTGCTCGGCAAGCAGTGGCCCCGGGCAGTGCCGGGCTGGCCGATGTCCTGTCTGCCTTTGGTCCTGAATACCAAAGGGAAGATGGGCAGTTAGATCGCGCTCGCCTCGGTGCTCGTGTCTTTTCGCAGCCGGCCGCGTTGCAGCGACTCAACGGCATTTTGCATCCGCGCATTGTTGCGGCAATTCGTCGTCATCTTGATGAGTTGGCCGCGTTGGATCCTCCCCTTGTGGTGGTCGATGCGGCCCTGCTTTTGGAACTGGATCTGCAGCCCTGGTGCGACGCGGTCTTGACCATTGAGCTCGACGCGCCTGTGCAGTTGGCGAGGCTGCAATCCCGCAATTCGCTAAGCCAATCGGACGCAGCAGCCCGCATTGCGGCCCAATCGACTCAGGCCTTTCGCGCCGCCCGGGCGACATGGGTGCTTCTGAACAACGGGACCGTATCGCAATTGACCCATGATCTAGAGCAGTTTTGGCGGGACCTAACGGCCAAGTTCCCAGGTGCCGTCGCCCCGCCGATTGCCCAAGAGACCCAACATCCTGTGGCATAACGGTATTCTGTGGGGCAAGGAGCAATGATGGCATCACGCACAGTCTTGGTCACCGGGTTTCCCCTGGACGTCGCCCGGCGGATGACGGCGGAGTTGGCAGCCAAAGGGGACCGCGTCATCCTGCTGGTTCGCGCCAAGTTCATGAGTGAAGCCGTTGATTTATCTCGCACCTTGGCGCAGAGCTGTCCTGGCCAAGTCGATGTGTGGGAGGGCGACGTCCTGCAGCTGGACCTTGGGCTAAGCGGTGTCAACGTCCGGCAACTTCATGCAGAGATAGAGGAAATTCACCACATTGCGGCGATTACCTACCTCGGCGTGCCCAAAGGCAGCATGAGGCAGGTCAATGTCGAAGGGTTGCGGGAACTTCTGGAAGTCGCCCTAGGCTGTCGGAAACTACAGCGGATTTGCGCCTGGTCGACGGTCTTTGTGGCCGGCGATCGCTCGGGCGACGTCTTTGAGGAAGACCTGAGCGCGGGTCAGCAATACCGCAATCCTTATGAACAAACCAAGGCCGAAGCCGAGGAACTGCTGCGGACCGCCATGGCCAAGCTGCCGATCACCGTCGTGAGGCCCAGCATCATCGTCGGCGATAGCCAAACCGGCGAAATTGGGCGCATGGATGGGCCGTACATGCTCATCCATGCCATTGTGCACGCGGGGCCCCAGGTAGCCGTGCCGTTGCCTGGGCGAGGCCAATATCCCTTACATATCGTGCCAATCGACTACGCCGTCCGCGCTGCCTTGGCGCTGACTCGGCATCCCCAGGCGGTGTCCGGGACTTTTCACTTGGTGGATAGCCAACCCGCTACAGCTAGGGCGCTATTTGACGCGGTGGCCGATGCGGCGGGTCGACCTCGTCCCAACCTGTTCTTGCCCGAGGGCTTGGCCAAAGCCGTGCTCAACCTGCCGTTTTTGCGCAATCGCGTGCGCAGCGAGCGTAGCTTCTTGGAATGGTTTGACGCAGACGTCCGCTTCGATGACCGCAATGCTCGGGCCTTGCTGGAGCCCCTGGACGTGGTCTGTCCGCCGGCCCTGAGCTACATCGAAGCGCTGGTCCGCCACGTGCGCGAGCGCGGTTGATGCTGACCCATCGACCTTGCCCTGCGGGAGATCTTCCTTTTCCTAATCTTGGGTCTTGTGCGCCTCCTTAAGCCCGTTCACCGTTCGCCCAATTTCAGGGGACCGTGGGCGATCCATCGTCAAATTGCGCATGGACAGTCAAGGCCCGCGTGTGGTAGGTTGATTCCTGTTCGGCGAACCTTTGAACGGTTGCAAAAATGAGTCGTTCCAATCATTTGGATGCCCAGACCCGCATCACGTCGGTCAAAGAAATGCAAAACGCGGTTGGACCCGCGCGCGATGCATTTCTTGTGCAAGTTCGCGGGCCTGATATTGGGCGCCGCTTGTTGCTGACCGACCGCACCGTCACCGTCGGCCGAGATCCAGAAAGCTCCATTGTTCTGAGGTCTGACGCCGTCTCTCGCTACCACGCGCGCATCGAGCCGTACGAGAGCGGGCACCGCGTCGTCGACAATGCCTCGACCAATGGAACCTATCGCAATCAAACGCAAGTAGACGGCTGGGCCCTGCTGGTTTCCGGCGATTACATCCAGGTCGGCGATGCGATTTTCAAATACCTGTCGGGCGACAACATTGAGGTCGCCTATCACGAGGAAATCTATCGCCTTACCATCGAGGATAGTCTGACCCAGATCGCTAACAAGCGGGCGTTGTTGGACTTTCTCGATCGCGAATTTGCGCGCGCCAAACGCTATCAGCGCGACCTGTCCGTGGTCATGATGGATCTGGACCATTTCAAGCGCGTCAATGACACCTTTGGTCACTTGATGGGCGACTTTGTCCTTCGTGATTTCGCGAAGTTGGTCGCGTCACGCATTCGCAAAGAGGAGCTGTTCGCCCGCTACGGCGGTGAGGAGTTCTGCGTCGTTCTGCCCGAAATGGATAAGGAAAAGGCGGTTCGCTTTGCCGAAACCGTACGTCAGTTGATCGAAGATCACGGATTCTCCTTTGAAGGCAACCAGTTGCGTATGACCGCCAGCTTCGGTGTTGCGGTCGTTGATGCCACCATGAGCCGCCCAGAGGACTTGATGGCCGCCGCCGATGAGCACCTCTATCGCGCCAAGAACGAGGGCCGCAACCGCGTGGTTGCCTAGGAATTCCGCGTGGGTTCACAGCGCCGCACCCTGAGTTTCTGGCGGCGTTTGGGCGGCGTGGTTCGTGCCAGGCGTAACCGCCTGATCTTCCTGTTACCTTTCTTCCTAGTTGCCTGTGGAGCGCAGAGCTGCGCCAGTTGCAGTGCGCCGATGCCGCCCCAGCAGACACCCGCGGCCCTGGTTCTGCCCGGTGCCGTGCAACTGCGCTTGACTCAACATGGTTTTGACGTCATCGCCGCCCATATCGTCGGTCTGATGAAGGCTGTGCTCGGCAGCAATGCCGATGGCGTGGCCGTGCTCAATCCTGCGAAACTATTGGGGATGCAACAGATCACGTTTGCAACAGGTCTTGGGCTATTCTCGGGCAAGGCTTCGGTGCGGGATCTTATTTTAACCTTGGATCTCAAGTCGCTACAGGTGACGCTGGTCGATCCATCGAACCCGGCGCGCATTCGCGTGGCCCTGGACCATGCGCGCGTCGGCGTCGACCAAGGCATTGTCTCGGGATCTGCCAATTTTGCAGGCATTTCCTCCGATGCCGCCTGTCACTTGGTCAACGGGTTGGACGTAGGCCAGCCCACTGCGCACATGCTGACCGTGTCGGCCAACATCGACCTGACTTTGGCGGTGGACGCTGCGGGCAAGCTGGCCGTGAAAGTTGCCGTCGATCAGCCAGTTTTGCACGACGTCGGCTTTGGCTTGACCAAGGATTGTGCCCTGCAGGAATGCACGGACCAGGTGCTGTTTGAGGACCCCTGCCTCGAGTGTAATCTCTGTGCAACCGGGCAGTTGGCCAGCGATGCCCTGGGCGCGTTCAAGGCGGCGTTTCAGCCCATCCTGAGCGATATGCTGACGCTTTTTGGCAATCTGTTGATTCCGCAGCTTTTAGCGGCCTCAATCAATGGTCGGCCCCTAGATCTCGAAATGCCTTTGGATCTCAAAGCGATACTGGCCCCTGCCAGCCCGCAGCTAGTGAGCCTCCTGGGACCTTCTGGGCCCCTGTACCTGCGCGGTCAGCCCGCTCCTGACGCGTTTGAGGTGAAGAATCAAGGCCTTGAGATGCATTTCGCCGGCGCGACCTTTGCCAAGGCCGATCCCTGCGTGGCTCAAGCGGGCGCGGACGACACGCCGGTATTTGCCCAGATGAAGGTGTCGTCACCTCCACAACTGCCTGCAACAATGGTGCATTTGGCGGCTGATGGCACGCCTACCCTGCAGTCCATCGACCTCGCCCTGCAGTTGCACCATGGTCTGGTCGAGGAAGCCCTGTGGTCGGTGCAACGTTCTGGGATGATGTGTATTTCTCTGGATTCCCGGGACCTTTGGACCTTGTCCGGAGGGCGCCTGCTGCTGCCGGTGGCTGTGGCCGACCTTGCACTGCCGGGAATTCGCCAATTAGCAAAGGATAATGCGGCTATTCGTGTCGAGACCATGCCGTCAGCCCGACCTGAAGACGTCCCTGAAGTCACGCTGCATCCGACCGCCGAGGGCGGCGTGCACATCGACGCGGCCATCCACAGCTTTGAGATTCGCGTGGCGGTGCAAGTGCGCGGGCGATGGCTGACTATCTTGGAATTACAGGCAGATATTGCCCTGGGCGTCGATGCGGCTATTCACGGCGACCAACTCTTGATCACGGTGACCAAGGTCCAGCCGGGCGCGATTGTGGTGACAGAACAGTCGCTTTTGCCACATGCCGATGTCTCCGGGCTATTGCCCGTCGTGGCCCAAGCCGCCGTGGCGCTGCTATTCGCCAAGCCGCTGGCCTTTGGCATGGATATTCAATCGGTTTTGGGGCAAGTGCTCGCATTGCCGGTCAACGCCAAAGTCATCGGCCTGCAAGCTGTGGGCGGCGGCGATTGGCTATCTTTGGGCGTAACCCTTGATGATCCAAACAGTTCACCCGGTGGGGGGGCTCCATGAGGTCAGATTGGATTCGCCTGTCCTGGTTGGGACTTGGCCTAGTCGGCCTCGTAGCCTGTCGCGATCCCAGCCCGGCACCGCTGCTGCTGTGTCAGTTCACCTCGCAGTGCCCAACCGGATTTCACTGTAATCCCAAAGGGGTATGCCAGGGAGACGTGCCTTGCCAGACCGATGACCAATGTTGCCTGGGCGAGCGGTGCGACCAACTTCGCTGCCGGGCGCGAGAGACCTGTTCCCCAACCGCCCCTTGTGGCGACGAGGCGCAAATTTGCCAATCGGGACTCTGTGTTGCCCGCCCGTGCACCTCCACTGCGACCTGTCCCGCGATGAGCACCTGCTTGGGCGGCCGTTGCGAGCGCCACGTGCCCTGTGGCGGATTTTGCTCAGAAACACAGGCTTGCGCGCGGGCTGTCGATCATTGCGTGGCCCTAACCCAGGTCCATGGCCAGTGTCAGCCAGGGCAGATGCGATCTTTACTCAATGATATTGAGAAATTGCCTGAGGGTTGCGCAGCCCTGCCGGAACAAACGACGTGCGTGGACCTGCCGCCTCTGCCGGCCGGGCGCATTGGTGTGCCAGGCGTGCTGGCCTCGGCCAAGGACCACTTGGTGCACGTCAGCTACGACGCGGTCTACGGCGATGTGGTCGCGCGGCGCTATCCGACTGCGCCGCCTTATCATTTGCTTGGCGAAACTACGCTAGCCGGTGTGCCAGCTGACGCGCCGGTGGTCGGAGCGGTGCAGGGGCCGCGCGGGGGTGTGCTGCAGGCCGGGCCCAATGTCGGCGAGGTGATCGATGTCGCCAGTGATGGCCAAGGGCGCGTGGGCGTGGCGTACCGGGATACGACCAACGAGGCCTTGCGCTGGCTCGAGATCGACGCACAGGGCAAGCCTTTCCACGACCACATGATCCGGCACGAGCTCTCGATAGGGCATGCCGTGGCCTCAGCGCTCCTAGCCGACGGTCGACCGGTGGTTTTAGCGCTCACCCCGGCCACGATCACCACGCCGTCCAGGCTGTGGCTGATGCAGGCGCTGCTGCCAATGCCGATGCAAGGGGCTGATTGGCAAAGTGAAACGCTCGACACTGAGCCTCTGGCGGTGGAGGCGACGCCGTGTGGGGCTGGGTGTCCTTCGGGTCAAGTCTGCGCACTGCAAGGCAATTCTGACATTTGCGTCACGCCGCAATCGGGTTGCAGTCTTTGTCTGCCCTCGCAGGTGTGTCAGGCCGGCAGCTGTTGGGCGCGGCACCTGCCTACGCCGCCTCTGGATCCGGGCGTGCAAGGACGTGGCGCTTGGCTGGACGTGGCGGTGACTACCGATCAGCAGATTTTGGTGGCGGCCTATAGCCCCGCAGCAGGCAATTTGCGCCTGTATCGCGGCCATGCGGGGGGCCCTTGGACCCAAACCACGGTGAGCGGTCAGAGCCTAGGCAGCAAGGATTTCGGGCGCTTTGTCGCGCTGATTGCCGGGCAGGACGGACGAGCCATCGCGGCGTGCCAAGATGTCGACCATGGCCGCTTGGTGCTGGTGCAGGAGACCGCGTCGGGCATCGATTTGCGCGTCCTCGATGACGGTCAACGCAGCGACGGTCGACACCGGGTCGGAGCCGATTGTGCAATTCTGCAAATCAACTCGGGCGGTTTGCTCGTCTTGCATCAGGACAGCCGCCGCGCCGACTGGTGCATGGTGCAGGTGCCCGAAATTGGCAAACCCAAGCAGACTGCAGGCATACTTGCGAGCAAAGACGCCGCCGGATTTGCGTCGAGCGCCCTGGCCATTGGCAGCAAGGCGCTGGTCGTAGCCGCGACTGCGTGGCGTGTTGGTGCGGACGCAACGGTTAGCAGTGAAGTGCAACTGCTTGATATTATTTGGTCTGTCGAATGAATCTGCCAACGCCCAGCCTGTTGGCGACGGGGAAATGATGGCCCACGCAACCGCATTGGATGACCGCGCGCCCCACCAGGCCGACGCACAGTCGGACCTGTCGCCTTCGCTGACGGATCCGGGGCATGGCCTAAAAGTAACCGATACAATTCCGGAATATGTGCTGCCAGTCTTGCAGGCCGTCGGTGCTTCAGGCGATGTCGACCCGGCCACAGAGCCTGGGCTAGCTCTGAGCGATGAAATGGCGGCTGCCTTGGCGGCCGTAGAAGCGTTGGCGGACACGCGGCCTGGGCCTCAGTGGCGAGCTTCTCAGGCAATTGTTGCCGAATCCCCTGTGCTTGGGCGCAGTTCCCTGGCTTTCCCGGAGGCAGACCCGTCCGGGGCTCGCCAACGGCAGGCTGCTGTGTTGGAAATAGCGGAACTTCGTGAAAAAAATGCGCAATTGCAGGCTGAGCTCGCCGTGGCGCAGGCCGATCTGCAGCAAACTCGCAAACGTTACCAGCGCTTGGGCCAGGAACAGGAAGAGCTGCGCCGGCGCCAGCAAAGGGCGGAAAACGACCTTCCAGTCCAGGGTGCCCGCCAGGCGCTGCAGCAACTACTGCCTTTCCTTGATGATTTAGCGGCCATGCTCCAGCATCTGGACGAGCGCGAAACGCTGACCCAGCAGGGGCGGGAAGGCCTTCAGATTCTTCAAGATCGCTGGCACCGAGCGCTCGCAGGGCTACAACTTGTGCCCTTTGATTGCGTGGGACAGCCGTTCGATCCTGCCGTCCACGAGGCCATCGCTCAGCTGGCCGACCCAGATCAGAGTGCCGGTACGATCATTCGCCAAGTCGCTCGCGGCTATATGCTTTCTGGTCGCTTGCTGCGGTCGGCCCAGGTCGTTGTCGCCCGCGAACCGTAGCCACTTGGCGCAAATGCGTTACAATTCACGCGGCTGCGATTGGGGCTGGCGTGTTTGCGTCAGCCGCGGTCAATGCAGGCGCTCGGCTACACGGCTAGCAAGTGCAATCAACTTATCGGCATTACACAGCTTCTTCGAGCAGGATACCGCAGCCACCAAGGGCCGGCGTGGATCAGCGAAGACGACGGACACGACGTCGCCAAACCAGCTGCGAAAACCCTGTTCAGTCACGCGGTTGGTCGGGGCCACGTTGGACCAAGTGTTGCGCATCGTATTGAAACGTGTGCGACTTTCCGCCAAGTTGCCGTCGCGCCACACTTGTACTGCGACGCCAAAACCGTCGCCCTTGTCGGGCATGTAGTACAGCGTGTTGTACGAGGCGGACGGCGGCGTTCCTAAGAGATCGCCGCGGCGAAATTTCAGTTTTCCGCCAATGACATACTCAAGGTCAACGGTTGAGACGTAGCCAGACACGTCCAGAGGCGCCTCGCCAGGCCCTAGGGCGGGGGCGGCTGCGGGGACGGCTGGAGGCAGCGGGGCTGCAGCGGCAGCACGACCCACTTCAGGCCGGCCAGTCGCCTTGGCAACTTCAGCAGGCTTGTCGGCATCTTCGTCTGCCTTATCCGCTGGTTCTGCGGTCTTGGCTGCGCCTCGGGCGGTCGCAGCCCGTGGGTCGGTGGCGGCACCTGTCGGCGGGATGGCAGCAGCTTGAGCGCCTGCAGGACCGGTCGCTGTCCCCGTAGCCGTGCCCGTTGCGGTTCCGGTTGGGGCACCGGGCACAATTCCAGGTACCGTGCCGCTTGGAGCTGTCGCGCCCGTGGCCAAAGCCGCGCCCGCTGCCCCAGGAATCGTTGGTGCCGGCGCAGAGCCAGGGCGGCCCGTAGCCGTGCTGGGTTGACCAGTAGCAGTGCTGGGCAGACCAGTAGCAGTGCTGGGCAGACCAGTAGCAGTGCTGGGTTGACCAGTAGCAGTGCTGGGTTGACCAGTAGCAGTGCCGGGTTGACCAGTAGCAGTGCTGGGTTGCCCGGCGGCCGATCCCGCCAAGCCGCCGGCTGCCGCAGCGCTCGTCGGCGTCGGCGCTCCGCCTAGGCTACTGGCCGTGCTTGGTCGATCGGAGCCACGCGCTGTTGCGCTTCCGGTGGCTGGTGCAGCGGCCTTGTCGTCTATTTTGGCAGTCTTCTTCTTGATAATAGGCGCTTTTTTGCCATTGGCGTCGGCCGCAGACTCTTTCTTGCTGCAGCCCGTGAACGCCACGGTGGCGATCAAGCCGATCGCCAGCGCTCTAAGGAAAAATACCGCTCTGCTCATGATGTTGCCGTCGCTTTGCCGCGCCCTCCAGCCCGAGCCGGCGGTGCCGCATTTCTCCAGGT
Source organism: uncultured Myxococcales bacterium (assembly GCA_903840165.1). Lineage (GTDB taxonomy): Bacteria > Myxococcota_A > UBA9042 > UBA9042 > UBA9042 > CAIMEY01. Next base: position 10,195 of record CAIMEY010000064.1, on the reverse strand, counting down.
TCCCTGTGTACGTTCAGGCGGTTGCCCGACCTCGGGCCTGCTAGCCTGGGGCACGAGGCCACCACGCCAAGCCAATACTGTCGATCCGAAGCCCGCTTGTGTCAACGCGCGAGCCCCCCTGCTGCATTCCCGCCGCGGGTACATTTGTCTCCGTGCGTCAGCCAATTGTTTGGAATAGAGAGGCTTTCTTCGTTCACAAGCCGGCCGACATGAGGAGACAACTCGGCCAATCGCTGATCCTACACGAGGTTGGCGCGCGCCTTGACCGGTTGGCGTGGCGACCGCACAATGCAGCTACCTTCGGGGGCCGGTTTGGCTCGCTCGCTTGGCGTCATTTGCCCAAGGAATCCATCATGTCGCTTGTGCGCATTCCATCGTTTGTCGCTGTTGTTGTTGCGTTTATTGCCGTAGCGTGCGGCAGCAGCAAGTCTGAAACCAAGGCGTCTGACAAGGGCGAGCCTCAGGTGTCAGCCGGTACCGCGGCCGCGGCTGAATCGCCGACTCAGGTGGAAACCGACGGCAACACAGCCATTGAACGCATTGATGTCAATGGGGATCACAAGCCTGACGTCTTTAAATACTACCGCCTCATCGATGCCCCAGCTGCCGGCAAGGAAGGGGCGGATACCAGCAAAGGGCCCAAGAAAGCGCTGATTCGCAAGGAGTTGGACATCAACTTCGACATGCGTATCGACATCGTCGAGTACTACGAAGGCGAGCCCGGTAAAGAGCAAAAAGTCCGTGAGGAACTGGACTTAGACTTTGACGGACGCGTCGACATGAGCCGCCACTACAAAGATGGCAACGTCACGCTTATCGAGATGGACCTAGGTTTCGACGGAAAGACCGATACTTGGAGCTATTTCCAGATGACCACGGATGATGCGGGCAAGCCGGTCAACCGCATCATCGAACGCCGCCGCGATACCAATGGCGATGGCAAGATCGACATCTGGGAATACTACGTCAAGGGCAATATCTCCAAGATTGGCACTGATTCCAATGGGGACGGACAGCCCGACCAGTTCACCCGTGTGGATGACAAGAAGTAAGACTGCCATCGCCGGGCGAATGGGTTGCTAAGGCGCAGAATTCCTAGACGCTTTGCCTGCCCGCCTGCCCGCCTGCCCGCCCGCCCGCCTGCCCGTGTGCCCGTGTGCCCTTCGCAGCGCCCGAGGCGGACGGCTAAGAGACCGCGTTCAATACCGCCTTACATCAAGCAGTTACGGTGTGACGGCGCTTGGCGGACTGACGGCTGCCGCGGGTCGGTGGTCGGGTACAGGCGCCAGCAAGAGCTCAAACAAATCATTGCCTTCGCGTGCTAAGCCGACCAGACGCCATTGTCCAGCTTGCTGAGCGAGCCGGCGCAGCTGCCCCGCCTGGGTAGTCGCCAGGTGGCTGTCTAGGGCCAGGACCAGGCGATTGGCCTGCGTACCACTGCGCGTGCGCCACAACTCAGCACAATTTCGCAGAATTTGGGTCACGCGTGCCTCATCTTGGGCCTGCACCGCCGTCAGATGCTGGTCCAGGCAGCGCAGGCCCTGCGCATCTACCTGGACGATCAACTGGTTGGCAGGGTCGAAGGTCGGGAGGCGGCGAAAGGGCAGCCGGTCCAAGCCGGGCAACAGAGGACTGCTCTTGCGCTCAGGTAGGGTAATCCCCAGTTGTTGCGCGACTTTATCGGGCAGTGATAGCGCTGAAGCCGCCACGGGCGTGGCAGCCACAACTGGCGCCTGCGGTGCCGGCCGAGGCGCCTCGCAGCCTTTGCCGCAGGCGCACAGGCTCAAACCGAGAAGGCCAAAGGGCGCGAGTTTCTTTTGGCTGAAATAATTGAAAATCATGGAGTTAGCCAAGCAAACGCCAAGGGTGCGGCAAAGGAAGTGGCCAGTTGCGGCGAAATGGATTGCACGGGGAAACCGCGGCAGGAGCCAGCGTGTGGGGAACAGACTCCGTCGGCTCCGTCTTGGACTGTACCGCCGCAGGTGACAAAGCTAACCGTTGCAAAGTCTTTGATTTTATACCATGAACCGGCGTAGACAAAGGCGTAGCCCTGCCCAGAGACAAAATCGCCGTCGGTGTAATAGCCAGCAACTATCGGGGTTTGACACGTGGCATCGGCGACGCCTAAGCGGGGCGAAAGCACCTTACCAGTCGACATCTGCATGCCAAAAAACAGGGCAGTTTTCGGCGAGTAGACCAGGACACCATCGCGCAGCAGGTCCGAGGTCGTCGCGCCATTGGACCCGAGGTTCGGGTGGCCGCGCTGAACGACGGCGCCTACGGGCTGGCCTTTGGCATCGACGACCCATAAGCCCCCAACACCAGTGCCATTTTTGATGGTCGCCTGGCCGGTATCGGTATCGTTGCTAAGCGCATCGACGCTGGAAGTATCGGCATCGTCGCTGGAATTGCTGGCATCGGCGCCCACCGCCAGGGTGTCGTCTACGCTCAAAGGCTCGACCTGCGTTGACGCATTTTTGCTGCATCCAAGCAAGGTTAGCGCTAGGCAAAGTCCCAAGGCTTGTCGGCCCAGGCGCCTGCGACCTTGGGATGGGCGCAAGGTGAGAAAACGTTCGGTATTCATGTTTGTTTTCCCGGAATCGGGCCTTCAGATTGCCACGCTTGGCGCAGGCTGGTCACAGCTTGGTCGGGATGAGTCTCGGCCAAATCCAACACGTTTTTGAGCCATTTGGGCCGCGTCGCCGCAGGTTGCGCGCAAACTTGTTGCCACCACTGCTCCGCCGCCAGTTGGGTTGCAGCATCGCGGGACGCACCGTCCCCGGCAGCCTGGGCTTCCGCAGCGCCAACTGCCTGCAATTGCTCGACAAGCCAGCTTCGTTCCAGGGCCATGGCCGCCACCGCTGACACGGCCTCGCGCGCCAGCACCGGGTCTGAGGCAGCCTCGCTGGTCGGTTGTGCGGCGGCGGTCGATGACGCATCAGCCGATAGGTCAGGCGCCATGTCACCATTTTCCTCTGTCTTTTCGCTGCTCTTCTGACCTGCCTTGGCCTTGGGCTTGATCCGTTGCGCCGACTGCCAAGCCGCCTGCTCCCGCCGGTCCTGCTGCCACAAGCGTGAACCGGGGTGAAAGTGCCCATTTTCAGGCGCTTGCATGCCCACTACGCGTTCGAGCGCATGGAGGGTCCGCTTGTCGAGGTAGCCGTGGGCCGGCAATCCTTGTTCCGTTTGGAACCGCTGCAGCGCAGCCCGCGTTGCCCCATGAAAATGACCAGTCAGGGGCAGTTTCAAGCCCAGCGCCACGTTGAGCGCAGCCTGAACCCATTTCTCTAGCAGCTGGCGCTGATCGCCCTTGCTCTGTGCGTGTTTGGGCGCGACCAGTTGCTTGGTTTGGTCGTAGCCCAGGGCCTGCGCCGCGGCATGGCCGGCATGCTGCTGACCCGATTGATGCAGGCCCGCCTTGCGCATTTCCGCAAGCAGAAGGCCGCGTTTGATCGCCAAATGGTGGGGTTCTGCCTGCATCTGTAGCCGTGACTCAAGGCCGCGACGGCCCATGGGGGAGAATACCCGCTGTCCTTGGAGGATGCTACTGCGCCCCGGTTATTGCAGGAACGGCTTGTATTGACGGCAGAATTTCTTCCGCCGCCCAGCCGCCCAGCCAACGGTCGAGAATCCGCTGCGCCGCGTGCTTGTCGATCACCGTTCGCCGTTGGGCCGCGCGCATGCCCTGGGCCGCCAGTTCAGCGTGGGCTTGGACGCTGGTGTCGGCCTCGTCGACCATAAAGACCGGCAATTCCAAGCGATTACGCAGGGCTTGGGCAAAGTTGCGCGCCAACTGGTGGGTACCGCCGCCGTCACCCTGGTCCGGCGGTAGGCCCAAAACAAAGACGGTTGTCGACAGCCGGGCTGCGCACTGGGCGATGTGGTCGATGTCAAGGCGCGTCCCCTTGCGCTGCCAAACCTCAAGCGCCAGGCTAACTTCGCCGCGCTCGTCGCAATAGGCTAGGCCCAGTCGCACCCGGCCGAGGTCGACGGCCAAGGCCGCTCTTTGCCGCGTCGCCATTGCTTGGCCCCCTGTCATGGCTCGCCTCCGGCGCTTGTGGGTAGGCAGAATCCGCAGCAGACGCTAAGATCTCAGGTGGTGACGGTCCAACCGTCGGTTTCGCTTCTGCCTTCTGCCCAGGTCAACATGCCGCAACCGCCCATTATCGTCTACCGTACGCAGATCTGTCCCTATTGCGTGGCCGCGGCCAACCTATTGCGCAAACGTGGCTATTCATTTGAGGAAATCTACCTCGATGGCAAGGCGGACGAACGCGAAGCCTTGCAGGCGAGGACCCAGTTCCGCACGGTGCCGCAGATCTTTGTTGGCGAGCGATTTGTTGGTGGTTACACAGACTTAGCCGAAATTGACCGCAGTGGTCAACTGGCCCAGTGGCTGGCACTGCCTACGTGATCGCTCGAGCGCGCCTGACCCGACCAAGGGGGACCACGCAGACGAAGGACAGACTCGGGCACATACGGTCAAAACCGCCATAAGGACAAGGGCTTTGCAGCATCACCAACCTCAGCAGAGACAAGGCCAACCGCCCGGGGCAGCTGAGGCGCGCCAAGGTCCATGGCATTTTCGGATAGCGCTGTGTTTGACACTGCTTGCGTCTCTTGCCTGGACGGGTTGCAGCAGCAGCGCAAGCCAGTCGACGGCCCTGCGCGATTCGGTCACGGAGTACTGTTCCGCCTTACGCTGGGGCCAGTTGGAACGCGCTGCCAACTTTATTCCCGACACCTTGCGCGACGCCTTCCTGCGGCAAAAGCGTCGAGCCCAAGTGGAAGTGCAGATTCATGAATACGAAGTTCGCTCCGTCAATCACGAGGCCGGGAGCGGTCGTGCCAAGATTTTGATCTTGGCCGTGTGGAGCCGCATGGCCGACCCTGTGACCCACGACGAAATGCTTGAGCAAACCTGGGAAATGGCCGGGAATCACTGGCAAATGACCAAGCAACGAACGGTCAAGGCCAGCGAAGAAGGTCCGGTCGAACCGGGCGATGCTTTGTAGTTGGGAATCATGAACGAAAACCTCGCCGCATCAGACCGGGCTTTGCCCATTGTCGTGCAGAAGTTCGGCGGATCGTCGGTCGCAGATGTTTCGCGAATTCAGCAAGTTGCCGACCGCGTTGTCCATACGGTTCGCCAAGGGCATCGCGTGGTGGTCGTGGTCTCGGCGATGGGCAAGACCACCGATCAACTGATGGCTCTGGCTCATGAAGTGACCGAGGCGCCTGATCGCCGCGAGTTGGACATGCTGCTGACGGCGGGGGAGCGAATTGCCATGGCGCTGCTGGCCATTGCGATCCGTGCCCGTGGTTTGCCGGCGACCTCCTTGACCGGCAGTCAGTGTGGCATTTTGACCAATGACGCCTCGGGTGGGGCGCGCATCGTCGAGGTGCGTCCCTTGCGCGTTCAGGACGCTCTGGATCAGGGGCACGTGGTCATTGTCGCTGGATTTCAAGGCGTTTCTTATCGGCGCGAGATCACGACCCTGGGTCGCGGCGGTTCGGACACTACGGCGGTGGCGCTGGCTGCGGCACTGCGCGCTCAAGCTTGTGAAATCTATAGCGATGTCGACGGTGTGTACAGTGCCGACCCCCGCATCGTGCCCAAGGCCGTGCGCCTAAAAAACATGAGTCATGACGAGATGTTGGCTCTGGCGCGTAGTGGCGCCAAGGTGCTCGGTGCCGACGCTGTGGCCTATGCGCGGATGCACGGTATCGCCTTGTACGCGCGCGCGGCTGATGACCGACCGGGCGAAACGGTTGTGCGCTACGACATGCCTCAAGATAGGCCCTGGATTACCGGGGTTGCCCATCGTCCTGCGGTGGACTGGTTGCAGTTTACGATTCGTTCGGCGCAGCACGCGGCTGTGGATGCCGTGCTGCAACATCACAATTTGGCGCCCATCTTGGCGGTCGAGCACAATGGCACCGCGACTTGGCTGCTGGGACGCGATGTTGCCGATGCCGTCGACCCAGCCTATGACCGCGCATTACAAGCGATTCTTGCGCTGCTTGACCCCGGGGACACCGAGCACTGCACCGGCACGTTGGTCAGCATTGTCGGCCCAGGCGTCGGTCGTGAACCCAAGATTCTCGGCGCATTTCGCCAAGTTGTTGCTGATGTGCTGGGGCAGCCAGCTGCCTTTGTCTTTGCGCACGGGTTGTCGTTGTCCGTGCTCGTAACCGCGGACCAGGCCAGTTCCCTGCTGAGCGCACTGCACGCCCATTTTGTTGAGGAGACGCCGTGGTTTGCAGCTCGGTCCTAGCACCCAAAGGCGCAAAACCGTTGCCGTGGCGTGCTCTGCCCGCGCGGATTACGCAGATCCTTTGTCTTATCTGGATGATAGGCTGTTCGGGTGCCCAGCGCGCTGGCCTGCCACCCCAAGGTCCGCAGACGGCCCAGGCCGTCCTGTTGCGAGCGCTGGCCCGCCGATTGCCGCAGACCTTGCAAGGGATGACGCGGCTCGAAGTGTACTCAGCGGGGGAGGCCCGCAAAGTGGATCTGCTGGTTGTTGTGCAACAGCCTGATCATCTTCAGTTTCAGGCCCTGGCGCCTACCCTTGACCTGCTGGCCCTGCTCTCGACCGATGGCCTGCGTTTCTTGATGTTTGAGCGTGGCGGCGCGGCCTGTTACGTCGGGCCGGCCTGCGCCGAGAATCTCGGGCGTCTGGTGCCAATCGCTTTGCCGCCTGCGGAGTTGGCGCTTGCTTTGCTCGGACGTCCGCCACTGTTGGCTGAACCGCCGCAGCAGCTGGCGTGGGATTCCGACCGGCAGCTCTACCGCCTCGACCTCGGGCCCTCCGCGGGTACGCATCAGCAAGTCTACGTTGAGCCTGAGAGTTTCCGCTTTGTTGGCGCGGTCTTCTATCGGCAAGACCAGCGCATTGGCGCCCTGCAATACGGTCCTGCAGGGCCCGGCGGCGTGCCAAGCACCGTGCAATGGAAGGCGGAACAGACCGATTTGACGTTGAGTCTGCGCGACGTGTCTGTGGATCAGCAGGTACAGCCTGAAGTTTTTGCCGTTCAGTGTCCGGCCGGCATGACGGTGGTACCTCTGCCCTGTTCTGCCAGCGCCCAAGGAGCGCCGTGACCAATACCCCGCTTTTTATCGTTTTTGAAGGGACCGACGGGTCTGGCACGACGACGCAGGGCAACCTTTTGACCCAGCAGTTGCAGCAGGCCGGGCACAGCGTCCATCGCACGGCGCAACCGTCGCCAGGGCCAATTGGTCAGTTGATTCGGGCGGCTTTGCGCGGTCAACTGGAAGGTCGCCTGGACGCGCGTACGGTGGCTTTGCTCTTTGCCGCCGATCGCGTCGATCACGGTCACCGCGAAATTCAGCCTGCCTTGGACCGCGGCGACGTCGTGGTCTGCGATCGCTACTTGGGGTCCTCCCTGGCCTTTCAGGTGGTCGATGGATCCGGCGGAATTTCAGAGGATTGGCTGCTCGAGATCAACAGCGGCGCTCTGGTGCCGGACGTGTCGATTTGGGTCGACGTGCCGCCCGAGGTGGCCGTGGCACGCATTGTTGCGCGAGGGCAACCTCAGGAACGCTTTGAAGTACTGGACACATTGCGCCAAGTGCGCCAGCGTTATCGCGATGTGTTTGCGCGAGCGCCCAAGGGGCTGGGCCGCTGCGTGGTTGTCGATGGGCAGCCAGCGCCGCCGGAGGTGGCTGCTTCGATCTACGCCATCGCCATGGAATGTCTAAGCAATTCGGCCACGAAGAATCGATCTGCGAACTGACTGAGGTTCGCAACGGATCTGCAGAGGCGGCACAGGCTTGAGCCTGCAGTGGGCCGCAAAACGCAAAGAATACAATGCGCATGCCTGCCAAGGCGACATGCCCGCCGGCCTACTGGGACGCGCCACGACTTTCAGGGGGACTTGTTTTTATGACGGAATCGGCGGCACCCAAGCAGGCAGGAGCGACCGAGGCCGGACCAGCGCCGGCGGCCGCTGACGACGCCACGCGCCTGAACTTGAATGGACCTACGATTGCCCGTGCAGCCAGCAGCGCGGAGAAATCCCATGCCAGCACGCCAACATCGGTGTCAGCAGCGACATCGGCCGAACAACAAACGATCGCGGCCATCCGCGTCCATCCCCTGGCCGGCGTGGAACCTCAGGGCGAGCAAGCTCAAGTAGTATCAAAGGGTTCGGGCGACGCGACGATGGATGACATCGCCGGTGCCCGGCGCAAGAGTTACTCGACTGAGCAGTCCCTGGCCCCTGACTTCCCCGACCAAGTCGCGACGCGCAAAGACGATTCGCTGCTTGAAGCTCAGGAGTCCCTGGACGACAAGATTCGTGCGCACCTCGATGGGCCCCGTCGGGAGAAAAAGGACCCCCTGCTCGGCGAAACGCTGGGCGGTCGCTTCTTGGTGCTCAAGAAGATTGGCGCCGGCGGCATGGGCGCGGTCTATCGGGCGCGGCAGGAGGGCATGGATCGCGACGTCGCGGTCAAAGTCCTGCTCGGCGACCTGGCGCAAAACGACACGGTGTTGCGACGATTTACCTTGGAAGCGCTTGCCGTTAGCCGCCTGCGCCACCCCAACACGATTCAGATTTTTGACTATGGCCAGACGCCCCAGGGCAATCCGTACATTGCCATGGAACTCTTGGAAGGTCAGACCCTGCATGACCTTTTGCGTGCGGAAAGGCCGCTGCCGATTCGCCGGGCCCTGCGGATCATGGACCAAGTGGCGGCCTCCTTGGCCGAAGCGCATGGAAAAGGCATTGTTCACCGGGACTTAAAGCCTGAAAACATCTTTTTGGTGTCCGTGGGCGACAATCCAGACTTTGTCAAAGTGTTGGACTTTGGCGTCGCAAAACTCCGCGATAATAAGGATGAAAAGGGCACGTTGACCCAGGCGGGATCGATCTTCGGTACGCCGCGTTACATGAGTCCGGAACAATGTTCGGCGCAACCGGTCGATGGGCGCAGTGATTTGTATGCGCTCGGCGTCATTCTCTATGAAATGATTACGGGACAGGCACCATTTAGTTCTGAACAGCCGCTGACCTTGCTGCTAGCGCATGTCAACGAACCGACGCCGCCACCGGCTTCGGTGACCGATAAGCAAGTCATTCCAGCGGAAGTCAGCGACCTTGTCCTCAAGTTGCTTGAGAAGGTTCCGGCTAACCGCGTGCAAGCGGCGACGGAATTATCCAAGGCCTGTCATGAATTAGCGGTGACGCTGCCCGCCGCCTTTGACCAATGCGTCGGCAGTGCACAGGCGGAAAACCTTGGCGTGCGGCTAGCTTCGACCACGACGGACCCGGTCGTGACGGCGCGAACCCTGCGTGTGGGCGACCCTGCTACCCAAGCGCTCGGCCTGCAAACGCCCGACCTGCAGCTTGTCGCGCAGCCAGGGCGCAATCGGCTGATGTGGCTGGCTGGGCTGCTGGTGCTGGGCCTCGCAACGGGCGTGGCGCTGCTGCTCCTACGGCAGCCGCCTCCTGCGCAAATCGTGGAGAAACAGGTCCTTGTCGACCGTCCCGTGCCATCACCCACGGCGCTGGCCGCAGATTCGATTGAGGTTGTGCTGGTGACGGTGCCCGACGGCGCTCGCGTCAATGCTGGGCCCGAGTTGCTCGGCACTTCGCCGCTGACCGTTCAACGCAAGAAGGGCGCACCGCCTGAGTCCTGGACCCTGCTGCGGGATGGATTCGAGAGTGAAACCATACAGGTGCAGTTTGGTCAGTCGACCCAGATCAAGCTATCGCTCAAGGCCGTCGCCCAAGAGCCGCGTCCGGGGCCCGGCGATGACCACACGGGCACGCCAAAGCCGCGCCCTAAGGGCGATAAGGTGGAGAAAGGTCCTGAAACACCTGAGAAACCACAGCCTAAGTCGGAGTTGCCCAAGGTAGAGACGCCCACGCCGGAGCCCAAACTTCAGGTGGTTCCCAAACCGGAGCCGCCGCCTAAGCCCAAGCCCAAGCCTGAAGAACTCGACGATCTAAAGTAATCACAGGGGTTTAGGCTAGTACGCGTAACCACAAGTGCTCTGCGGGATACCGGACCGGACCCGGCCGAATGCAGGGTGAGCCGGCACGCGCGGGTGAGGAGAGGACTCCGCGGTGCGCGCAGCGCATGAGCCGTGCCAAGTCTGGCACGGCGAAAGTGGAGAGGACTCCGCGGTGCGCGCAGCGCATGAGCCGTGCCAAGTCTGGCACGGCG
>CAIMEY010000063.1 GCA_903840165.1 uncultured Myxococcales bacterium | reverse complement strand
TTTCGCGTTCGCGCGCATCGTACGCCGCGCAATTGCGCCGATGCCGCTCGCGCTGGCAGGCATCTTTCGCGCAAACCTGCTGACGCTCAACTGCGCGCGCGTCCGGCAGGAACCAACGACGACAGATTCGACACGGACGTTCTTTGCAAACTGCCACACAGACCTCCGGCTCCGCCGGAAGCCGGGGCCAGAGTCGCACGCGTCAGCAGCGCGTCACGTTGTCACGAGGTGGGGCAGTTTTGGTGGCGAATTGGTGGGTGATTTTGGTGAAAATTGAAGCTGGTCGCGCGAGCCATCATGCTGAGATTCATCGTGATATGTAGTCTATCGGGCTGCGGATTGCCGCTTGGTGCCGTGTCAGAAACACCGGTGCCACTGCGGCCGGGGCATACCTCGGTGGCCCTTGCTGCGTCCGAATGGCTTGACGTCGCGGGCCGCAACGCCAGCGTGCCCCAATTTGAGACGACGGGCCGCCTGCGGTATAGCGACACCGGCGACGTCGGCCTAAGTATCGGCCTGCGCGGCTTAGGACTCACCGTCAACAGCCAGGGCAAAATCCTCGGGACAGCTTGGCAACTCTCGCCGCGCCTGTCCGTGGGCGGATTTCCCATTCTGGGCACGCTCGTCGAGGTGGACGTGCCCCTGCACCTTGGCTGGCAAGTCGGCCGCGACGTGTGGCTTCTCCTGACGCCGCAGGTCTCCGGAATCGGCGCTGCCGGAGGGCTGCTTGGTAACGGGGGCGCCATGCTGCTCGGCGGCGTCGGCCTGGGCATCAGTCTGCCGCTTTCCCAGTCGGCGGCCGTTCGCTTCAGCCTGTTGTCCCAAGCTCTGTTGGGGGCGGAGACCCAGGGAGGGGGCTGCTCCGACTTGGCGTGGCTGTCAGCTCAGATCGCCTTCGACAAAGCCCGATGTACTTCTGAGGGCCGCGCGCAGCAGGCCAACCTTGCGCACACGCTTCAGATTTTTGGCCTCGCTGCGCTGGCATTCGATTTCCTGTGAGGCATGCCGGTCCGGGGTCGGCCATGCGCCGAGTCTGCACGACAGGCTCCGCAATCACGTAGTTATGGTTGAAGATTGAGCGCGTACATCGTCATGGTCGGGCAAACCGGCACGCTTCGGTGCCGACGCCGTGCCTATGCTTGCCCAAGCCCGCCACAGCAACACCCACGCCCCGGCAATCCTTTGGGACGACTGCTGCTGGAATGTCAAAACGTTGCCGGTGTTGTCAACCCCCGGGCCACACCGTTCTGCGGTCCCCATTCGCAGCCAGATTAGTGAGTAAAATCAATGCACAATTCCACTTCCGCTCCGGCAGGGCCAAAGTTCTTGCAAGCGGCAAGCATCTTTTTTGCCGCGGCCTACACTAAGCAAGCCCGTGATTCGTCTTCACGGTATGGACAACGCAATTCGCCTGCAACTGATGACCAACCCTGATGCCCCGCTCCGAGCGGTGGTGGTGCGCGAACGCGACCGCCTGCGCAACTTCATCCGCAAGCGCGTGCCCAATCCGGCCGATGCCGACGACGTGGTGCAGGACGTACTTGCTGAACTTGTCGAGGCTTGGCGCCTGCCCGAGCCGATTGACCAAGTTGGGGCTTGGTTGCTGCGCGTCGCCCGCAATCGCATCATCGACCGATTTCGTAAGAAAAAGGAGCTGCCTCTGCCCGTAGCGACGGCTGACGACGACGACAACTGGCTCCAAGACCTGCTGCCCGACCCAAGTACCAGTCCCGAAGCGGCCTATGCACGCACCGTGCTTCTAGCGGAACTAGAGGCTGCGCTTGATGAATTGCCGGTTGAGCAACGCGCCGTCTTTGTGGCGCACGAGCTCGATGGCCGCACCTTTGCGGAACTAGCCCAAGAAACGGGCACCAATCTGAACACGCTGCTGGCGCGCAAGCGCTATGCCGTGGCCCATCTGCGTGAGCGGTTGCTCGGCGTATACGCCGAGTGGAATGACTAAATCTGTGGACGGAGTAAAGCAATGAACTACAAGCTGAAAATCGTGAAAATGCTGGCAATCGCTGTGACCGCGGCGGCGCTCATGGGCGGCGCGGTGATGGCGCTGTGGAACTGGCTGGTCCCGAGTCTAGTGACGGGCGCGCAGCCGATCGATTACCCGCACGCATTGGGGCTGCTGCTGCTAGGGCGGCTGCTCGCGGGGGGCTTTGGGCAGCGCGGCCGACACCATGGCGCCATGCGGGCGCGGTGGGCGCAAATGAGCGACGAGGAACGGCAGAAATTCCGTACAGCAATGCGCTCTTGCGCCGGGCGATGCCACAGTGCGCAACCGCCTGAAGCCGCAGCCGTTGGCTAAGTCGAACCGGCGCAGTCGTCAGCGAATTCTTGTGGCAAAATAGCGGCCTACTTGCGTCCAACCCAGTCCAAGCAATTGGCGCTTGACGCTGCCCTCGTGCCGGTCGAAACTGGTTTTGCAGCCAATGGTTGGCCGCGCTGTGGGGGCCAAGATGAGCCACGATTCCGGGTCGATTGCGCCCCCGCCCGGGGCTTGTCGCCCAGAGTCGCGTCGTTTACCTCAGCTCTCGGGTTTCCATCAGGTAAGTTTCTGGGTTGCTTGCGCTTTCATGGTTCTTGTCCTCATTGGCTCGCTCTATCCCAGCTTGGCCATGGCCGCGCCACCGGTTCGGGTCGGCATCGACGTGCTGCTGAGCGAGCGCATCGAGCTGGTGCAGGACAAGCGCTTAGGATTGCTAACCAATACCTCGGCCATCGATGCAGACGGCACCACGACTATGTACCGTCTTGCCCACGAACCCCGCGTCCGCCTGACGCAACTCTACTCGCCTGAGCACGGGCTGCGCTTGAGCGGGGCCAATGGCGTCGGCGACCGCAGTGGGCGCGATGCAGTGACCGGGCTGCCTCTGGAGGGCCTCAACTCCTATGGCGCGCCAAGTGGGCGTTCGCTCAAGAATATTGATGTGTTGGTGGTGGACATACAGGACGTGGGCTCGCGTACGTTCACCTATGCCACCACGCTGGGCAAAGTCCTAGGGGCCGCGGGCCATGCCGGCGTGCCGGTGCTTGTCCTGGACCGGCCGAACCCCCAAGGTGGTGAAATCTTTGAGGGACCGGTCATCCCTCGCCAACATCGCGGCATCTTGGGCTGGGGGCCTGTACCGGTGACGCATGGTCTTACCCTGGGTGAACTCGCGCGTTTCCTCAATGATGAGATGCAATTGCGCGCCCATGTCACCGTGGTGCCCATGGCGGGGTGGCACCGGTCGATGACCTGGGAGGACACCGGCCTGAGATGGGCGATGCCGGCCACAGCGGTGACCACGCCGCAGCAAGCGCACCTGTATGCCGCGGCGGGGATGGTCGGCGGTGCGGGCATCGACCAACTGGACGATGGGGTCTGTGACCTGCATTTCTTCGAGCGAATTGCCGCCCAATACGCCGACCCTACGCAGATGGCGCAGGCCTTGAGGCAGGCGAATTTGCCCGGCGTCGCATTTGAGCCCGCGCGCTACATTGGCCGTTGGGGGCCGCGGACCGGGAGGCGTTATGCCGGCGTTGCGCTGCAGGTGAGCGATCCTCATGTGTTTCGGCCCCTGACCACGGCGCTGGCCGCCCTGGTGTGGCTGCGGCAGACCTACCCCAAGCAGTTTCGCGTGGGCAATAAGAGCCTATTTCTGCACATTTGGGGCAGTGATGCGGTCCTCCACGGGCTTGAACAGGGCTGGTCGCGCGCGCGCATTGAGGCAAGCTGGGCCACCGAATTGGCGCAGTTCAGCCAAAAGCGGCAAAAGTACTTGCTGTATCACTAGTACACGTAACCCTTAGAGTTTTGCGGGTTACCAGAAAGTTTGCGGCGTTGTGGACTTTGCAGCAGGGCACCCTGCCCAACGCAGGGGTGAGTCCGCGCGCGGGCGGGCAGGGCTGCGGGCCGCCCCCTAGCCACAATGCCCGACAACTGCTACGGTTCGCCCCCTGCCCGCTGGCACCTTGGCCGGCCGGTCCGTGGAGCTCCCCGCCGTGAAGTCCGCCACCCGCGCCCCTTGGCTATCGCCTCAACGCATCGATTCGCTGGTGCAGCCAGAACCCCTTGTCTTGCTTGTGGTTTCTGCCGCGCTGCTTTGGGTACTCTACGTGGCCCTTTTGCGCGGGGCTTCGGCCGAACGCCACCGCATCCTGCGCGCCGGCTTGGGCAACTTGACCGTGCATGTCGTGGCGCTGGTGGCCTTGGCGTCGGCGTATTTTGGCTTGGATGTCACGTGGTTGGAGCACTCAGCCCTGGCGCGTCTGGAACCCTACGTCGGCCTAGCGGTCCTCATCCAGGGCGCCACGGTCCTGACCAAGCTCTTGAAAATGCTGGCGATGGAGCTCCTGTTCCTGGGCCACATGCGCGAGTTTGTGCCGGCCTTGCTCATCAACACGCTGACGGGGGCAGTGGCCTGCATCAACACGGCGTGGCTGGCGGCGGCGGTCTTTGACCTGCAACTCGGCCCTCTGCTTGCGACTTCGGCCGCGGCCTCCTTGGTGCTCGGTCTCGCCGCGCAGGATACGTTGGGGAACCTGTTTGCTGGCATTGCCATGCAGTTCGATAAGCCTTACGAAATCGGTGATTGGGTGGAAGTGACCGGCGCGAGCGGCAAGTTCGTCGGCCAAGTCCAGGATATTACGTGGCGCGCTACGGCGCTGGTCGGCATGGCCGATGAGCTGATTTCCATTCCCAATCGCGTCGTTGGCCAGAGCAACATCAACAATTTCAGCCAGCGCGGCGTGCCCGTGGCCCGGGTCTTGCTGCTGCACCTGCCCCTGGACGCAGAATTGGCTCGCGTGCGAGAAATCGTCCTTGGTGCCCTGCAAGGCGCTGAAGGCACTGCGATTGTGCCGGGCGTGGTGACGACGCCGCAGCCCAAGATCTTCTTTTCCGAGCTCGGGGATGCCTGGGTCGTCGCAAAAATCCTTTACTGGATCGATGATTACGGCCAACAGCTGGGCATTGCCGACCGTGTCCTGACCGCCGTTCTATCGGCGCTGCGGCAGCAAGGTCAAGCCGTGGCCCTGCCGCAGTTGGTCGTGGCCAAGCCTTAAGGCCCCGACGACCCCAAGAACTGGTTTCATCAAGCAGTGTTGTCTTAGGTTGGCGCGGCCAGCCTATCGCCCGCGCGGGTACAGAGTAGAATTCATCTGCCCGTGCACTAACCCCTTGTTCAGTCAGGCTTTTCTTGGCGCTGCCTGCCGTTCAAGCCAGGGCAGGGGCACCTGCAGCCGCGTGCGAAATCGCCAGGGTAGCTTGGCATCCTCGCCGGCATAATCGATGCCAACACGCGGTAAAGTCTCGATATCTGCGTCCCTTTGCGGCCACCCCTGTAGCAAGGTCAGCGGTCCCAGGGGCCCGAGCGGCGTGCGGTTGACGGCACCGGTCACCGCCAGCGCTTGGCACACCTTGCCGGGACCATCGGCAAGCTTGCGAAGATCTTTGACATCAATGCGTTTTCTCCGCTGTCGCACGGCAGCCTCACTGTCCGGCAAGGGAACCACGCCGCGGATCAGGACCGCCTCGCCGTGTCCTGCCGGCCCCGTGACGACGTTGAGGGCCCAGTGCATGCCGTAGATGAAATAGACGTAACAAATCCCGCCTGTTGCAAACATAGGCTCAGTGCGCTGGGTCCGGCGGCCCCCATAGCTATGGCTGCCGCGCTCTTGCTGGCTGTAGGCTTCAGTTTCCGTTATTAAAACAGAGACTTGTTCGCTGTTGTCTTGGGTCTGGATGACGCGGCCCAACAACTGCCGCGCCACCCAGAGCGCCGGCTCCTGCAATTGCTTGGTATCAAAGGGTTCTTGCCAGTCGCGCGTCGGCATCAGGGCCTCCTCGCCTAGGGTGATAGCGCGGCGCTGGGGGTGGGGTCAAGGGGAATTGGGCCGGCAGGGTCGGGCCCGCTCTATTTGTCCAAAAACCAAACATGTAAAAAATCTAAACACTGCGCCAATCCCCGTCCTCCGCCGCGCATCCAGTCGAACCCCGAAAATACAAGCACTTCCAAGCAAACTATCGCCAGCCGCAGTTGGCACGGCCTTTGCAAACCTAGATGGTTCAGGCGCCGTGCATCCTGCGGTCGCTGAGGCCGCCCGCCGCGCAAGGAGTCGTCATGCCAAGCCCAGTCCATTGCTCCACTAACCTCATGTTTTTACGCGTAATCCTCGCCTTCAGCCTAATCTCTGCTTTCGGCTGTGGCGGCCAGTCTTCGGGCCCAAGTCAAGCCTCCGGTGGCAGCAATGGCACGTCCACGGCTCAGGACAAGGCCAATTCCTCAGACTCTGCGGGCGCTTTGGCTGATGGGGGAGGCACTGGCGCCTCGACGCCGGCCACAGGCAACGCCGGCGGCAGCTCGGACGCTGGCACCACCACGGGCGGCAATTTCGCAGCAGATGCAAGTGGTACGCCGCCGCCTGTGGGTTCCGATGCCAGCAATCCTTCCCCGGCGGACGCCATTGCCGCGGTCGATGCCGGGGCGGATGCTGCAGCGGCTGACGACGTTGGCGCGGATTCCGTTGACTCTGCAGGCAGTTGCAATACTACAGACCCGACCATCCTCTATCTTTCGGCCGACGATTCCAACTCCATGGCCGGCGCCACCATCGCCCGCGGCCTGATCGACCAAGGACAGTTCGTGTACAAGGCCGTTCGCACCTATGAGTTCTTGAATTACTACGACTTTCCCTACCCTGCCGCGCCTGTCGACCATGTCGCCGCCAGTGCGCAAATGGCCGAGGCATCTCCAGGCATTTACCACCTCCAAATCGGCGTACGCGCTCCGGATTTCTCCACTGCCGACCGCCGTCGCCTCAACGTCGCCATAGCCATCGACACGTCGTCCTCCATGGGCTGGGGCAAGCCGGGCAGCACGGGCCGGGACATTGCCCAGTCCGCGTGCTTGAGCTTGGTCGCAGCCTTGGATAAAGGGGATACATTCTCGCTACTTGGCTGGGGCACTTCCACACAGGTGGTGATAGACAGCCAGACCCTGAGCGCGCCCGACGATGGCAGTTTGGCCAAAGCTTGCGTGCAGTTGGCGAACCAAGGGACCACGGGGCTAAGTGCCGGGCTCAGCAAGGCGTACGAACAAGTCAAAAAGAACTATGATAGCAAGAAGATCAACCGCGTCATCCTCATCAGCGATGGCGGGGCTAACCTTGGGCAAACCGATGCCGACATCATCGCGCAATCGGCCAAAGACGGCGATAATCAAACCATTTACCTGATGGGCGCCGGAGTCGGTGACCCATGGAACTACAACGACACGCTGATGAATGCCGTGACCGATGCTGGCAAGGGCGCGTATGTATTCATGGATTCGCAGCAAGAAGCCCAGCAAATCTTCGGGGCCAACCTGCTGCGCCACGTGGAAATCGCCGCGCGCAACGTGCAGGTGCAAGTGACGTTGCCGCCTACGTTTCAGATGAAGAAGTTCTATGGTGAGCAGTACTCCACCGACCCTAAGGCCGTGGAACCGCAGCACTTAGCCGCCAATGACGCCATGGTCTTCAATCAGGTCATTGAGTCCTGTGATCCCAAAGCCCTGACCGGCAAAGAGGAAATCAAGGTTGTGGCCAACTGGACCCACCCGCAGACCCTGCAGCCGATGCAGGACGTGTGGACGGCCAAGCTGTCCGACCTCCTCGCGGGCGACCAGGCGTTGCTGACCAAGGGCGATGCGATCGTGGCCTATGCCGAAGCCCTCAAGGATCTTCAGGTGTTGGAGAGCGATGTGGCCCTGGCGCGCGTCGATAAGGCCCTCGCCGTGGTGCAAGGCGCACAGGTCAAGCTGCCGGCCGACGTCGACTTGCAGCAGGTCGCCGCGCTCTTGACGGCCTACCGCAAGGTTTTCGAGAAAGGCGAAGCCAACTTATGGCAGACCGGTGGCACCGGCGCTGACCCGATCGCCCTGCAAAACCAGGACTGCACAGGTGTTGGCAATGACCTGACCAACCTCGCCTGTGCCCTTGACATTGCCGATCCCAAGGTGTTGATCAAACAGTCTTTTACTTCGCCAACCAGTTCGCCTACGGCTGGTGTCTACGCCGCCACGGCTCACTTTGGCGACGCGGGCAACGGTCTTGCGCCACAAATCGGCAAGAATTACGCGATTATGGCGACTGGGCCCGCCCTGGGCACCAGCCACAGCGTCGACGTCGGCGGCCAAAGCATGGTCGACCCCGTCATGCCCGGAGGCGCGGCCGCCTATAACGCCATGGAATGGAAGCTACAATTGCAGGCACCGGCCGGAGCTAATGGCATTCGCTTGCGCCACGTCTTCTTTTCGGAGGAGTACGACGAATACGTGGGCTCGCAGTTCAACGACAAGTTCTACATCCTCATCGAAGCCGGCAGCACCAACGGGGGCAAGGCAACAGTGATTAATTACACCGATTGTCGCAAACCGGACCAGTACTACGACTTTGTCTGCAGCCCCGGCATGGAGTTCTGCAATCCACGGCAGCGCTACTGCTACATCGCCATTAACACAGCGCTTTCGGAGTGCTGCTGGCTCGGCGGTTGCCCCAGCGGCACGGCCAAGACCAGCATTGCCGGCACGGGCTTCGAATGTGCGTCCAGCCAAAGCGCCGACGGCCAGGTCCACGGCTCCTCCACCGGCTGGTTGATGACCGAGTGGCCCATTGAACCCGGCGAACTCTTTACGCTTACCTTCCACGTCCATGACACCGGCGATGGCGTCTTTGACTCGGCGGCCTTGCTCGACGGCCTGCAGTTCGTCGGCTCCGTAACACCCGGCACCTGGCCCATTGCCCCAGTGTACTAGTACCCAATGTCCCGTTTTCATTGTGGGTTCAAGGTGTGACGCCGCTTTTCGCTGCCCGGGTGGCGCGCCCCCCTCCCTGGCCCACGCTCGCTGCGCCCTTGCCTCGCCGCGGCCATGCCGCTACCCTGCCGCCGTCGCTGCCGTTTGGCGACGCGCTTGCCTCCCCATCGCCAAGAAGGTTCGCCATGGCCCAAGACCCGGCTGACGTCGCCGTCCTTGATTTGACACAGGCCGGTCATGCGGCGCATCTCCATGATTTGCACGCGTTTCTCGGTGTCGCTCCGTCCACCATCGTTGCGGCGACGGTCGAGCACAGACAAGGTTCGCCGGGTCAACTGCGGGTGACCCTGGGTGCGCCAGACAACCATCGAGTATCCTTACGGATCTTTGCCTCAGCGCCGAATGTGCCCGCTTGGCTGTCAGGGCCCTTGCTGTCGGTGGCGTACCAACTCCTCGAAAACAGCGAAAATCCATTTGCGATCAAGGATGTATCTGCGCTGCTGGGCGAGGTTGCCGCAGCCGTCAAGGCGGCGAAGTCGGGGCCTCAAAGTCCGGCCGGCGGTCTGCAGGAACTGCTGCGCGACCCCATGCAAGGCCCCGTTTCTGAAGCGGAATTGACTGGACAGCCTTCCCTAGAGTCATCGGCCCCACGGCAGGGCTGGAGGCGGCTCTTTTCCCACTTCCACCGCGGTTCGTGCACGGCGCCGGAACATGCAGTGGCCGAGGCAGCGTGGCATCTAGGCGTTTTTGATTGGCTTTTGCGCCAGACGCAGCCGTTGCCCGCTGAGGCCGCCGCGCAGGCCCTCGGTGCGCAACTTGATGGATTAACATTGGTTCTCAAAGCATTGGCGGCGCTGGGCTTTGTGGAGGAAAGTCCCAGTGGTTTTGTCCTTGAGGCTGGGCCGCGCACGCAATTGCAGAACAATCGCAGCATCTTGGCTTGGCGGATGCAGGAAGCCGCCCGCTGGCACGCCCTGGCCGCGCGGGTCAAGCAGGGGCGCACGCAAGACACAGTGATGGCCGGCGACCAGACGGCTTTGTGGCTCGATGCCATTGGCGAAACACAGGAATCTTCGCTTGAGGCTGAAGTTCGTGCCCTCGGCCTGCGCGGCGATGAACGTCTGCTCGATGTCGGCAGTGGCGGAGGCCGTTACGCCGCCGAATTCCTGCGTCTTTACCCAAAGATGACGGTGGCCTTGGTCGATTACCGCCAAAGTCTGCCCGCCGCCCGCGACCATCTGCGGCAGCAGCAACAACTGGATCGCGCAGTCTTTATTGAGGCCGAGTTTTTCGAGCCAACGTGGCTCCCAGCCTCGGATTTTTCCCTGGCCTGGCTCTCCGGGGTCGTGCATTCGGCGGGTCCGGTGGCCAATTCCTCTTTACTGTCGCGCCTGTACGCGGCCCTTCCGGTCGGTGGCCGGGTGATGGTGCTGGAGCAGCCGGCGGAGCCATCCATCTCCAAGCGCATGAATGCTTTGAACTATTACGTGATGAGTTCCACGGCGCAAGCGTACACGGCCCAAGAGCTGAAGTCCCTGCTTGCTCACGCTGGCTTTGGCGACATTCACGTGCAAGCCCCTGGATGGGCGTCTGTTTTTGTCGGCACCAAGCTCAAGTAAGGGCCTCCGTGTACCGCTGGCGGTCTGCCCCTTTGGGGACGCGGTGTGTCTCAATCCACTGATCACAAAGCAAATTCGCCGCTGGTCGCTCACACGCCGCAGGCGCTCTGGCAAGAGGCCTCGTCCTTGAAGACCGCGCCGCACAAACTGCCACAGCCGCAACCCGAGACAAGGCCACAGGATTTCCCGTCAAAGACCCAGCCAATGACCATGTCGCACAGACCAAAGGCACCGGGACCCACAATCACGCAAGCGCTTGAACTGGAACAGGTTCCTGGCTTGTCGGCGACAAAGCACATCGCGCCACACGGGCAGATGTTGGCGCCGGTGCAGGAAGAACCGGCCGCACATTGGGCGTCCGTCCAGCACTGGCCTGCCTTAAGTCCAGAGGTTTGTTCGCAGATTCCTTTGGCCGTGCACACTGAGTCGCTGGGGCAGGGCTTGCCTTCGCAACTGCAGACGGGCTGATTGCAGGTGCCCGGCGAATCGGCCAGGGCGCAGGCAACGCCGCAAGGGCAGATACTGGCACCGCTGCAACTGCCGTTTCCGCAATCGGAATCGCTCCAGCATTGGCCGACCTTGAGCACGCTTGGGCTGACGCAGACTTGCTGGGCCCCAAGGCAGGTCAGGCCAGCGGCGCAGGCCAAGCCCTGGCAAGTGCAGATAGGCGCTGGGGGTTTGCACACGCCGAGCTGAGCCGAGGGCATGCAATCGGCCGTACACGGGCAGATGAACGCGCCGTCGCACACCTGGCCTCCCGCACAATCGCTGTCCTGCCAGCAACTTCCAGCGGCGGGCTTGGGCACGCAGGCCTTGTCTTGCACGCACACCTGGCCGGCCGCGCAGCCCTGAAAGCCGTTGCAGCAAACGCTGTACACGTCGCTGCCGGACTGGTCGGCGGGCACGGCGTCGACTACCGCCCCATCGCTGGCAATGGCATCGGTGATTCCTGTGTCGCTCTGCCCATCTGGCCCTACGCCATCCGGTCCGATACCGTCCGGGCCAGTTGAGTCTGGTCCTACAGCGTCGGGCAGTGTCGCGTCGGGCAGTGTCGCGTCGGGCACCCCGCCATCGATCGGGCCGACGTCTGCGCCGCCATCGCCGGGAGGCAGCAGGGCATCGCTGCCGTCGGTGGCCTGTAAATCATTTGCAGAATCAGATGCTTGCGCAGCATCGCCGTCCACGCCCACGCTGTCGGCCACGGACGCATCGCTGGGGCCCGCATCGCCGGTGTTGGAATCGGCCGCCCCGCTGTCGCTCTGCCCATCGGCGGTGGACAAGCCGGGCGTCACGCCAGAGGTACTGGTACATGCCGTCAATAATGCCAAACCAATCAATAACTTGTGGCCCATCATCATGATATTTCCCATCCGCGGCGTAGGCGCGCCGACCTTGGCAGTCTACGCCCTTCCGCCGACCTTTGCCAGCCCGCGCAAGGGCGATTCTCCGGGCCTAGACGCCCAGCATTTCAAGAGGTTGAATCCTTCGTGAACAACCGAAATTGCCCAGCGAAATTGCGCCATGCCTGTTGCCCCCCGGTGACACCAGGGGCCCGCGAGTGCTATACCGCCCTGGGGGACCTTGGCCGCTTAGGGGCCCTCGGGGCTAACCCCTTGTAGATTGGAGTCTTTGCCATGCCCTCTGCTCCGCCGTCCGCCGCCGTCTTGCCTTCTTGGACCCTGCCATGGCGTCGCGTCCTGGCTCCATGGCTGGCAACCCGGGCTTTGCTCTTTGTTTTCGCGTGGATCAGCCTCATCGTACTCGCCCCCGACGCCAGCCCCGAGCATTGGCGCGTCTTCCCCGATTGGCCGGCCCTGGACGGCTGGTCGCGCTGGGACTCGGGCTGGTACGCCAGCATCATCCTCAAAGGATACTACTTCACGCCCGGGGAACCCTGTAATGTCAACTTCTTTCCGCTCTATTCCTGGATCGCCGGCCTAGTCTCTCTGCCCCTGCGCCTGCTGACCACGGCCGACCGCGCCTTCCACATCGGCGGCGTTCTGGTCTCCCTCAGCGCTTTTTGGTGCGCACTCGCGGGCTTATGGCGCCTAGGTACGCCGCTCTGGGGCGATGACAAAGCCCGACGCGCCGCTTGGCTGATCGCCTGCTTTCCGTTTTCCCTCTTCTTTTCAGCGGTCTACACGGAGTCTCTCTTTTTGGCCCTGTCGGTATGGGCCTTTGTCTTTGGCCTCGAACGTCGTTGGGCTTTAGCCAGTCTTTTCATCGGCTTGTCGGCCCTCACCCGCGTCACCGGGCCGGTCGTCGGTTTGGCCCTCGGCATCGAATTTGCCTTTGCGCATTGGGGAGATCGGCAGCGTTGGCGTCGCGATGCGCCGTGGCTGCTGGCATCGGCGGTGCCGCTTTTGACGTTAATGACCTGGTTTCACGTGCGATTTGGCAATGCTTTCGTGGTGATGCACACGTACACCAAGGTCTGGGACAAGAAGCCCGGCCTGCGCCCCCTCATCGACGTCCTCAATTCCATCCGCAGTTCCAGCGAACCCGTCGCGACTCGGTTTCAGAACCTCCTGTATGTCCTAGTTCTTTTCGGATCGCTGGCCCTGGTTCTGCGCGCGCGTAAGCACTTGACCCCAGGCCTCATCGCCTATGCGGTCGCCTCGGTCGGCATCGTCGCCTTTACGGGCTTTACTTCGGCGGGGCGCTATACCGCTGTATTATTCCCAGCTTTCGGTGCGGCGTCAGTCTTACTCGGGCCGCGATCCTGGCGCGTCGTCGCGGTGGTCAGCATGGCCCTGTGCCTGTGGTTCACGCTGGACTTTTCGCACTGGTGGCTTGTCACCTAATCACTTGAAAAATATCGTAAATAGTGCGAATCGGCGACGTTGCCGCCTGTTTCGCAGGAGCCTCGCGCTCGGCACCGCTTGCACACCGACATCGTAGCCTCAATTGCGCCGAGAATCGCGAATCAATTGAGGCGGTTGCCAGCCCAGCGTTTGACCTTCGCCACCCCGCCTGCTGGGATGGTGCCCCATGGCCGGGGCCGCCTACGTGGCGCTGCGGTTTTTTACCTTGAATCCTGAGGCATTACCTCAGAATTTCCCCACGACCCGCGGAGTTGCGAATGCGCAAATGGCTTGCGAACTTGGTTTCCTTGGCCTGTGCTGCATGTACCTGGAATCAGGCTAAAGTTGTGCGCGTCGACAACGCCAGCGGTGCCAATCCCGCCAAGGAGGCCCAAGTGCTGATTGACCATACTGTCAAGGACATCCACGGCAAGGACGTGTCGCTAGCGACCTACCGCGGCAAGGTCTTACTGCTGGTCAATACCGCCAGCGAGTGCGGATTTACGCCCCAATACAAGGACTTGGAAGAGGTCTATCAGCGCTACAAAGACCGGGGCCTAGTCGTCCTTGGCTTTCCCTGCAACGACTTTGGCGGCCAGGAGCCGGGCAGTTCCGAGCAGATCGAGTCCTTCTGTTCGCTGAAATTCCATGTTGATTTCCCAATGTTTGACAAGGTCGTGGCCAAGGGCGAAGGACAGGCGCCCTTGTACAAGACGCTGACCGAGCAAACGCCCGAAGCCCTGCGCGGGCCAATCAAGTGGAATTTCACCAAGTTCCTGATCGATGCCCAAGGCCACCCGGTGGCGCGCTTTGAACCGATGGTCAAGCCGACGGACGACCGCGTGACTGCCGAAATTGAGCGACTCCTGCCGCGGCCGTGATTGGCGCAATCCCCTGTTCGTAAAGCGAAAAATGCGCCGAATTGAGGGCAAGGGCGGCCATGGTCGTCCGTGACTGCATGGCCGTTGGGGACCGCCGATCCATGCCGGTCGCCGCTAAGCGGTTCTCGCTCCAAAATCAACAAAACACTGCAATACCATGTCGTTGCAAGGCGCGATGGAGCCCGGGTGGGCACCCTTGCTGCGGGCGGGGAAATGGCTTACCGTCCTTGTCCGCTTGAGCCGGCCACGGTGGTCGGGTAGCAGGAGCCATGCCGCGATTCACCTGTCTATTGGCGCTGTTACCCGTCGTCCTGTTGCCCATCGCCCTCAGCGCTTGTGGCTCCGCGACGCCCACAGCCTCTTGCAGTCCCGCCGCCGGCGCCCAGGACGGGGTCTGGTCGGGCAAGGCCATCACCTTTGTCGTCCATTGCGGCCGCGTGCAAGACGTCGTCTTGACCGACCAACAATGCGCTGACAGCAAAGGTACTTGCACCGACACCTTCGGCGGTTCCGTCGCCGGCACATCCGGCACCGCGCCGATTTCGCTGGCCTTAAGCGGCGGCAAGGTCTCTGGCAAGTTCACGACCAGCACGGCCGCGGTGGGCAATTGGTCCGCAAAACCAGGGACATGCTGCACTGTTTCTACCACTTGGACAGCGGCCTGGCAGAGCGCGTGGACCCCGCCGCCGGATGCCGGAAGTACGCAAGATGCTTCGATAACGGAAGATGGCAGCGCCCTGGACACCGGCCCTCTGGGTGGTCTAGGGAGCGATGGCCAGACCGTGACCGGCGATTTGCCGACGCCTGGATCGAAGAATTGGTCTGGAAATTCAACGGGTACTGCACACCCAGGTCCGGCGTTGACGGCCAAGCCACCAGCAGCGCCCAAGGATGCCAGCGCGGTGCAGGTTCAGGCTTTGCAAGTGGTCGACGCGCGCCGGGCAGCTGCGGGAAGTCCGATGTTGGCGCTGGACTCGTTGCTCGATAAGGCCGCGCAAGCACATGCGGATTTCTATGGCAACTACGCTGGCCAGTACCAAGCTGCTGGACTTTCACCGCATCAGGAAGACAAGAGCTTTGGCGCAGGCTACACCGGCGACCAGTTTTGGGACCGCACGGCGGCTGCGGGCTTTTCAGGGTCGCCCTCGGCGGAAGTGATGGCGTTCCTGGGCGATCCTACGGCAGCAGTCGATGGCTGGCTCGAAACCGTCTATCATCGCTTGCCCTTACTCGATCCGGTGACGATTACAATCGGTTACGGCATGAGTCAGGCCGGGGCCAAGACCGATGTCATCGATGCCGCCGCCCGTGGCCCTTCGGCCAATGACCCAATTGTCGTTTGGCCATGGCCAGGTATGGCCCACGTCGCGCCTTCCTGGGCGGGCAATGAGGGGCCTCAACCGCCGCCGCCGCCCAAGGGCTATCCATCAGGCCCGGTGATTACCGCGCAATTTCCGCAGAATCCACAGGTCAAGGCGCACCAGCTGCTCGACGCGGCAGGCAACGACGTGGCGCACGTGTGGCTCGATGCGGGGACTGACCCCAACCATTTCATCGGTGACCGCGCCATTGCGATGTACGCCAATACGCCTTTAGGCTCAGGTGATTACACGGCGCGACTGGAACTGACGGACGGCCGCATCGTCCAGTGGCGGTTTCACGTGGGCGGGTAGGCGGGGCAGCGACGGTTCTGCGGCAGGAAGACGGAGTTGAATTCCTTCGGGAATTTCCAAATCGTGTGCTCTGTGCCAGCCCGCGTTGTCCAGCACAAGCACGGCGTGACGCTCAGGCCCAAGCCCGGCAAATTCGGAGAATTCCTGCAGAGCTGCCGACATCACGTACGTGTTGGCCGCGTCGGCAAAGAGGTTGAAAAGACGGCCAGTTTCCGGCTCGAAAAGGCCGTACATGTAGCCCCATTGGTAGCGCAGCCGACCGTTCGCTGGCGGGCGCTTGCCAATGCACGCCCATTTGCGACGCACAGTTGGGATCAGTCCGTACCGGGCCTCGTCCTGCGCCCAAACCTGCACCTCGGCCCCGGGATGAGCCAATGCTACTGCTTGGACTTTGCCATCAAGCGCCTTTCTCTTTCCTTTTTAGGGGCTACTAGTCGACCAGGTCATCCCACCCGTCCCGGTGCGGCAGTGGGTTGTCACTTTTCCACATGATCTCAGGTTTTTGCTGGCCTGGAACATGGAACTTCGCTCGGCGGTGCTGCGTGCGGTCACGCGTTCGCTGCAGGCTCACTATGTCAAACGGGCGCGGGCCCAAGGTGGTGAAGACCCCAACTATGCAGCGATTTCCGTCGTTCCACGCGGCGACGGCGCGGCAAGGCCAGTGTCCATCTTCACGTCCTTTGTGCCGACGGTGCCTTCTGCAAGACCGCCAACGGTATCGCGTTCATCCGGGCCCCGCCGCTCAAGCAGGCCGTGGTGGAACAAGTCTTTACGGACATGCTTGGATGCATCGAACGGCAGTGCAAGATGACAATGAAATCGGGCGCTTTCTGACGCAACTGCGCCTGTATTCGGGCCCCCGGCGACGTCGAGCCGGAGCCTGACTGGGACGACGGCGGTTCAGCCGAAGCCGACATGTACGAACAGCACCAGGTTAGCTGTGCCTGGCGGGCTCTGAGGGGGTCGAATTCTCCTTGCGGGGTAATGGCTTGTCTTGCTTGGGCGGATGGCGGGATTTTGCTTGACGCGGGCCTTGGGTCGGTCCAGGATCGGTTAGCAGCCGACGGTCGGCCGCGGTTTTTGGACGGAAAATGGCACGGACTGGCGGGGCGGATAGACGGCAGATGGCGTTGCCATACCCCACGCGCGTCAGTTCCAGTGGCGACAGGTGCGGCTGGCAGGCCCCCCCCGCCCCCGCGTTGCCACACACGTGGCCACTTACCCGGAGCTGTGCACCTCATGCGGATGTTCGCGTCTTCACTTGGACTTGGGCTTGCCTGTCTTGTCGTTTTGAGCCTTGGTCTGCCGGCCTGGGCGGAGCCTGCCAAGCTTGGACTGCGCGTAGTCGTCGACGTGCCGATCCCAAGTGTGCGGCAGGAAGGCGACACCGACAAATCAGTCAGCGCGGGCTTCCCAAGTCTCGTAGACCGCGTTGATGCCGTGGGCGCTTGCTTTGATGCCGCAGTCCATGCCGGAAAAGTACTGCCGTTCCAAGTTGGTATCACCCTTGGGCGCAGCGCCGAGACAGGGTTTGTTGCTTCCGGTATCTCGAACAATG
>CAIMEY010000062.1 GCA_903840165.1 uncultured Myxococcales bacterium | reverse complement strand
GTTGGCTTCAGCGGCCTTGGCGGCGCGCATGTACTTGGTGAACTGCGGCACTGCGACCACGGCCAGAATGGCGATAATCGCCACCACGATCATCAACTCGATCAGGGTAAAACCCTTGTTATTGCGAAAGTTCTTAAGCATTTGTTATCTCCCTGCACGCAATCCGTGCTGTTTGGTCGGGGTCGTGTCCCGCGAATCGGCTCGCTTGGACCACCGCGCTGCGATGGCCTGGCCAGCGCGATATACGGTATTGCAGAATCGGTGCCAGAAGTCCGTGCCAAGCACACAGTTTTCTCTTAGTTATTGAAATTAAGTCTATTTCCCTGGCACACCGCCCATCAACGGGCCGGGACGATGGCCATGCATATGACAAGATCCGTCACGCACCAGCGATAATGCTGACGTTTTTCGTCACACTAGCAACTGCTTCTGTTTCTAGAGATTTCGTCAAAATTGGCTATGCAACTGCCGGATTTTAGGCGTTGCCGGCATCGTGGCCGTGCTTGCTCAGCTTGTAGCGCAGGACGCGGAAAGTCAGTCCCAGGCGCTGCGCTGCTTCGGTCTTGTTGCCGTCGGTACGCCGCAATGCTGCTTCCAAGATTGCCTTTTCAAAGCGATCCACCAAATCTTCACTGTCCAGCACGCCGTCGGTCTGGTCCAGCCAGCGCTCAATGCTGCGCACGGCAATCTGAAGTGAATCCGCGGGTTTTTGCAGGCCTGCTTCGGTGCCGCCCGTACTCCGACCCAGCCAAGCCGTTGCCCCCGGATCGGGCAAATACGTCGTAGTAATGCGCGATCCCGTCTCTAGAGCCACAGCCCTTTCGACCACGTTCTCCAGTTCGCGCACATTGCCGGGATAGGGCAGCTGCTGCAGCACTTGCTCGGCTTCTGCATCAAATCCTTGAAGATTTCGGTCCAGCCGCTGATTGAACACCTTGAGGAAGTGCTGAGCCAAGGGCAGGATGTCGGCCGGCCTCTCCCTAAGACTCGGGATCTTGATCTCAATGACATTCAAGCGGAAATACAAGTCAGCGCGGAAACGTCCCGCCGCAATCAGATCGCGCAGGTTCTGGTGCGTCGCCGCTACCACGCGCACATTGACGGAAATCTCACGGGTATCGCCCACCGGGGTCACCACTCGCTCCTGCAGCACGCGCAGCAGTTTGACCTGAAGACCGACCGACAACTCCCCGATTTCATCGAGGAAAAGCGTACCGCCGTGGGCTGCTTCAAACAGGCCCTTCTTGTCCTTGGTCGCCCCGGTAAAAGAGCCTTTGACGTGACCGAACAGCTCCGATTCCATCAGGGGCTCGGGAATAGCGCCGCAGTTGATCGCAACAAAAGGCTTTTCATGACGGTCACTTTGCTGATGCAGGGCCCGAGCAACCAGTTCCTTGCCCGTGCCCGATTCGCCCAGGACCAACACTGAAGACGGCGTACGCGCCACACGCTGGATGAGCTGAACAACTTCACCCATCGCCGCAGATTGATAGATGAATTGCGAGCGACCTTTGGCCGAAGAATCCTCAAGCTTCTTCTTGAGCGCTTGGTTTTCGTCGACCAGACGTCCCTGCTCCAGACATTTCTGAACGATAACCTTTACTTCTGCAAGCTGAAAGGGCTTGACGATGTAGTCGTAGGCACCCTTGCGCATGGCTTCCAGCGCTATGTCGGTGCTGGAAAAAGCCGTCATGACAATGACTTGAGTCTTGATCTTGCGTTCGCGAATCGCGTCCAGCAGGTCGAGGCCCCCCATGCGCGGCATGCGGACGTCGGTCATGACGAGGTCAAAAGACCGTTGTTCCAGCAGTTCCAGGGCGCGCACGCCATTGGCCGCCACCTCAATGTCGTGACCGTCCTTTCGCAGAAAAATCGTAAGAAATTCGCGCAGTGATAGGTCGTCATCGACAATGAGCAGTTGGGCCATGACGTTCTCCAGCCAGGGCCTAGGGCCAGGCAGCGGGGCAAGGCTGACTCTAGGACCGCTGAGCGTCTGCGGCAAGGGAAAAGCGGTGGCGGCTTGCCAGCGAACCGTCGACACCGGTAGTCGACCGATCCCTGCGGTACTGTCGACATATAACACCTTGTAATTATAGTATAATACCTCGATAGCGCAGTTTAGGCTGACCGGCCGATGACCGCCACGGGCTGCAGGCCAACGGAGCCTCTGGTTGCGCGACAGGCACAGTCGCCGCGCTTGCCGCAGGCGCCGTTCTTCCCGCGGGCGGCGAAAAGGCTTAGGATTGGCAGGCCTCGGCTGGTGCCCCCGAGGTGCCTGGGCACCCTGGAGATTGCGATGTTCGCCCGACTATTTCTGGTTATTGCGTTTAGTTCAGCGTTAGTAGCCTGCAGCAGCAAGACCACCGCGCTGGTCACCGATGCTTCGGCCGCTAGCGACGTGACGATAGCCGATGGCACCGTAACTACGGACGTCATGGCCACCGATGTCACGGCCGCAACAGCAGATTCTTCGGCCGACACCAAGACCGACCCGGCCCTGGACTGCGATCCGCTCGGCGGGGGTCACTGCGCGATGCCTTGGCCTTCGGACTGGTTCTTGGCCGCCAACGCCGACAGCCCGACCGGGTTCAACCTGCAATTTGGCAGCACGAGCCTGGCGCGCAACATCGACGGAACGCCCTTGGATCCAAGCCCTTATAACAAGCTTGACGGCTATTCCTGGGGCTCGCCCCTGCTCATGGTGTGGCCCGGCCTTGACCCGACCAACTTGGCCGATGAAGGGCACGTGGCCGACTCCTTGGCCGCCGATGCACCGATCGTCTGGCTGGAACTGGACGGTAAAGGCCAGTATGCGCGTAGGGTTGCCTATTTTACCGAGCTCGACCGCGGTGAGAGCAACGCCAGTGTCCGCACCCTGATCGTTCGCCCGGCGGAGATCCTCAAACCCGCTACCCAGTATGCCATTGGCGTGCGCAAACTCCAGGATAAGTCTGGCAAACTCTATCCCCAGTCCCAGGCTTTTGCCGACCTCCTCGCCGGAAAGACGGCAGGCAAGCCGATGGCGCGTCGCCAAGCCCGCTCGGACACGGTGGTGGCTGCCTTGACCAGCCAAGGCGTGACCAAGGAAAGCCTGCAACTTGCCTGGGGTTTTGTCACTGCCAGTGATGCTGCCGAGCACGCCGCGCTGCTGTCGATGCGCACGGCGGCCTTTGCAGCCACGGGCGATCAGGGACCCAAGCTGACGGTCACCGAGGTCAAGACCTACAGCACCGACGAAAGCGTTGAAATGGCTATGCAAATCAGTGGCACCATGCATGTGCCGCGCTACCTGACCAAGGCCACGGTCCACGGCAGTCCGATTGAAGTCCTGCAACGCGATGCCAAAGGTGTGCCGCAGCAAAATGGCTGGGATGACAGAGAATTCTTTGTCCGCATCCCGCGTGTGGCCCTGGCCGGCGTGCCGCAGGGACTGGTCCAGTATGGCCATGGCCTCAATGGCCACGCCCTGGAAATGGACTCGGGCTATATTGACGACTTGGCCAGCCAAAACAACCTGATTTTCTACGCTTGCCATATGCGCGGCATGTCCCAATTCGATGTGCCGTCCATTTTGCTGGCGGTCAATGACATGGACCAAATCGTCACGATGTTCGATAAGTTGCAGCAATCGATGATTGAGTGGCTGCTGCTGCAACGGGCCATGCAAAAGCAGCTCGGGCAGTTGCCGGCCTTGGTGCAAAACAAGGTCACGGTTGACCCGAGTCAGATGTATTACTTCGGCAATTCTCAAGGCGGCATTTTCGGCGGCACGGTGGTGGCGCTGAGCCAGGACGTCACGCGTGGCGATTTGGGCGTGCCGGGCAATAATTATGACCTCTTGCTGCAAAGATCCAAGGATTTCGAGGTCTTCTTTCAAATCATCGCCGGCAACTTCCCGGACTCGCGGGAGCAAGCGGTGCTGCTAGCGACCATTCAGCTGCTGTGGGATGCGACCGATCCGATCACGCACTACCGGCACCTGAACCTCGATCCCTACCCTGGCACGCCGAGTCACCAAGTGCTGATGGATATTGCCAAAGGAGATCATCAAGTTGCGCCGGTCGCCAATGAGATCCTGGCGCGTTCCAACCTCGGCGTTGCCCTCATGGCCAACTGGGGCCGGCCTGTGGCGGGGGTCAAGGAAACGGCGTACCCGGTTCAAGGAAGTGCCATGATCTCATGGGATTTTGGCAATCCTTGGGCCAATTACGGCAACGCGCCGCCAGACCCGGGTGACAACGGCCCCTGCGCGGCCGACGGCAGCTGCGCGGGCAATTTCAGCTGCAATCTCGTTGCCGGCGGTGTCCAACATTGCACGGGCAACGATCCGCACGGATTACCCCGTAAAAACCCGCACCACGGTCAACAAATGGTGCATTTCTTCCGCACAGGCGAGATCATCGACGTCTGCGGTGGCGATGGCTGCCACAACGAATAGCTTGGCCGCCAAGCTTGGACCCCATTGAGGAGAAACCATGAACAAGATTCTTACCTTGCTTGCCCTTACTGCCTCGGTCGCTGCCTGCGCCGCTGGACAATGCAAGCACGAAGCTGCCGCCCCGGCGGCCACTGCACCCGCAACGGGAGCCCCGGCGCATGACCACGCAGCTATGGGACCGACGACCGCGCTGGCCGCCATTGAGCCCACCACCGGCAGCACCGTCAAAGGCACCGTCCGTTTTGAAACGCAGGACGATAAGCTCAAGGTTATCGCGGATCTGCAAGGCCTAACGCCCGGGGCGCTGCACGCCTTTCATGTGCATCAGTTTGGCGACTGCTCCAGCGGCGACGGTAAGTCTGCGGGCGATCACTACAATCCCCAAGGCCACCAGCACGGCTTGCCCAGTCAGGCGGCGCGTCATGCCGGCGACCTCGGCAACCTGCAGGCCGATGCCCAGGGCAAGGTTCACCACGAAATCGTGATTGAAAATGCGAGCATCTTCGGTGCCAACGCCATCTTGGGCCGGGCTGTGATCGTCCATGCCAAGACCGATGACGGTGGTCAGCCGACGGGCAACGCTGGGCCGCGCGCCGGTTGTGGCGTTATCGGCGCCGCGAAGTAAGGTCTGTCTAGGCAAAACCTGCGAAATTTCTCAGGTCTAGCTGCCCCTGCCCTGGCTTGTCGACGGCAGCCGCCAGCGAGCAATTGCTCAAATGCCGCGGCTGGGCTAGCGTCCTCCCCTGCAGGGCGCGGAGGTCCGCGGGCAATGGGTCATGGCTGACGCCGATATCCTCTTAGAAGTCGAAAAGTTAGCGAAGACCTTTCGCGTAGGTTTTTTCGGTCGCCGAGTGCAGGCGCTCCGTGGCGTTTCGCTACAGGTGCGGCGCGGCGAGTCCCTGGGCTATCTGGGCCCCAACGGCTCGGGTAAGACCACGTCCATCAAGTGTATTTTGACGCTGATTCGGCCAACGCAGGGTCAAGTTCGCTTGTTTGGCCTTGACCCCACCGATCCGCTGGCCCGCGCCCGTGTCGGCTATCTACCTGAATCCCCATACTTTTACGATTACCTCAAGCCGACCGAAGTGCTCGACTATGTCGGTCGCCTCTACGGTCTGGATCGCGGCACCTTGCGCAAGCGGATTCCAGAACTGCTCGATCGTCTTGGCCTTTCTGAGTCGATGAACCGCCCCTTGCGCGGATTTTCCAAGGGAATGCTGCAACGCGTCGGCATTGCGCAGAGTCTGCTCTCAGACCCGGACCTGCTGGTATGGGACGAACCGATGAGCGGTCTGGATCCGATTGGACGCAAAGAAGTTCGCGAATTAATGATTGATTTGCGCCGTCAGGGCAAGTCGCTGTTCTTCAGCTCCCACGTGCTCGCGGACGTAGAAACCCTCTGTGATTCCGTGTGCATCCTCGATCGTGGCGCCGTGGTTGCCCAGGGCGCGCTGAGTGACCTGCTGCACGCCGACCGCCTTGAATCGGAAGCGCATTTTACGCTGCCGATTGACCCGGAACCGGCGGTTGCCGCTTTGCAAAGGGTGGCGGGCGTGCAATTGCTCGATCAATCAAGCACTACCGTGAGATTGGTCCTGCCGACCGCGCAAGTTTCGGCGCTGACGGCGGCGGCCTTGAGTTGTGGCGCGCAACTGACGGAACTGTCGCCACGCCGGGATTCGCTCGAAGAACTCTTTGTACGCAAATCCGTTCATCTGGAAGAGAAATCTGCTGCCAAGGAGAAGCCATGAGCAGCATCACCACCAGCGGCGGATTACAGTTGCAGGTCCAAGGCCCCCTCGCCTCCCTGCGCCGAGTCGGTGCTGTGGCCGCCAACACGGTGCGCGAAGCCGGGCGAAATCGCTTATTTTTTGGCATCCTCGGCGCTGCGGTACTGCTGCTGATTTTCTCGGTGGTGCTGTCGGATCTGGCCCTGGTCGACCAACGCGCTAGATTGGTTCAGGATTTCGGCCTATTTACCATTCCGCTCTTGTGCAACCTCACCGCGATCCTGCTGGGTGTGGTGCTGATGACCAAGGAAATCGAGCGCAAGACGCTGTACGCCATCCTGCCCAAGCCGCTGCGGCGCGCGGAGTTCCTGCTGGGCAAGTACCTGGGGCTTGTGCTGCTACTTCTAGCGGAACTTCTGATTTTAACATTCGTTTGGTCAGGCGTTCTGCTGCTGCGTGGCGGCTGGCTAACACCGGTCATCGCCGAGGCATTGGCCTTACAATTCATTGAAATCATGCTGGTTACCGCCGTGGCTTTGTTCTTCTCAGCCCTGTCGAGCCCGATCCTTTCGGGTGTGCTGACCGCCGGGGTCTTTGTCATCGGACGGATTACCTATGTAATCAGCGAGTTGCTGGGTGCCCAGAAAGGCGTGTTTGTCGAGGTCCCACTGATGCGCGCCCTGGGCCGCGTGCTGCTGGCCGTGGTGCCGGACCTGTCAACCTTTAATATTTCCGATGAGTTGCTGCTCGATTGGACCATCCCCAATGCCTACCTGGGCGCGGCGACGGCGTACGGCCTCTCGTGGACGGCCGTGTTCCTGGTGCTGGCGGTCTTGCTGTTTGAACGCCGGGACTTGGTCTAAATGCGTGCTTTTCTCCTGAATTGGCGTTGGCCCCTGCTGTCGGTCCTGCTGGTGCTGACGGCCCTGACTGCGCGCACGGCCTGGGAGCAGGGGCAGGCGTGGTCGCGCGCCGTGAGTCTGGAGAAAGCCGGGAAACTCAATGAAGCGATTGATGAATATCGTTGGACCCTGCGCTGGTATTTGCCCGTCGGTGGTCTGACCGATGAGGCGGGCCAAGCCCTGCTGGACCTCGCCAACCGCGCCGAAAAAGACAATCCAGAACAAACCTTAAGAGCCTTGGATGCCCTGCGCAGTGGTCTCATTGCCGCGCGCTCCCTGGCTCAGCCAAGGGCAGACTGGGTTCAGCTGTGTAATCAGCGGATTCCGCCACTGCTGGTGCGAATTGCCGACCGTCGTGGGGACAAGCGCGACCCGGCCAGCCTTTTGCGGCGTTTTCAGGCCGATTACGCGCGCCCGGTCGGCGTCGGTCCGCTGACGTCTGCAGCCGTTTCCCTGGGCTTTCTCCTTTGGCTTCTGGGCCTTGTCCAAGTCATTCGCCGCGGCATCAACGCCGAGGGGCAATGGCAGCCCGCCGGCTGGCGCTGGCTAGGCGCAACATTTGGCGGATTTGCCCTGTGGGTTTGCGGACTTTACTTTGGATGACGATTGAGTTGTGCTGGGCAGCGATGCCCATTTCGCCTTTGGAATGAAGCCCTTGCACCACCAACTCTGCGCCCTATCGTTGTGCCAGCGGCTCGCCTTGACCTGCAGCCGTTGGGCGCAAACGTCGCTTGGGCGCAGGCGTTTTGCCCTGCTGCTGACGCTGCTGCCCTTGGCTTTGGGCCTCGCACCGGCAGCAAATGCCGATGAACTCCCTGAACATCCAATGCTTTACGGCTTTGGCAGCCTCGGTCTGGGCTACAGCCATGTGTCGCCGAGCACGATCAATGCGCAACTGCGGCTCGACAGCAACCCAATCCCGCAAATTTGGCTGAGCGTTCAAGGGCGTTTATGGCGGCAAATCAATCAGTTAGACCTTCAGATCGGTTGGGTCCTGAGCGCAAAGCGCAGTGATCAGGTGGAACTGACCGGACAGCGCGTGGTCACCGGGCCCCGCCACGACACGCTCAAGGTGCATGGCGAATCACAGCAAACCCGTGATATTTGGACGGCTTTCTTGGGCATGCGCTCCCTGTATTTCAGCGCCGGCATTGCCGAGCACTTTGACGCCGGTCCGCTGAGCGTAGGCGTGGCCAATCACATGGCGGCCGAGTCTGGGGTGCATCGCGTGCTGCAGGCCGCTTTGCTGGTGCACCCGAGCACGGGCCATTTGGGGGCCATTGCCTCGATTCATCAAGGCTTTTCTGCGACGGGCCGCCTGATGCTGGGCGTCGAGGGCGGCATCGTGCCGGCAGCGGGTCGTGAATTTCAGTACATCACCTTCGATGTTGGGTATGTGCTTGGGGATTAGCTGGGCCGAGGACTGGCAGACGCAAACGTGCTGACCGATGCAAGCGAGCCACGCTGCGAGTTCGCGGAGTCCTTTATTTTCGCGGGGTACAAAGGCAGCGCAACTGCGCAGGTTGGCATTGTCGTCTGAAATACTCTGCTGCGTCACGCCGCCGGTCCCTGGTGCAACCAAGCAGAGGCCCAAAGTCAATGCGGGCACGTTCACGATGTTGGCGCATGAAATCCAAACGATTTCAGAATAGTAGAAGTCAGCATCGCTACCGTCGTCCCGTTGTTCGCCCACTAGTACCTCAAAGCCGAAGTTCCTTGCGGGTTCGAGGTACAGTGTTTGCTTCTAGTTTCAGGGGGGCCCAGGGCTCTCCTCGCCCGCGCGCGCGGGCTCACCCCTGCGTTCGGCCGGGTCCCCGGCTGCAAAGTCCACAACGCCGCGTCCTTTCCGGCAACCCGGAAAGGACTTAGGGCGCGTGCAAAAATAACTCGACGATCTAGCGGTTAAGCTGTATAGTCGCCGGCCATGAAAACTGACGAACAAATTTTCCTGCAATACACGGTTCTGGCCCAACAGTTGGACGAACGCAGCCGT
>CAIMEY010000061.1 GCA_903840165.1 uncultured Myxococcales bacterium | reverse complement strand
GGGCGGGGAGAGGACTCCGCGGTGCGCGCAGCGCATGAGCCGTGCCAAGTCTGGCACGGCGAAAGTGGAGAGGACTCCGCGGTGCGCGCAGCGCATGAGCCGTGCCAAGTCTGGCACGGCGAAAGTGGAGAGGACTCCACGGTGCACGTAGCCCATGAGCCGGGCCAAGTCTGGCACGGCGAAAGTGGAGATGGCGCGCCCCTCGAAACTAGAAGCAAACACTGTACATCTAACCCCAAAGGTACTTCGGGGTTAGATGTTCTAGAACAAGTCGCTGACCGAGTCGCCATCGTGAATTCGGCGAATCGCCTTGGCAAACACCGGCGCAATCGATAGGATTTGTACCTTCTCGGAGAGCTTTTCGCGCAGCGGGATCGTGTCGGTCACCAGCACGCTGGAGATGACGCTGCGGTTGATGCGGTCGATGGCGGGGCCAGACAACACGCCGTGGGTTGCCATAACCCGCACTGATAAAGCGCCGCGGCTAATGAGGAAATTGGTCGCTTCGATGATCGTACCGCCCGTGGCGATTTCGTCGTCGACGATGATCGTATGCTTGCCCGACACGTCGCCGATCAGGTTGGTGGCCACGGCTTTGTCGTCGTCGCCATAGCGGCGCTTGTCGACGATCGCCACTGGCAAGTGCAACATGTTGGCAAATCGCCCGATATCCTTGGCTTCTCCGACATCACCAGCGACCAGTACGTGGTTGGACAGGTCCTCGCGCAGCATGTGCTCGCACAGAATCGGTGCAGCGACCAGCTGATCGACCGGAATGCGGAAAAATCCTTGAATTTGCGGGGAATGCAGGTCCATCGTCAGCACGCGGTCGGCACCAGCCGTCTGCAGCAGGTCGGCCATCAAGCGGGCCGTGATGGAAATGCGGGGCCGGTCCTTCTTGTCAGACCGGGCGTAGAAAAAGTAGGGAAGAACTGCAGTTACACGCGCTGCGGACGCATGCTTGAGCGCATCGATGGCAATCAGCGTCTCGATGATGGCTTCATTGACCGGCAGCGCTGAGGTCTGGATGTAAAACACATCGCATTCCCGCACGTTCTCCTGAATCTTGACCATCAGGTTGTCATTGGAGAACTTGACCGTCTCGGACTTGGACAGGGGCAGGTCCAGGTTGCGGCAAATCAATTCAGCCAGTTCTGGGTGTGTCGAACCGGCAAAGACCTTGATGCGTGCATTCATGGCGTCAATCCTGGGGGCCGGGTGGCGCGGCCGTTTCAAAGGGTAGGTGCGCATCGCATGAACCAAACCGGGGTAAGCCGATGTTATTCAATATAGTTTTGCCGCAAATCGTTCATCTCTTCGATGACGTCCGGCGTCGGATCGGCCAACATGGCGCGATCGCGGTAGGTCGAGAGCTTGAGGCGCAATGCATTGAGCTTGATAAAGCCGTCGGCATCCGCCTGATTGTAGACTCGGTCGGCCTCAAAGGTGCTGTACTCAGGATTGTAGAGTGAATTGCGAGCCTTACGCCCCGTCACGATCACATTACCCTTGTACAACTGCAAGCGGGCCACACCCGTAACGCCTTGCTGAATGCTCTTGATAAATCGGAGCATCTGCGTCATCTCAGGGCTAAACCAGTAGCCGTTGTAAATCATCCGCGTGAACTGAGGCACCAGGCCGTCGCGCAGGTTCATCACTTCCCGATCCAGCACCAAGCTCTCAACAGCCCGATGGGCGTGGTAAAGCAGTGTGCCTCCAGGGGTTTCATAAACGCCACGCGACTTGATCCCGACGTAGCGATTCTCGACGATGTCCACGCGACCAATGCCATGCTTACCGCCGATCTCATTGGCTTTTTCGAGCAAAGCCACGGGGCCCAGCCGCACGCCGCCGATGCTGACGGGCACGCCGTCCTCAAAGGCGATCTCGATTTCCTCTGGTTCATTCGGGGCTTGGCGCGGATCTACGGTCAAACGGAACATGTCGGCCGGCGGCGCGACCCACGGATCCTCGAGAATGCCGCCTTCAAAGGAAATGTGCAGCAAATTCCGGTCTGTGGAGTAGGGCTTCTCGGCCGTAGCCGTCACGGGAATGTCGTGCTGCCGGCAGTAGGCGATCAAGTCCGAACGCGACTTGTACGGCCAAGTCCGCCACGGCGCGATGACATGGATATCCGGCTTGAGCGCATAGGCGCCCAGCTCAAAGCGCACTTGATCATTGCCCTTTCCCGTAGCGCCATGGCTGATGGCAAAGGCGCCTTCGGCCTGTGCGACTTCGACCAAGGCCTTGGCAATCGGCGGCCGAGCCAGCGAAGTGCCCAGCAGATAATAGCCTTCATACAAGGCGTTGGCCTGCAGTGAAGGGAAAACGTAGTCGCGCACAAAGGTTTCGCGCAGATCGAGGATGTGAATCCCTAAAGCCCCTGATTTAACGGCTTTTTCCTGAAGCCCACTCAGTTCCTCGCCCTGCCCAACGTCAGCCGTCATGCAGACGATGTCATAGCCCTGGTCGTACTTGAGCCAGTGCAGCATCACGGAGGTGTCCAGGCCGCCAGAATAGGCAAGCACGACTTTCTTTCGTTCAGTCATGGGGTTCTTTTCCAGATGAGGGGCCGACATCAGCCGGCGACGGGGAGGAAATCAGGCCGCGTCGGGACGACCAAGCCAGCCCAAACAGCGTGAAATGCGCGGTCCAGCGGCGATTAGTGTCGGACGCTGACCGGCTTGACGTCAAGGAATCGGCGGTTGTCCGGGCTGCGATCGGTGCAGGCGTTTGCGCAGATTCTCCAGCAGTTCCCTTTCGACGTCAGCCAATTGCGGTTCCGGCAAGCCTAGTTGCTGACACTGATGGGCCAGGGATGTCCATTGAACGTCGGCCAATCCGCAGGGAGTCACGGTGGCCAGCAGGCCCAGGTCGGGCCCGACGTTGAGTGCCAACCCATGAAGAGTCCAGCCCCTTTGCACTGCCACGCCCAAGCTAGCTATCTTGTGGCGATCGCCGCACCAGACACCTGCAAAGCCAGGCCGCACAGAGGTGTGAATGCCAAAGGTAGCGCAGGTTTCCAGGACAGCCGCCTCGAGCAGACGGGCGTAAGCCGGCAAGTCGCCCAAGGGGCCGCGACCAATCGCGCCAGTCATTTTGCTCAATTGAATCACCGGATAGACGACGAGCTGCCCCGGCGCGTGCATCGTGATCGAGCCGCCGCGCGCCGTACGCCACAGGGCCGGCTGGGGCAATCCTGGTTGATCATGGATGAATTCCTGTCCTCCCCGTGTGCCCAGGGTGATGGTCGGCGGGTGCTGGACGCTGATCAGGAAGTCCGGCTGCGACGCAGGGCGCTGCACCAAACTCTGCATCAGGGCCAACGCGTCGGCGTACGAGCAAAGCCCATCCGGTCCGTGGGGTTGCAGCACTGTAGGCGAAGCATGGACGGTCATGCGATCCCTGAGCCAGCGGCAATGGCTAGCTTTCGCCAGGAATCTGCAGGTCTTCTGCACGGATGTGCGGCAAGATCCCGGTACTGGCAAAAGGACCGCGTTTGCGCGCGCCGCTGCCGCCCGCCGCCTGCGCAGGATCGACGCGCCCAGCACCAGATTCCTGAGTAATTCCAAGTAATTCCAACACGCGCGGCATCACACGCCGCCGCACCGACGCGATCTGTCGCTGCTTGTACTCGGCATAGCTGGCTCGGCCGGAAGTCGCCGCTTCGTAGCTAGCGATGTCCATCACCTGGACTTCATAGGGAAAGAAGAACTGAATGTTGGGCTCAACGCCAATGGTTGAAAGCGCCATCAACATCTCTTGGAGTTGATCGCCCCGCAAATGCTTGCGCGCGATGATTTGCGCCTCGAGCAATCGCGTATACAGTGGATTTTCAAGGCGAATCATCTGCCGCGACGTAAACTGGATGGAGCGGTACTTGTCCGAACTGTACGGATTCCAATCGATTTGCTCACTGCCCGCCGGCTTGATGTCAAAGAGGTGAATGGCGCGGGCGGTAGCAGCCTCGTCGAGTTCACCACGCTGGAATTTCAGCAGGCAGGCGCGCACGTGCAAGTCATAGGCATCCAAATCAATCAACGTGTTGCGCGATCGCGTTGGCTTGATGTTCGGGTACATAATGGTGTGTTCTTCGCGCAACGCCCGCACCGCAAACAGCGCGTCGACCGGGCGGCGAACGATGATGCGCACGCCGATGTGGTCAAAAAGGTCATAGGCCACATTCTCTTGTTTTTGCAAGAGCTTAAGAACCACCGACCTCAATGGCTTGGTTTCCTTGACCTCAAACCGCACCAGCGGCACGTCAAAGCTAGCGCAGTGCAAAAATTGAGATCCATCTTCACGCGTGCGGACTTGCTGGACAAAACGATTGAGGATGCGCTCGCGAATCTCCGGGTAGAAGTTGTTCTGGAAGTAGTTTGCGGCGTGG
Source organism: uncultured Myxococcales bacterium (assembly GCA_903840165.1). Classification (GTDB taxonomy): domain Bacteria; phylum Myxococcota_A; class UBA9042; order UBA9042; family UBA9042; genus CAIMEY01. The sequence goes on along the minus strand of CAIMEY010000061.1, from coordinate 106,230 downwards.
GCGACCGTGTGCATGACGCGCAACAGCGCACAACTCCAGGCCGTCGCCAAATCCGCGCGCACCTGAACGCCTTGGTGGTTCAGGGGCACCGGAGCCCCACCCGCGGCTATGCGCAGGACGTCGAGAATCGGTAGCGTATCAAGGCCATCGGGTACGTGGACGTCTGGCAGACCCTGCAGGACCATGCCGCGAAGAAATCCTAGCCCTTCTACTCGAATTCGTTCGACTTCTTCGACATGGCTGGCGCGATTGAGGTCATAGCCGTAGCGCTGCAGGAATCGATACGCCTCATCGCCGCTGCCGTGATCGGTCAACCGCAGGTGCGACAGATCGATGGCCGAACGCCCGCCGATGATCGTGTGCATCGTTTCCCACGAGAACACGTAGGTTTGCAGCAGCGGCGGCAGGGGTCCAGGGTGGGCTTGCATGAGCGTCATTCACCTACAATCTTGCGCGATTGGATGGTCCTAGCCACTCGAATGCGGAGCTGCGCTCAGTCGCACCATGGGCCGGCGCGATGGACAGAATTCAATGGCGCAGGCTTGCGGCTCAACCAGGGCTTCTGCCGTCACCACCGCCCGCGCTCTGAAAGCGTCAAGGCGCCTGCTGCCATGCGCGTTGGCTCCCCATCCAACACGCTGGGGCGCAGGATACAACATGGACAAACACTTGTCCCGCGCGTTTATGCCCCGGAGGCGGCAAAAAGAAACGATGTGTGCGCAGGCTTGGGGGCCTTGGCTTCACAAAGTGCGCATAGGCCGGACCAAAAACATCTAAGGCGCGCTGACCTTGACCTCGATTTCACCACGGTGCGGATTGACTTGCGCAAGCGTGGCGATCACGCGGTCGCCTGTGCGAAAAGACCTCGTTTGCACTGTAATTTCCAAGGCCAAATCGTCCAGCCACAGCAAATGCTGACCGGGCCCCAGCGGTCGAACCAGCCAGCCCAGCCACTGTGAGCCAACCCCGCGCCCCGCCAGCCATACCAGCTTGAAGTAGCGGTCCCCCCTGCGCCCGGCTTGACGCCGAGCGTGGCTCGCTGATTCGGCCTGCTGGCAGCAACTAAGCACTTCTGCAGGAGTTTGCACTGCTGGCAACCCGCGAACGTGGGCAAGCAACTGCCGATGCGCGACCAAGTCCGAATAGCGGCGAAGGGGCGAAGAAACCTGCACATAGGCGGGCAACGCCATGACACCGTGGGCCGCCGGGCGCGTCGTCAGTTCGCTGCGGGGCAAAGTCCGGAGCACCGCATGGATGGAGGGAGGATCCCCATAAAACCCTGGAGGCAAAGGCGAATTGCGCGGTGGCAGTTGACTGCGATAGGGCAAGGCCAAGCCAGCGTCCGCCCCAACCTGCGCGGCAATCGCACAGCAAAGCACCATGGCTTCGGTGATCATCCGTCGCGCCGGGCTGTCCTGTCCGGCCGGCTCCAAGGTCACCGGACCAAATCGCTGACAAAACGCTTGCACATCAGGCTTATACAGTAGGTATGCCCCACGCTCGATACGTGCCTGCTCCAGGGCTTGGGTGGCCTGCAGCAAATCGCGCAGGCAGGGGTCGATCTCGGCCTCGTCGCCAGCGAACATGGTGTCAACACTGCCGTAGCTCCGGGCCTGGGCCACTGTAACCGCGCGTTCTTGCACTGAACAATCGGTCATCCTTCCGTCGGACCTCACCGTGGCCGCAAAGACCAAGGCAGGCCGAGTCAGACCCGCGAGCAGAGAAGCCGTGCTGCGTGCCATCTCCTGGGGCAAAAGGCCAATAGTATACCGGGGATGATAGAGCGTGGCTCCGCGCCGTGCGGCTTGCAGGTCGGCGGGACTGCCTGCGGGCAAGGCATCGGAAGGACTGGCAATTGCTACGCGCACTTGCCAGCCGGCTTCGGTCGCGGTCGCCCAGACGGCATCGTCCACTTCATGGGGATGATCGTTGTCGATCGCAACGTAGGGCCTATCGTCCTGCAGTAGTCGCGCGCAATTAGTCAGTGATTCTAGGATGATGGACGCAGGCCACGGATCGAGCAACCCAGCCCGTGCGAGTTCGAGGTCGTCGTGATTGTCCCAGGCACCAATTTCCCGCAGAACACCAGCAATTGCATGGGGATCAGTGCGTCCACTGCGGTCAGCCTGCCGCATGAACCAAGCCATGGCCTCTCTGCCTTGGTCCGGAGCCAGAGACTGCGCCAGTTCCTCAGCCCACAAGGGCACTGCTCGCCGGCGACCCTGGCGGATTTGTTCGAGTTCTTCGAGCCACGGCCCCACACGAACCTGCCACACGGCTTGGGCCTGAACTTGGGCAACACGCGCAGCGCACTGCGCTGGATCGCGGACCTGAAGCCGGCCATCCTGCCAGTAAAATCCTTGATTCCAATGGCAAATAGCCACTGTCACACTGTCGCACGCAAGCGCGTCACTGCGCCCTAGGACCAAGGCCGCAATGCTGGCCGGACCCACGGGCTGATCATGGAGCAATTGCCAGGCCTGTTGCAGGTCTGCGGTCGATATCTGCGCCAACGCCTGCTGGACCCAACTCGCCGCCGCTTGCCAGCAATCGGCCGACGCACTTAAAACCGCAAGTATTTCAGTCTTTTGAGTGCGACGGCTTTGCACCGCCCCATGCTCCCAGAGCTCGATACGCACCGTGCCATCGCGCCGACTGCTCAGCAACCGCGCTACCAAAGGCAGGGGCTCACCTGGCAACAGCGCAATTGGATAGGCTATTTCTAGATTCGTATCGGGCAAAGGCGTCACGTCCACTCCGGCCGGGATCCGCTGCGGTCACATGGACTTCAAGCGGTCTGCGAGCAGCGTCCATCGCCGCAGTTGATCTTCATTGGTCACGGCACGTTCCACTGCGCCTGGCTGCCCGACGAGCACGACAAAGCGCCGCCCGCGGGTAATCGCTGTGTACAGCAAATTGCGTTGTAACATCACCCATTGCTGCATGTGTACCGGCATCACGACGGCCGGATACTCGCTGCCTTGGGCCTTGTGGACCGTGACAGCATAGGCCAACTGCAAATGATCTATCTGCGCCAGGGGATAGTCGACATCTCGCTCGCCAAAGCGCACGCGCACCGTCGGCTCAGAGCCGAGGATCGCCTGTCGATTGAGGGTTGGCGCCGCCTCATCGTGGGGCATCACGCGGCCGATATCCCCATTGAATACCTCGAGTTCATAATCATTGCGGGTCTGCAGCACCTTGTCCCCAGCCCTGAAACCGCCGCCCACCACGGCCCCGACTGGATTCAGGGCTTGACGCAGGAGTTCATTGAGTGCCTGAGTGCCTAGAGGCCCTTTGTGCATCGGAACAAGCACTTGTACATCAGCGATGGGATCAAAGCCGTGGCTTCGTGGCAATCGGCGGGCGACGACTTCAATCAACGTCGCGACAATGTCGGTGACTTCCTGACGCGGCAATAGGTAGAAGTCCTCGCCCGGTTTATTTGACGTTTCAGGTAGTTGTCCCTGCCGCACGCGATGGGCATTGCCCACGATCAGCGACCCTTCGCCTTGGCGGAAGATGCGGTCCAAGGCCATAACCGCCGCCCGGCCCGAGGCAATCACGTCGTGCAGCACAGCGCCCGGTCCGACAGACGGAAGCTGATCGGCATCGCCCACCAGCATCAGGCGCGCCCCCTCTGGCAGTGCCGCACAAAGGGCTGACATCAAAGGCACTTCTGCCATGGAGACTTCATCGACAATGACCAGATCGGCCTCCAGCGGATGGCCCTCATGGCGCTGAAATCGACCCAAGCGCGGCTCAAATTCCAGCAAGCGATGCAAGGTCTTGGCTTCCTGACCGGTGGACTCAGCAAGACGCCGGGCCGCGCGCCCGGTCGGTGCGGCCAGCAGAATGCGCGCTGAGTCGGGCTGCAAGGCGGCCAAAACTCCGCGAATAATCGTAGTTTTTCCCGTGCCAGGCCCTCCCGTTACCACGCAGAGCCCACTGCTCAAAGCCATCGCCACGGCCTCTCGCTGCGTACCCTGAAGCGCAAATCCAAGCGCGTTTTCCGCAAGTGCCAAGCGTACTTGAACGTCAAGGTCTTGGGACTGCGCTGGCCTCTGCAGCAAGGCGTGGAGTCGCTCGGCCAGCAGGGCTTCATCATCCGCCAAGCCCGGCAGGGCCAACAAAGTGCCGCTCTGGCCATCGATGCGCCGCAGGCTGCCAACCTCGCACAGCTGCTGGATAATCGGCTCAAGGCTCGCTTCGGACACGGCCAACAAGGCCACGGCATGGGCGGTGACCACAGTGACCGGTGGAGCCGTATGTCCTTGAGTCGCCAAGTCTTGCAGGGCAAAATGCACGCCAGCGGCGATGCGTGGCTGCGCATCCAAGGCGAAGCCCAGGCTTAGTGCGATCCGGTCCGCGGTGCGAAAGCCAATCCCGGCCACTTGTTGGGCCAAGCGATAGGGATTCTCGCGGATAAGCCGCACCGCATCTCTGCCATAACGTTGGGCAATTCGAGTAATCAGATGGGGACCCAGGCCGAGGTCACGAAAGAAGAGGTCGTGCGCCTGCTCTGCCGTGTGCTCCGCCAAGGCCTGCAAGAGGGCCTCGCGCTTCTTGGCCGTCAACCCTTTGATATCCGTTAGAATTTCCGGGTCTGCCTGAATCTGTGTCAGCGCGGTTGGCCCCAAGGCAGCCAGAATGCGCTCGGCCAACGCGGCACCAATCCCCGGAAACCGTTCTGATTTCAGGTAGGCCAGCACGGCCTGCTCAGTCGCCGGCAGCAGGGGCTGCGCTTGGGTCAGGCGAAACTGCGGACCATAGGTGGAATCCTGTTCCGTCTTGCCCCAAATCTGCAGGGATTCGCCCTCGCACAAGCCCGCGAGATTGCCCTTGACCGTCCAATGCACGCCGTCATCGGTGCGCAACACCGCGATACCAAAACGTTTTTCAGCGTCACGCCAGACAAAGCGGTGCAAGACGCCTTGCAGGGTCGTCGGATCGCCCAGCGGGGCCGCGGCCGCCAAGATCTGCTTACCCGCATGCCGATTCGCAAAGAAATTACCCTGTGTTGGGCGACGTCTCTTTGTCATGACGGCAGGACCATGGCGCCACCGAGGCAAACAGCTGAGTTCAATGGGGCGGCTCGGCCCCCTGACCTGGGGCCAAGACCGGCCAATTCACAGGCACTTCAATGACTTGACCTGCGCGAAAGACCTGCAGGATGCAAGGCGACGGACCGCAAACCTGCAGTTGTCGGTCGAGCTGGTAGGCCGCAGCCACCGGCTGCTTCTGAGCAGAAAGGATGATATCCCCTGCGGCCAAAGGAGGTTGCGCAACATGAACTAGCACGCCTTTGTGCCCAGCGGCGTCATGCAGTTCGCGGGCGGAGAGCCCTGGCGCAAAGCGGTCCCACTTCTCCAAAGCATCGGCTTCTTTGAGGATATCTGCCTTGTCGTGTTGCATTTCCTGATGGCTTGGCAACTCCGGGGCGTGCCAACTGAGCATGGTTCCCACGTGATCGACAAGGCCAAGCCCTCGCGTGCGCCGCTGTCCCTTGCGCTGTAGAGATTCTCCGTATAATTCCAGATATTTATCCAGCAAGTACTCAATACCAGCCGTTACGCCCGGTCGCGGGTCGCCGCCGGGGACAAAATCGGTCGGATCATCTGCAATTTCAAGAGTCAACCCGCCCAATCGCTGCCCGCGCATGGCGTCGAGCCAAGTAAGTTCGAGGCGCACGGTGGAGGACAACCCGTGCTGGCGGTAGGTCTTCTGCTGTTTGGGATCCTTCTTACGCAAGTCCTGAATATCAGTCTGGTTTGTCGCGCGATTCTCCGTGATGAGCAAGTGCAGCACCACGGCCTTGCGCACATCGAGCCCCAACTCCGCAGATTTCGTGAACAAATCCGTATCGGCCGAAGCAGTACGCACATCATCCACACGCTTGTTGACGTCGATGTCAAACAGGCTGATGATCGGCAACTCCAGTTTCTGCATGAGATAATGGTCAACAGCGAGGGTTCGCGCGGCGACTTCCAGCGCGGTGGTCCCGGGCACCGTCAGCCCGACGGGAAGCACCATCAGCGCCGTGGGCTGCGTGTCCGCCGCAAGCGGCATCGCGTCGAGCAGTTGCGGCCCACTACTGCCACAAGCCGACAGCAGGCAAGCCGCGGCCCCTATGGACCCGACGCAGCGGATTAGGTAAGTCATTCTAGGCCATTGCATCGATATCTCCTTCGCCACACGCCAGCCTGTCCACCCGCGACAGGGCGTCAAAGGCTCAAGGCCGCAAAAACGCGCCGCCCCAACGCACCAGAAAAGGCGGTTGGGGCGGGTGTGTTCATGATCAGCCTAGCGACCGCTGCGTTGCTGATTGTTTCGCCGTTGCTGCGCCGGCATCGGCGTCGGCCCCGGGGTCGGCTGCGGCGGCGGGCGATAGGACGGCGGCGGATTACTGGCCCGCGGCGGCGGTTGGCTCGGCTGACTCGGCGTCGGGCGCGTGGGCTGAACCGGCTGAGACGGCTGCGGCGCGGGACGGGACGGCGGCTCGTAGTTGCCGGAAGGCCGAGTCGGCGTCGTGGGTTGCTGCACCTGACGTCCCGGGGCATCCGGCTGCGCGGGCTGGGTCGGCTGGGGGGCAGGCCGCGTCGGCGGCTCGTAATTCGGAGCCGGACGCGTGGGCTGGACCGGCTGGGTCGGCTGAGGTGCCGGCCGGGTCGGTGGCTCGTAATTCGGAGCCGGACGGCTGGGTTGCACCGGTTGGGTCGGCTCCGGACGCGTGGGCTGAACCGGCTGAGTCGGCTGAGGGGCTGGCCGAGTCGGCGGCTCGTAATTCGGAGCCGGGCGGCTGGGTTGCACCGGTTGGGTCGGCTCTGGACGCGAAGGGACCGGCTGCGGGATCGGCTGCGGATTCTGGCGACCAGGCTGAACGGGGTCAACATGGCCTGGCTGCACAGGATCAGTCCGGCCTGGCTGGGTCGGCGGGTTGCGGCCGGGCTGAACCGGATCCGTGCGGCCTGGCTGGACGGGATCGGTGCGGCCGGGCTGGACGGGATCGGTGCGGCCGGGCTGGTTTGGCGTGTTGCGACCGGGCTGGATGGGATCGGTACGCCCCGGCTGGACAGGATCAGAACGATTCCCGGGCGTTTGCGGCTGTGTGCGGCGCCCCGGATCGTTGGCCGTGGCCGGAATCTGCCGCGGCGTGGCGCCTGGGATGGTATCGACCCGCCGCGTCTCAACCGTGCGGTTGGTCCACTGGTGCACGCGCCCCGGATCGGGACCGCGGGCATAGGTCGTCGAGGTGCCATCATGACCGCGAATGGTCCCATTGGACTGAATCACAACGGTCTGATTGTACACGCGCGGCACGTCGCCGGGGGCGATCACGACTTCCTGAACGCGGTGCCCGTAGACATGGTTCTCGGGAACGAAAACCCAGTAACTTTGATGGACTCGCGTTTCTTCGTAGGACCAACCCGGACCCTGCGGTGCCCAGCCGACGCAGCCTCCGCCCGAGCCCCAAACTACCCAGGCGGGGCCCCAGGTGTAGCCGGGAACCCAGACCCAGTGCCAGCTCGGCAACCAAGCCCAACGGCCGTAGTGGTAAGGGCCAGCGCCCCAGGTTTCCTCGCTTTGCCAGGTCCAACCGTAGTCCGTGTACGCCCAGGTGCCGTAGAAATACGGTCGCCAGCCAGTCTGACGATTGGCGTAAGGCACCCAAACTGTTCCATATTCGTTCGTCGTCGTCCAAGTACCGTAGGCGCCCAGGTCCTGGAAATGCCCACGCGGATCGTCGGCGTCCACGGTTTGATTGTACGCCGGCTGGCCGTAGCCGGGCTGTGCGGGCACAACTTGCTGAGGAGGAACACCCTGTTGAGGCGGTGCCTGATAGCCGTTGTTGCCGTAGTAGCCGTCATCGCGCTGCTGCACATAGACTGGGCCACAGCCCGCGCTTGCCAGGGCGAACAGCCCGAGTAGTCCGCCAAAAGCTAGAAATCGCCTTGGGTTCGCTAGGGTCGGGGTTGGAATGCTTGCCTGATCACTCATGACGGGCTCCTTGCCACCAGGTTATTGGGCGTCCGCTCGATCAACGGTGCAACCGCGGCAATGATTCAACCACGAGTCAGCGCAGCGGTCGAGGGGCCAATGAACAGCCTAGCAAATGCGACAAATCAGCTTTATTCAGAGTGGTTAGCAGCAAGTCTTTGCAACTCGCCCCCAATTGCGCGATGATCGCCGCCCTAGACTGGGCTGCAGGCGTGCTTCAGGCACCCATTGTCCAGGTCCATCGCGTGCATACCGCCAAGACGCCGATTGAACGGCGCACCCCGTGCAGCATCCGCTGGCGCAGCCGTTTCCCCCGCGACTGCCGCTACCAGAAACTGCGACAAGGCTGCTAAAGTACAAACCATTTCCGCTGGGGAGGCGGCATGGCCTACCTGATCACCCGATTGTGCATCGATTGCGTCGACAAAGGCTGCGTCGATGTCTGCCCCGTAGAGTGCATCTACGAACTCAAGGCTGCGCCGACCGCGGAGCTGCCGAATATGCTGTACATTCATCCGACTGAATGCATCAGCTGCGGCGCCTGCGAGCCAGAGTGCCCTTGGCGGGCGATCTTTGAAGATCGGGAAACACCTGGAATACTCGCCGAAGATGTTGAAATAAATGCAAAAACAGAGGAGCAACCTTCCCTGTTTCGCGTCGCTAAGCCTTCGCGCGACCAGCAGGGGCGCCTGCTGCATCGGATCAAGCCAACCACCGATGATGTCAAGGCTAATCGGCGAAAATGGCATGTGGGCGATTGACGCGAGCCGGGGCCGGACATCGTGGCTAGACCGACGTCTGCGAAGATTCCGGCCGAGGTACCCGGGGCAAGCGGCCTTAGGCTGCCCCGGCGGCAGCGACGGTTGAGCGCCGCAGCCAAGCGTGTTTCAATCCCAGTTCGCTGGTGCAACGGGGCCGGCCAAGGACAGCGATTGCCGACCGTACACGCCACGTCCCGCAGGTCTCGCGCCCAGGTATGCCAGCGAAAAACCGTTGCTTTTTCTCGCATTGGTCTCGGTATGGCTCTGGTGATCACGCTGGCGTGCAGTGGTCCGCAGTTGGCCACGCCGACCGGCACGCCGCTGCAGCGAGCCATTGATCAACGGGATCAAGGACATCTAGCGCAGGCTCAAGCCGCACTCACGCGATTGCTGGCCGACGGCGATCAGGCCGCAGCGCTGCCGCTGGCCGAAACGCTGATGCTACGCGGACAACATGCTCAAGCCGTGGAACTGTTGAAACCGAGGCTGCAGGCACATTTGCAAGACCCTGAATTAGCTGGCGCTTTGGCCCGGGCGCTCGATGGAGCCGGTCTGCCGCAAGAGGCCATTGCGGCCTATGCCCGTCGCCTGACCCTGTTGCCAGACGATGCAGAAGCCGCTGTTCGCATGGCCGAATTGCTCCTGAGCGCTGGCGACGCCGCCCATGCGAGTCAGGTGGCCACGGCTGGGTTGAAGCTGCACCCGGACCACGCGATGTTGCTGCTGATTTCTGCGCGTACCCTGCTGGCTCGCGGGCGAGTGCCGCAGGCGCTCGAGGCTGCTCACAAGGCGACGAACCTGCAACCACAAAGTAGTGAATCGTGGCTTCGCCTGGGCGAAATCCTGATGATGGCTGGCGAGTTGGAGGCGGCGCAGGTGGCTTTTGAACGCTGTCTGAGCCTGGACCCGCAGCACCCCGAGGCCTTGCGCGAAGTGGGTGCCGTGCTCGTCGAGAGGGGCCAACTAGCCAAAGCCGTGCAAATGCTGAAGAAATCGCTGGCTGTGGCGCCGGAATCAACACAGGCCTGGGTCACTTTGGCGGTCGCCCATCAGCGGGACCATGCCTATGGGGACGCGGAATCGGCCCTCGAAGAGGCTGTGCGCCTTCAGCCCAAGTCTGCGCCAGTACATCGTTTTTTCACTGAGGTTCTGCTCGAAGACGGGCTGCCGACGCGGGCTCTGCAACAGGCCCAGGCTGGGCGTAACTTGGTCGCCACAGCCAAGACAACCGATGCCCCACTGCTGCAAGAATACGCCGATCTGGTGTCTAAGGTTCTGATTGTCCAAGCAATGAGTGCAGCCGTCTGCAGCCACGACAAGGATGCTGCCGGCTTAGAAGCGCGGATTGCCCACCAGTTGCAGGCCGAGCATATTCAACAAACGCCAAGCCAGGTTGCGGAGGTTGCCCAATCGTCCGCCGCCGCGATCAAGGCCGCCACCAACCGTTGCAGCACCAAGGCAAAATGATGGCGCAGTCCCCGCTTTCTCCTGACAAGTTAGAGACTTTACAGCCATTGGCCTCCCAAACCGCCCAAGCCCAATGCCAGGCGATTGTCCGGGCTGTGGGGCAAACCTTTGTCGGCAAACAGGAAGTGGTGGAATTGGTGCTCGTGGCCATCTTGGCGCGCGGGCACGTGCTGTTTGAAGACGTGCCGGGGGTCGGCAAGACGACGCTGGCGCGTACCTTCGCCCGAGTCCTCGGCTTTTCCTGGCAACGCATTCAATTTGCAAGCGATCTTCTGCCGGCAGACATCGTTGGCGTCAGCGTATACGACCAAACCACGCGCCAGTTCGAGTTCAAGCCCGGGCCGATCTTTGCCCACGTGGTGTTGGCCGACGAGATCAATCGCACAACACCGCGAACACAATCCGCTTTGTTGGAATCGATGGCCGAAGCGCGGGTGACGGTCGATGGGATCACGCACGCCCTGCCCCGACCCTTCGTTGTGCTCGCCACGCAGAATCCTCGTGAGTTTCACGGCACTTACCCACTGCCGGAATCGCAACTGGATCGTTTCCTGGTGCGCCTGTCGGTGGGCTATCTGCAGGCCGACCAGGAAATGGCGTTAATTCGCACCCATGGCGTACCGGCGGACGAGGCTGTGACCCTGGCGGAGCCGCCGGACGTCGAGGCCCTGATCGCAGCTGCTGCGCAAGTTCATGTCAGTGCAGAGGTTTTGTCTTACCTGCACGCTCTTCTGCAGGCGACCCGTACCCACCGCAGCCTGGAGCTTGGCCTGTCGACGCGCGCGGCCATCGGTTGGTACCGGGCTGTGCAGGCCCATGCCTTGGTGCGGGGTCGGTCCTTCGCTACGCCTGACGACGTGCGGCAACTGCTGGTGCCGGTCGCCGCCCACCGCGTGGTGCCGGTGGGTGCAAATGGCGCAACGGAACGCGAGACAACGCTTGCGATTTTGCACCAAATCCTCGATTCGATTCCGCCGCCGCAGTAAGGTACCCGGCATTGGCTGAGGCCGGCGCTGGACGCTCGGCAAGGAGGGGACGTGGAAGCAATGATTCGGCAGATTCTCGTGGACCTGGGCGAAGATCCAGACCGCGAAGGCTTGGTCAAGACGCCCAAGCGCATGGCCAAGGCACTGCGGGATTTGACCGTTGGCTATCAACAAGATCCGGTTGAGATCATCCAATCCGCTATTTTTACTGTGAATAATGAAGAGATCGTCCTGGTGCGGGACATCGATTTCTCCAGTCTGTGCGAGCACCACATGCTGCCCTTTTTAGGGCGCGCCCACGTGGCGTACCTGCCGCGTGGCAAAGTGGTCGGCCTTTCGAAATTGGCCCGTGTTGTCGATGTCTTTGCGCGGCGTCTGCAGGTCCAAGAGCGCATGACCACGCAGATTGCTTCGGCCTTGCAGGAGGGGCTCAAGCCCTACGGCGTCGCGGTGGTGATCGAGGCGACGCACATGTGCATGGTGATGCGTGGCGTACAAAAGCCCAACGCGTTGACGGTAACGAGCGCTATGCTAGGCGCTTTTCGCGATAACCCGGCGACGCGCGAAGAACTCATGCAGCTGATGATGGCGCGCCGCAGCGTCGGATCCTAGCGCCAGCGCCAATGCGCGCCGACACGACGAAAAACTCGCTTGATCAGAAGTCTTTACGCGTCAGTTCCACGGGCGAGGCGACCGGAGGCGTGAAGAACCCGCCGGACGGGGCCGAACTGCGCACAAATTCGCCAGTCTTGGCCATGGCTTTGAGGCGGCGACTGATTCGCTCTGCTTCCTGCGGAATACCAATTTCCCTGTAGATTTCCTGGGCTTCCTGTAACAAGGAAAGGGGTGCGCGGTCCGAAGTCAGCACGCCGGCCTCAAGGAGATCGGCCAGAACAACCATACAATCAGCACGTTCAAGCGTAGGCGCATCCGGCGACACCAGCAAGAATGCCTGTTCCATGGTTTGGTGGGCGGGCCGCGATTCGCCAGCCGCGGCGGAAGCTCGGGCAGCCAGCAGTAACGCCTTGACTTGCAGAGGAACATTGCCAGCTAAGACGGCCTGACGAGAAGCCTCTTCGGCAAAGGCCAGGGCCCGCGTGTAAATGCCGTGCGACATTTGAATTTCGCCCCGTTGGCGCAGGGCGTCGGATAGTCCGGCCAGGTCGGGCAAGGCCGCAAAAGAACGACAGGATTTCGCCAATGCCGCGTCGGCTTCGTCCATCGCACCACGGGCCTGCAACACCGCAGCGAGCAGCACGGAGACTTCGGCCGCCAAACGTTGACGGTCCACGCGGCCGAGCGCGTTCATCGCCTCGCCCAATTGCGCTTCTGCGTCATCAAGTTCGCCGATGTCGCGCAGGGCCAGGGCCAAGGCGCGCAGGGCCTCGACTTCGAGAATCAGGTTGCGGGCATCGCGGGCAGCGGCTAGGCCTTTGCGGGCGTGCTGAACCGCCAATTCGCCTTGCCCCAGCGTGCGATAGGCCTCAGAGATGTGCATCGAGAGTTCGGCAATCAACACCGGCTGCGGCATGATCGGCAAGCCCTGCAACGCGGCCGACCAAACCTCCAACGCCCGCGGTGCCTGGGCAACGGCGCGATAGCATTTGCCAAGCGCCAAACGAATCGCCGGCAAATGATCAAGCGGCAAAGAGCCTTGAGCGCGAGCGAGGGCCTGGACTTGCACCTCGAGCGGTTGAATTGCTGGCCCCGCCCGACCGCATTGCGCCTCAGCACTGGCCCAGGCGGCAAGCAAAGGCACGCCGAGTTGGAACCACTCTTCTTCGCGCAACCCAGTCGTTTGTCGCAACGCTTCAATGGCTTCGCGCGCGCGTTCACTGCACGCCTCAAACTCGCCCCGTTCGACCAAGCAACGGCATAGGCCATGGGCCGTGGTCGCGAGGCAAACAGCCGCTTCGGCGTGCAGGTGGGTATTCCTCAATGCTAACGCGTGGCTACGCGAGAGCTCAAACTGTCCGGTTGCCTCTGGCAAAGCGCCCAAAGTCGCCATGATTTGCGCTGCTTGCCCAGCATGCCTGGCCGCCGACAGGTAATCGCCAGCCATGGCCTCCACGGTCGACAAGCGGCCCGCCCAATGGTCCGGGCGACTCATGGCATGGCCACGCAACCAAGCTAAAGCACGCTCAAAATCGATGGGCTCCTGGCCGGCATCGGCATAGGTCGCGTCCGATATTTCGCCAAGCAAGTACTCAACTTGCGTCGACAATCGACTGCTGGGCATCGGTCGCACAGCACCGGCCGCAACCAAGCGCGCCAGGTGAGCACTGACCGGCCCGTCCATCGCTGCTTCGAGGAGGTCGGGCCAAACCGGCGTACCGACCCGGATCGCAGTCGAAAGCACGCGACGCGTCGCCACGTCCAATTTGCGCTCAGGCGTCGGCCCTTCCGGCGCAGGAACGCGGCCTTGGGCACCCGGGGCCAAAATGCCGACCAAGGCGGGAGGCGGATCGTCGCGTTGCCCAGTCCAGCCCGCGACCACCAGGACCGGCGTCGCGCCCAACTGCCGCACCAAGCGGCGCAGGAAGGAAGACTCTGTTTCCGTAAATAAATCAACGCGCTCAACGATCAAGACCAGCAGCGAGCGGCCGGCGATTCCCCTCAAGGCATCGACCAGCGCAGCGCCTCCCGCCATGCGCGCCACTTCTGGCACGGCGCGGGCGTGGGACAGGTGGGGCGAATCCGGAAACTCTACGCCCACATACAGGCCGATCAGGTGAGCAACCTGACTCGCGCGGTCTGGCCGGTCGGGCATCAGCCCCTGCACCCAAGCCAGCAGCTTGCGGCGGGCTGCCGAGGGCGGATCGTCATCATAGAGACCCGCACGAATGCGGATTTCGTCAAACAGGCAAGCCAGGGGCACGCGATCACCCGGCGGCGGCACCCGGACGCGCACAACCACCGGGACGTCGACGCGGTCGCCTAGGTGACCGACGAAGGTATCGAGGGATTCGTTGAGCGAACCGACACTGCTCGACACAATTCCGTAAAGTTCAAGACGCACGCGCTCTTTTGCGCGATCAAGCCGCTCTTCGAGTTGCTCAAGGACCACGCCATAGGTCGTCGCCTGCCGACGCATCTGCCGCACGGTCGCTGCAAGGAATTGCGGTCGCGTCGACCGAGACTCCGCGACGACATTCTCTAGCTTTTCAAGATCACGAAGGAATTCGCGCGCATCTTGGGGCCTTTCCTTGGGGTCCTTGGCCAGCACGCGCTTGAAAAACGCATCGACTTGCGCAGGAAACACCAAATCGTTGCGCCGTTGCGCCAAGGGCACCGGTGGCTGCAGCTGATGGGCCCTCAAGAAATCCTGAGGCGTTTCGCCATCAACCGGCAGAAAACCGCAGATCATCTCGTAGAGAATTACGCCCAAGGAGTAGAGATCGCTTTGGGGCCCGACTTCACTGGCCGCCGCCTGTTCCGGGCTCATGTAGGCCGGCGTGCCGACGACCAACCTCTGCTGGGTCAGGCGGGGACTCACGCTTTCCCCTTGAGGATGCACGTACTTGGCTAGGCCCAGGTCGACGACCTTGACGTAGTCATCGACGGTACCAAGGCGCGTCAACAAGATGTTGTCCGGCTTGAGATCTCTGTGAATAATCCCGAGCTTATGCGCCTCCATCAACGCTTCACTGACGCGTTGACAGATCTTGACGGCCCGCGGCAGGCTGAGCCAGCGCTCGCGATCGAGGAGATCTCCTAAGGATTCTCCATCGATATACTCCATCGCGATGTAGGTGCGATCTTGGGCCGTAGCGCCGATGGAATAGACGGTGGCGACAAAAGGCGAACGAATCCGCGCGAGAATCTTGGCTTCTTGGATAAAGCGTTCGTCCGCCTGCAGTTGCTTGGCCAGGTCGGAGCGCAAGACTTTGAGGGCGACGGCACGACCGAGGCGGATGTCCTCGGCTTCATAGACCGAACCCATGCCGCCGCGGCCGATGAGGCGCACGATGCGGTAGGAGTTATCGACCAGGGACGAGGGGGAAATCTCGTCGGCATCGGGTTTGAGTGTCGCCATGACCAAGCCAGCAGAACTCTGCGTACACCACGAGCCTAGGCTATGGCGCACCGGGGTTCAAGCGGTCGTATGCCTAGGCCCCCGCTTCGGGCGGCACAGTGGCACCCAGGGCCTTGAGTACATCGGCAACAAGTGCATCAATTTGAAGCGTTTTATCGCGATTTCCACTGCCGGCGGCCAGTTGAACGTGGCGGCGCGGAATGGACAGCCAGTCGGCGATGAAGGCCAGCAGGGCGGCGTTGGCCTTGCCATCCACGGGTGGTGCGTGAACGGCCACCTTGAGACGATTGCCGTACAATCCTTGAATTGCACTGCGCTTTGCCCCAGGGTGTGCGCGAATATCCAGCAAAACGGCACCATCCCGGCCCAGCAGACATGCGCCCCATTGCTCTGCCATTACAGGAGCTTAGCCTGCGGCTCATCTACGGCGCGCTGCGGTTCGGGCAGCCCCAAGTGCTGCCAGGCCAGGGCCATGGCGACGCGTCCTCGTGGTGTGCGTGCAACGTAACCCTGCTGAAGTAAAAAGGGTTCATAGACATCTTCCAGGGTGTCCCTCTGCTCCCCCATGGCGGCCGCGAGCGCCTCAATTCCCACCGGCCCACCACCGAATTGATCACAAAGTTTGACCAGATACGCGCGATCGGTCGGGTCAAATCCAGCCCCATCTACTTCCAGCATGTCGAGCGCCGCCGCTGCTACCGGGCGGTCAATGGCAACTTGGCCGTGCACGGACGCAAAATCGCGAACTCGACGTAGTAAACGGTTGGCAATTCGAGGTGTTCCACGCGATCGTTTGGCGATTTCTGCGGCACCCTCGGCCTGCAAGGGTGCCCCAAGGGCCTGGGCCGAACGCACCAGCACCTGCGCCAACTCCCGAGGTGTGTAGAATTGCAAACGCGCAACGTAGCCGAACCGGTCGCGAAGGGGCCCCGTCAACAGGCCCGTGCGCGTGGTAGCCCCAAGCAACGTAAAGCGCGGCAAGGGCAATTTGACGGTCCGGGCGTGCGGTCCATCGCCAACCACGATGTCAAAGCGATAGTCCTCCATCGCCGGGTACAGATTCTCTTCGACGATGGCGGAAAGTCGATGAATTTCATCGATAAACAGCACATCATTTTCCGCCAAACTGGTCAAAATGCCAGCCAGATCACCTTTCTTTTCAATGGCCGGCCCGGAGGTCACCACCAAGTTGGCGCCCATCGCCTGAGCGATCAGGTAGGCGAGCGTTGTCTTTCCTAGACCCGGGGGACCGCAAAATAGCATGTGATCAAGAGGCTCTCCGCGCCCTTTAGCCGCTTCAATGAAGACATGGAGGTTGCGCAGGATGACTTCTTGGCCAACGTACTGGGCGAAAGTCCGCGGACGCAAAGCGCGATCCGGGTCCAGTGGCACCGGCGCGGGGTTGAGCGGATCTTCAGGCGTACGCAGCATCGTCAAGCATTCCCTGTAGTTGGCTAGCCTTGCAGACCAATCATCCTACCCCGGCCTTGCCCGAGGCGTGCAACTCAGCGTGGCGCAATCGGGCCAAATCCTCAAGGCCCTGGCGCTGTTTGGACAGCCAAGCCTTTGATCCCTGGGGCCCTTAGCCGGGCCGTCTCAGACTGGATAAACACCGTTTGAGCAGATCATCAAATCCAGCGTCGGGCGCATGTTTTCGCGCCTCCGCCACAGCGGCATCGGCCAGATTGGCGCGATACCCTAGATTGGCCAGCGCGCTCAAGACATCGGCGATCACAGCCTGACCCGAAGCGACCGGCACGGCTCCTGCAACCCGTTGAACTGTGTCTAGATCGACCGGCAGGCGGTCCTTGAGCTTGACCACAATGGTCTCCGCCAACCGCTTGCCAATGCCCTTGGCCTTGGTCAGGTCGGCCGCCCGGTCCAGCGCCACGGCTGCAGCGATTTGCGCAGGCGCTAAGGTCGACAGCAGCGCCATCGCACTTTTGGGCCCAACGCCCGGCACACTGGTCAGCGCGCGGTACATCTCGCGACCTTGGGGCGAGGCAAAACCATAAAGCAAAATCGCGTCTTCACGCACCACCGTGTGAATGTGGATCGCCACAGCGGTGTCCTTGGGCCAATTCGCTAAGTCGCGGTCGCTGGCAAAGACGCGGTACCCAACGCCCTGCACGTTGAGAACCAAATGATCCTCTTGCACCGCAATCACTTCGCCACTCAGCCATGCAATCACGTTTGCCTCCTAGCTCTTCTTGCTGCGCGCCAACTGGGCCAGCCAAATCGATTGCGCCGCCGTGGGTTGAGCCGTATGCGCCACAGGAGCCAGCGCCGCCGGCAGGCCTTTGGGCGCGGTCAACGAAGCGCCAAGCTGCAACTCGCGCAGGTGCGTGAGCGCCACGGCCATGGCATCGGCTTCGTCCTCGGCCGGCAAGACCGGCAACTTCAAGAGAATTTGCATCATTGCCCGCATTTGGCCTTTCTCGGCCCGACCGCTGCCAACCACCCGACGCTTGACCAAGGCCGGCGGATACTCATGCACGGGCATCCCGCGCGACGCCGCGAGGGCAATGGGCAGCCCCCGAGCCTGACCAAGCGCCAAGGCCGTATGCGGATTGACATGGACAAAGGCCGCCTCGATCGCCAGGGCATCCGCGCGGTGGGTATCAAAAATCAATTGAAGTTCCAAGAAGATAAGCCCCAGTCGCACCGCAAGGTCAGCCTTTCCATCGGGCCTCAACGTGCCCCCGGCAAGCAGGCGAGGCTGCGCGCTTCCCTCGACCAAGGCCCAGCCCATTTTTCGCGTGCCCGGATCGATACCGATCACACGAAAAGTCTTGGCTATTATTGGTTTGTCTTCACCCAGGACCACTGTCGCTCCTTGTCGCCGGACCATCGTACACTGGACAGCCAACGCTCGGCAGGGGGGATGCGCTTGCCCACCCCTGGGGCGCGGCCTATGCTGGCTTGGGCACGGGACAACATGGGGATGATGATGCGGCTGCGCTGGCAAGTAATACGAATCGTTCTGCTGACTTTTCTAGCACTGAGCGCCGCGTGCCGTTCGCGACCTTCGCCGCAGACGCCTGTAGTCGCAGGCGGGTCCCCCACCGCCACTGCTCTCCCCTTGCCAGCTGCGGCGACGGCCACCGTGGCGCCTGTGCATTTCGCCCAAGTCACTGGAACAGCTCCGCAAACGCCCGAACCGCTGGAGACGGTGGTGGCCAAGGCCCTTCTGGCGGCGAGCCACGGTAAGGTTGCGGAACTTGAGCCTATTCTTAGCTCGTGGGTGCGCAAGAGTCTGCAATCCAGCTTGGGTCAGGGCGGTGCCTTGCCCATGCCGATCACCATTGTTCAGCGCAAGTTGGCCGGCGGGCCGCTGCAGGAGGTTGTCTACCAAGGCGGGCGGGCTATCGTCTTGGTAGCGCACGGCAAGGCCTTGGATGCCAACTTCTTTTACGTTGAAAATGGGCATTGGACCTATGACCCCGTGCATCGCGGCGTTTGGTCGCCACCGGATCCGGGCCCGCAGACGCCCGAGAATCGAACGCTCACCCTGGCCGACGCAACCAAAGGCATTGCAGGAACAGGCGAATTGCTAGCGACGCTGCAGACGAGCCAAGGCCCGATTCGCTGCGTGCTGCACGATCAAATCGCGCCACTAGCGGTGGCGAACTTCATCGGCTTGGCCCGGGGCGTTCGCGGCTCAGCTCCCTTGTATGCCGGCAAAACAATTCCACCTTTCAACAACAAGCCGTATTACGACGGCCAGAGCTTCTACCGCACCGTTGCAGGCGTGATGATCGAAACCGGCGACCCTGCTGAGCGTGGAACTGGGCATAATGGCTACCAAATTGCCGATGAACTCGACCTGCGTTTGCGCCACGACAAGGCTGGTATCCTCGGTATGGCCAGTGTCGGCCCAAACACCAGTGGCGCAACGATTTACCTGACCGCGCGGCCGGCTCCCTGGATGGATGACCGCCACACCATCTTTGGTCTGTGTGGCCCCGTGGCGACCATCGACGCCATCAGTCGGGCTCCGGTCAAGTCCGTCTCGCTCAAAAATATCGAAATTACAAGAAGTTCTCCAGCCATCGCCGTGCCCGCTGCGCCGGCTCCCTAAGCGTAGAGAAGACGCGCAATTGGACCGAAATCTCTAAGCGGCATAGTGAGTTAGGGCCGGTGCACAGCCGCCAGCCAACGCGTTGCCACATGGGCCAGCACGTCGAGGCCGGGACCTCGCCCCCGATTTAAATGCGCTTGCTGGCAAAACGTCAATGCCTGGGCGGGCATCCCACGCACCAGCAGGGCCTGAACGTAGGTGATGGCCGTGGACTCATCGGCGGTAGAGGGCGTCGGCTCCGCCGGGGGAGGCAGGCCCAGATGAGTCGGTAATTCTTCAACAATCGTCAGCGCCGCGACCGCTTCGGCGTCGATGACCACCTGCCCCACGGCATCGCGAAAGAGGTCGGCGGCCTTGACGGCGTGGCCTTGACGGGCTTCTGGCTTATCCTCAAGAATTTTGCCTAGTTCTTGATAGCCACGGTCCAAGGACAGGCCGCCATGCTGCCCCGCGCGACGCACCTGCAGCACCACAAGCAGCACGGTCAGTCCCAGCAAAACGACTGCGCCAATGCGACGTTGCAGCGCAAGGTCCGGATCCATCGCCTATTTCCGCATGTAGGCCGGCCGGTCCTGGGCGTCCGGTTCGGCGTCAAACGGATTGGCGCGCGACACTTGACGCCGCGGCTCCTGGGCCATTGCTGGCGTCCCATAACCCGGTGTATTTCTGACAAAAGCCGGCGTATCGATATCCTGCATCAGCCGCCGCTGCGACGCATTGTGATTGCCTTGCAGGGGTGCCGCTTGGGCCAGTTGCCCGATCTGTTCCGCCGTCGCCGCCGCGGCATAGACGCGCACGGTGTCCTGCACGGGCTCGGTCGAGCGCAACGCCGCGCGACCATTGGGAGGTGGCGGTATGATACGGCTGGACGTCGCACTCGCCGGCACTTGGGCACTGCGGTAGTTGGACTCAAAGCGCGAAGTCGCCATTCGGTCAAATCCCGTAGCAATCACAGTGACCTTGATGTCATTGCCCATGGACTCGTCGACCGTGGCGCCAAAGATGGTGTTGGTGTCGGCAGAGGCACTATCCTGAATCAAAGACATGGCCTCATTGATGTCATTGATGCCCATGTCTAGACCGCCGGTGATGCTGACCAGCAGGCCCGTCGCGCCTTCGATGCGGGCGTCCTCTAACAGCGGGCTGGAAATGGCCATCCGCGCCGCAGCCGCCGCACGATCGTCGCCACTTGCGCGGCCTGTGCCCATCAGTGCCAGGCCTTTTCCGCGCATGATTGCAGTCACATCGGCGAAGTCGACATTGACCAGACCGGGCGTCAGGATGATTTCGCTGATGCCGCGCACGGCCTCGACCAGCACGCTGTCCACCAGGCGAAATGAATCCTTGAGGGGCAAATTCTTGGGCCCCATCTGCAGAATTCGGTCGTTGGGGATGACGATCAAGGTGTCGACTGCATCCGCCAACTCGCGCAAACCGTCATCAGCTTGTCGGCCGCGCTGCTTGCCTTCAAAAGTGAACGGGCGCGTCACGATAGCCACCGTCAGCGCACCGTTTTCGCGCGCGGCCTGAGCCACTACCGGCGCTGCGCCTGTTCCGGTACCACCGCCCATGCCGGCCGTAATGAAGACCATGTCCGCATCGGCCAAAGCTGCGAGAATTTCCTCGCGATTCTCCATAGCTGCAAGATGCCCTACTTCTGGCTTGGCTCCAGCGCCCAAACCCCGGGTCTGCATTTGACCAATGGCAATCTTGGTTTCGGCGCGATTCTTGTACAGCGCCTGCGCGTCGGTATTGGCGACGACGTATTGCACGTTGTCGATACCCGCTTCAATCATGTTGTTGATCGCATTGCCACCGCCACCGCCAACGCCAACGACCTTGATGCGTGCGCCAAACTGGGTGGGACCGTCCAGAATGATGGAATCGAACATGGGGAACTCCTCAGAACTACGGGGCCGCGGCGGGCCAATACAGAGATATGCGCCTCAAGGACGCAAAAACAAATCGATTAGAATGCGTTGGAAATCCACTCCCGTGCACGGGACCAAAAGCCAGTGCCAGCCGGCGCGTTGGGCTTCTTTTTGCTGCCGGTGGTGCGTTCGGCCTCTTCCTGAGCACCCTGTTGTACAAGGCCTAAAGCCGTTGCATAGACAGGTGAATTGACCACGTCGTGCAGGCCGCCGACTTGACGCGGATAGCCGATGCGCACGGGCAGACCGAACATGTCTTCGCCGAGTTGGCCGACGCCTGGCAGCAAAGCGGTACCTCCGGTTAGGACAATGCCAGAACCGAGAACATCAGAAAAATTCGAGGCTTCAATCTCACGCTGGATGAAACGGAAGATCTCCTCCATCCGCGGTTCGATGATATCGCACAGCAAGCGACGACTGCGGCGGATCGGCTCACGGCCACCGACGACCGGAACCTCAATATCTTCATCCTCTTCGACCAAGGCCGACACAGCGCAGCCATGCTGAAGCTTGATGCGCTCGGCCTCAGCCCGCGGCGTGCGCAAGCCCACGGCAATGTCGTTGGTGATGTGCTCGCCGCCCACGGGCAGAACGGCTGTGTGCACCACATAACCATTGTGAAAGATTGCGATATCCGTGGTGCCGGCACCGACGTCGACCAACGCCACGCCGAGTTCCTTCTCGTCCTCGGTCAACACCGCCTGGGCAGAAGCCAGCATTTCAGCAGAGGTACGCAGCACGACGAGGCCAGCTCGCTCAGCGCATTGCACCACGTTCTGCACACCGGCATTGAGGGCCGTGACAATGTGCACGTTGACCTGCAACCGCACGCCGCAGATGCCGATAGGGTCGCTATAGCCCTCCACATCGTCGACCAGGAACTCCTGGGGAACCGTATGAATAATCTGGCGATCCGCCGGAATGTTGGCGACCTTGGCGTTCTCCAAGACCCGCTGTACATCCTGATCGGTGACCTCCTTGGTCTGTATTGAGACAACACCGCGATTATTAAACGATTTCAGGTGCGCGCCCGACACGTTCACATAGACCGCATTGACCGTGACGCCCGCCATCAATTCCGCTTCATGGACAGCACGTTGCATCGCTTCCATGGTTTCAGTGACATTGGTCACGACACCGCGGCGCATACCGGAGACGGGCGCAGTGCCGACGCCGATGATCTCCAAATGGCCGTCGTGGCGCATTTCACCAACAATAGCGACAACCTTATGCGTTCCTACGTCGAGTCCTACGATGATATCGTCCTTGCGCGCCATGCCTGCCCCCTTGAATGCTCGTTGCTGCGACCCGTCGTGCTGTTGCACGTTCAGTCGTCACCCAGATTGTCGTCGACTTGTTTGGCCCCTAGAGGCTTGTTTTTGCTATCTTTGCTCGGACTGCCACCGGGCGGAGCGATGGTAGAGGCCCCGCCCGCCTTGGCGCCATCCACCGGCACTTCACTGCCCAGGGGAACGGCCATGACCACCGCGCGATCGCTGCGTACGTCATCGTCCAGCAAGGCATATTTCAGCCATTCGCCACGCTGTTCCACGCGGTCCAGCAAACGCCCGATTTGCGTAAAGGCGCGCGGCAGATCCGCCAACATCGCTTGCCCTAGACGGACTTCGGCGCCGTCTTTGGCCGAAATCAGGGTCGTTCCCAACACCGGGTCGTAATGAATTTCGGAAAGCGGAAAGCGGTCGCTGAGGTTGCTAGCAGCGTGTGCTTCAATTAACCGCAACAAATCGCGGAGTTTTCGCCGCGTAGGCGTGCCTCCCGTTGGATCAAGCACTTCGCCTTGGCCGACAGTGGTTCCGGCACGAATTAGATCGCTGGGAAGTCCTGTCAGAATCGGCAGATCGCCAGCTTCGCCATCCTCAGCCACCTTGAAGACGTAGCCGTTCTTGTCGACAATGGTGAGTTGCTTGCCCAGCAAAAGGGCAAATGGTTCATACTCTTGCACTTCAATCGACAGGATGGACGGCAGCAGCGGTTGCACGCGCGCGCTGCGAATCCACGGCATCGCCTGCAGGGTCTGCGCCACGGCATGTGGGTCGATGGCCATCAGGGAAGAGCCTGGTTTTACGCCAGAAGCGCCGACAATCGACTCCTTGGTGACCCGTTTATTGCCGTGAACCTGGAACTCCGCGACGTGGAGCTGCTGCGTGGTCGCCGTGTAATCGCCAAGGCTCATCGCCACCATGACCAGCAAGGCTAGGCAGACGAGCGCGGCTGTCACGCCGAAGATCTTCAGCCACGGCACGCGTGAAGGCGAAGATTCCTCCACGTCTTCTTGCAGTTGCACGGGCTGCCCTTGGGCCCGCCACCAAGCAGCCAATCGCTGCCCATTGTTGGACCAGCCCGAAGCAAGCGTCGAGCGCAACGACGTTCGCCGCACATTGCGTACATTGGTAGGACGCTTAGCCGCGTCCTTGCCGGATAGCCAGGATCCCATCACCAATGGCCCTCCATCGCTCGCAGGCAATCGGCCACGACGGCAGTTGCCGCGTCGTCCTTGCCCAATTCTGCTGCCGCCACGCTGGCTTTGCGCCACGCAGCTTCATCGGCAATCAGGGTGCCCAGCTTTGGGGCTAGCACATCCACCTGCCAATCGCCTTGACGCACCCATAAGCCGGCACCCGCATCAGAAAATGCTTTCGCATTAAAGGCTTGATGATCGCCCGCGGCGTGCGGGAAGGGCACTAGCAAGGCGGGCAAACCGCAAGCAGCCAACTCGGAGACAGTGCCCGAACCTGAGCGCGTGATCGCAAAATCGGTGTTGGCATAGGCAGTTGCCATGTCGTCAATGAAAGCGTCTACCCGCGCGTTTAGGCCCAAGGCCGCGTAAGCAGCAAGGACAGGGCCCGCTTCCAACTTGCCGACCTGATGGCGAATTTCCAAATGTCCGGTAATCTTAGCGACTTCGGCCAGCAGTCCGGGGACTTCGCGATTAAGAAACTCCGAGCCCTGCGAGCCACCGACGACAAGAATGCGCGCTGGTGCCGAGCCTCGCCACGCCCGTTGACTGCCAAGACTTTGAATTTCCTTGCGAACTGGATTACCACTGACCACAGTCCGTGCCCGCGGAAAGCTAGAGGCGGCGGCAGCAAAGCCTAGGTAGACGCGGCGGACCAGCTTGCCCAGCACCCGATTGGTTAGACCTGGCACGGCGTTGGATTCATGAATTGCCGTGAAGATCCCTAGA
The DNA here is from genome assembly GCA_903840165.1 of uncultured Myxococcales bacterium. GTDB lineage: Bacteria > Myxococcota_A > UBA9042 > UBA9042 > UBA9042 > CAIMEY01. The sequence continues at coordinate 81,765 of CAIMEY010000061.1, read as the reverse complement.
CTTTTCGCGGCCAAGAGCGCGGCACCAGAGGCGTACCCACCAACGCCAACCACCAAGCCGACGTGACGAGCCCGCAGAAGCTTGCGCGCCACTGCCACGCCCTGAGCCAATGCCCGCAAACCCTGTAATTTTGCACTAATTCCACCGCCGACCAAGCGAGAGCCCGGTACCAGTTCCAAGGCAAAGCCGCGTTTGGGCACCAGGATCGACTCCATGCCACGCGCCGTACCAATGAAGAACACTTGGCAATCGGGCAGAGCGCTGCGAAACGCCTCCGCCAAGGCCAGGGCCGGCAGCACGTGGCCGCCCGTACCGCCGCCGGCGAGCACAATGGTCCGCGGATGTTGCGACGCGTTGTTCACGAAATACCACCACTAATCTTCGCTTTTGCCCGATGAATCCGCGTGTTGCGTGGGCGTTCGGGCTCTTCATCCCTGCGTCGCCACAGGCGCGGTAAGCGCAGTTCTGGCCAGGCGAAATCCGGATTGCCGCCCCGGCCGACGTTGAGCAACACGCCCGCCGCCAAGGACAGAACGATCAGCGAACTTCCGCCGTGCGAGACAAAGGGCAGGGTCAGGCCTTTGGTCGGCAAAGTACCCATAACAACGCCGAAATTCACCGCTGCTTGGGTGCCGAGCAGCACCGTAATCCCGGTGGCCACCAAGCGACCAAACTCGTCGCGCGCCCGCATGGCGATGCGCAAACCGCGGGCCATGAGAAAGACAAAGGCAAGACCGATGAGCGCAACACCAATAAGGCCAAGTTCCTCTGCAATAATGCTGAGAATGAAGTCCGTGTGCGCTTCAGGCACAAAGCCCAGCTTTTGCCGCGACATGCCAAGGCCGTTGCCAAACAGCCCCCCTGTGGCCACGGCCAACTGCGCATTGAAGGCCTGAAAGCCCGTGGTTTGCCGATACAACTCAGGATGCAAAAAGGCGACAAAGCGCGCCAGACGCATGGGGTTATGCATGATGAAGGCAGCCAAACCGCCCATGCCCAGCAAGCCGACAAAGATGACATAGGCCATGTTGGTGCCGGCGACATAGCACATGGAAAACAGCAGGATCGCCAAGACAATGCCGGTGCCGAGGTCGGGCTCGCGCATGCACAGGGCAAAAGCAATGCACCAAACGATGGCGTGGGGCAAAAAGCCAACGGAAAAGCGGTGTACGGCCTCGGTCGAGATCTTCTTGGTCAGCGAATGGGCCAAGTAGATGACAAAGGCGATCTTGGAAAACTCCGCGGGCTGAAATGGAAATCCGCCAATGATGATCCACCGGGTCGCGTTGTTCACCGTCTTGCCGAAGAACAGGACGGCAACCAAGCCGCCGATCGCGAAAATCAGCAGAGGATACGCGAGTTTACGCCACGCCTGATAGGGAAACCGCATCGCGGCAATCAGCACAAAGAGCGCCACGGCTGCGTGCATCAGGTGGCGGGTCAGGAAGTGCGACTCGTCGCCATTGAAGTTGTGCAAGGCCACGTAAACAGAAGCAGAAAAGGCCATGACGATGCCAACCGTCATCAGAGCCAGAATCGTGCCGAGCGCCGCCCAGTCCATGCCGACTGGTACATACACCAAGGCCGCATCGCCCTTGGGCATTGCGCGAGGTGGGACGACGCGGGTCTGCCCACCGAGGTCAGCATCCTCAAGGGAATCCATGAACTCGTCGGGCAAAACGCCAGCAATGGCTGGAGATTGCGCGTCGGTAGCTACCGGAGGGGGCGCCATGTTACCTCAACTTCAAACTGGCCAACGCAACCAGCGACAACATGATGGAGATGATCCAAAACCGAATTGTAACACGCGGTTCGGGCCAGCCGAGCTTCTCAAAGTGGTGGTGAATCGGCGCCATCCGCAGAATTCGCTTCTTGGTGCGCTTGTACCAGAAGCGTTGCAGCGCGACCGAGGCCGCCTCGACGACAAAAAGACCATTGACAATCAGGCTTAGCAGCTCGTTCTTGGAGAACACAGCCACCATGCCCAGCGCACCGCCCAAAGCCAGCGCGCCAACGTCACCCATAAACACCAATGCTGGGTAGGTGTTGTACCACAGGAAGCCGATCCCGGCACCAATGACGGCAGCCATCACGACCGCCAACTCGTGCGCCGCCGGTACGTTGGGCAGCAGCAGGTAGGACGCCGCGTCAAAGGTGCCAAACTTGGCGCCGACGAGGTAACACAACACCCCGAAAGTCAAGGCAGAAACCATCACCGGGCCAATCGCCAAGCCATCCAGACCATCGGTCAGGTTCACGGCATTGGAGTAGCCCGCGACCGTGACGGAGGCGAACACCGCGTAGGCGATGGGACCAATGTTGATCACGAAGTGCTTGGCCGAGATGAACGGCAGGTAAAGGTGCGTATCTGCAAGCGAACTGCCAAACCAACCACTGTAGAGCAGACCAAACAGCAGGCCCGTGGTCGCGAACTGGGTTAGAAGCTTCTGCTTTTCGGTCACGCCCTTGGAATTTCGGTCGCGAATCTTCAAGAAATCGTCAATAAATCCAAGGACGCCATAGACCAAGGTGACCACCATGGTCATCCACACGAACAGGTTCTTGAGGTCAGCCCATAGCAGCACGGAGAGGAACATCGAGATCAGCAAGAGGATTCCGCCCATGGTCGGCGTGCCCTTCTTGGAGAAGTGCGATTGCGGACCATCGTCGCGGACCACTTGGCCAATCTGCTTCTGCTGTAACAGTCGGATAAACCAAGGGAAAAGCACCATCGCAATGATCAGCGATGTCGCCATGGCCCCCATCGAGCGGAAGGTGACATAGCGGAACACATTGAGTGGGCCGAAATGATTGCGGAATGTCTCAGATAACCACAGAAACATCAGGACCTCCCTTCGGTTGCGCCCAGGGCCGAAGCCGAGGCAGCCGGAGCAGGGAATTGCACTTTGAAGTCAGCGATAACGCGCTCCATACGGGCACCACGCGAGCCTTTGACTAGCACCGTGGCTGAGGCTGGCGCGAAGGCGATCACCTCATTGGCGGCCGACAGTGCATCCGCGACCTCAACGACGCGACGCAGACCGCCCCGGCGAGCACCACGTGCCAGGTCGGGCGCAAATTCACCAACAGCTACGAGCAGATCAATGCCTACACTGGCGGCAAAGGCGCCCACTCGCTCGTGCAGTTCTGCCTGCTGGGCACCCAACTCGAGCATGGAGCCCAAAACCGCAATGTGGGGCCCTTGCAGGCTAGCCAGCGTTTCTAAAGCCGTTTCTGTGGAGCGGGGATTGGCGTTGTAGCAGTCCTCCAGCACCAGCCAGGGGCCGATGCGCGAAGGCAACATGCGTTGGCCCACGGGCTGATAGCGGCTCAGGGCCTCCGCGGCGGCCAACAGGTCGAGTCCTGCGACAGCCGCAACCGCAAGCGCTGCCAGGGCATTATGCGCCAAATGCACGCCGAGGCCCGGTAGCAGCACCGGCACGGATTGGGAGAATACCTGCGCCGTAAAGCGCTGTTGCAGACCGTCCACCGTCACCGGCCCGGCCAACCGCACGTCGCCCTTCTGGCGGCCAAAACGGACCACGCGACAGGCAATTTGCGCGACAATTTCGTCCAAAAGCGGCTCATCGGCAGGCACGATCGCGACGCCATCGGCTGGTAATGCCTTGAGGAGACTTGCCTTTTCAGCCGCGATGCCCGCCAAAGAGCCCAGGCCTTGCAGGTGCGCCTCGGCAATCGAAGTGACCACGCCAATGCTGGGCTCGGCCATGGCGGCCAGAAGCGCGATTTCTCCGGGCTCAGACATGCCCATCTCAACAACGGCGGCGCGGTGTTGCGGCTGCAGGCGGGCCAAGGTTAGGGGGACGCCGATGCGATTGTTGAAATTGCCCTGAGTGGCAAGGACTTGACCCAGAGGGCTCAGGGCGAGGGCCGTGAGTTCCTTGGTCGTGGTCTTGCCATTGGAGCCGGTAATGCCGACCGTCAACGGCGAAAAACGTTGGCGAAACACCCGGCTCACTGCGCCCAAGGCCAGCAATGTGTCGGCAACTTCAACGACATAGGCGTTACATTCCCGAGCAATGACAAGTGCTTGCTCAGCCTTTCCCGCCTCTACGACCACGCCCGCAGCACCCGCGCGTAACACCTCGGCCAAGAAAGCGTGGCCGTCAAAGCGTTCACCGGGCAAGGCAAAGAACAGAGCATCGGCCTCTATCTTGCGAGAATCTGTCGCCAAAGCACGACTCACGCGCGAGGAATCGACCAGGATGCGTCCTGCCGTCGCTTGGGCCAATTGGGCTGCGGTAAAGGCATATCCCTGGGGCGCGACAGTCACTTTATCACCAATAATCAGAGGTTTAAGGGTCGCCAACCAATGCATTGCGACGGCGACGTCGTCAAAGGGCAGGATGGCCTCGCCAATGGTCTGGGTCACTTCATGGCCCTTGCCGGCGATCAGCAGGACGTCGCCCTGCCGCAACACGCCAATTGCACGACGAATTGCGGAGCAACGGTCGGTCTCCAAAACGTAGGCTGGCCGCGTGCCAAGGGCGCTCAGCGTCGAAGGCACCAACTTGTCCAAACGGGTGATTCCCGCCTCCACGCAGCCCACTTCCATCTCGGCGACAATGGCCTGCGGTAACTCCGAGCGCGGATTATCGGACGTAAGCAATGAAAGATCAGCCAGTTCCGCAGCAATCTTGGCCATCAGGGGCCTCTTGCCACGGTCGCGGTCGCCGCCACAGCCAAAGACGACCAGCAGGCGCCCCCTGGGAGCGACCAGAGAACGCACGGTAATCAAAGCTTTTTGCAACGCATCTGGCGTGTGCGCGTAGTCGACCAGGACCAGGGCTCCGAGTTGGTTGGCCACTGGCTCAAGGCGGCCGCGTGGGGCTGACAGCTTGGCAGCACCGTGCTGCAACTGCTTGTCGTCAATACCAATCGCCCGACACGCAAGCACGGCTGCGGTCAGGTTTTCGGCATTGTGCCGGCCCAAAAGTGGGCTGCGTAGGGGCAGAGGCGCTCGGCCCTGGCTATGCAACGTCAGCGTCAACCCATTGGCATTACTGACAAGATCTTTGACTTGGTGTTCGGCCGCCGGGTCCGAACCCAGACTCCATGCTTGCGCAAGGCCGTTCTGCCAAACCATCCGGGCAAAGTCGTCATCACCATTGACGAAAGCCGCGGGTGCCTTGAACGAGGAGAAGAGCAGGGCCTTGGCCGCAGCATAGGCCGTCGTGGTGCCGTGGTAGTCCAGGTGATCTTGGGTCAAATTGGTCCACAGCGTCGCCGCGAACTGCACGCCCGCCACCCGATGCTGGTCCAGCGCGTGGGAACTCACTTCCATGGCGACGCAGCGGTACCTTTGGTCGCGCAGGTTCGCCAACATCTCTTGTAAATCCAACGGGTCGGGCGTGGTCAGGCTGCCCTTGAGGACGCCCTCAGCCGTCCAGATGCCCAGCGTGCCAATCGCCGCGGCACGAAGTCCTGCAAAAGTGCAGAGTTGAGCGATCAGCACGGCTGTAGTGGTCTTGCCGTTGGTGCCCGTCACGCCGACGATTTGCAAGGTTCGACTCGGATGCCCCCACCACGCACTGGCCAAGGGGCCGGCCGCGGCGCGGGCAGATTCGACTTGCAGAACAGTGATATCGGAGCGATGCAGGGGCTCATCGACAACCACCGCAACCGCGCCTCGCTCGATCGCCCCTTGCACGAAATCGAGGCCGCGGAAACGGCCACCGCTGACGGCAATGAACAAGCAACCTGGCACAGCCTTGCGCGAATCCGCAACAACGGCGGCAATCGGCAGCGATAGGTTGGCCGAGCCACCTACCGTCGCTAGGATTCCGCTGGATTGTAGCAGTTCATCTAGTTGCACGCTGAGTTCCTCATCAGTTTCAAGGGTTTGAGTTCAGAACCTTTCAAGGGTTTGAGTTCAGTGCCACGGGCTGCGGTACATCGGTGCCATCGCTCATCCGGCGAAAATTCACATGAACAACCGTACCCTTAGGCACCATCGCTCCCGGAAGGGGTCCTTGGACCGTCCCGACGCCCGAACCGTGGGCCTCGAGCACCAGTCCGGCCGCGTGTAGGCGCTCGCGCACCGAACGCATGGGCAAACGGCGCAGGTCGGGCACGCGCACATCGCCCGCGTGGGGCGCCTGGGCATCCGCCAGCGCCTGGCCATCATTGCCGGTCGCGGTCGCCATATTTCCCTGTGAAACAGCAGCATTTCCAACAGTCTGTCCAGGCTTGCCGACTTGGGCCTTGGCAGCCGCCTGCAGCTCTGGCGCCGAGGCACCGGCCACCGCCGCCATCTGCGCACCGATTTGGGCGATCGCATCCTTCTTAATCAGTTGATCCGCGGCCTTATTGGCTGCTAGGCGACGGGCTTCATCATCGCGACGGGCCTTCTCCGGGTCGTTCTTGTCGAGGTATGGCGCACCGGGACTCGGCGGTACACCCAGATATGGCAAGGCAAATCGCCCGATTTCACGCACGACGGGCGCGGCAATGGCACCGCCGTAGCGCATGACCTTGCCGAGCTTGGGGTCAAACTTCTTGGGATTGTCCACCGCCGCAAATACGACCAACCGCGGATTTTCAATCGGGGTTACACCGATAAAGCTACCCACCCAGTGGGTCTCAGAATAGCGACCATTCTTCGGATCCACCTGCTGCGCCGTGCCCGTCTTGCCGCCTATGCTGTAATTGGGCATGCGCGCTTGGGTTCCGGTGCCACCCAGGCTGTTCTCGCCCTTAGGCTGGCAGACCGAAGCCATGGCAAACAGCGTGTCCTTGGCGACCTCCGCATCATAGACGCGACGTCCCGGATCCACAGGAAATTGTTCATCATGCCGACCATCGGGGCTACGCACTTCGCGCACCAGCCGCGGCCGCCGATAGACGCCGCCACTGGCCAAGGTGCCGTACGCAGCGACAATCTGCAGAGGCGTCACGGCAATTCCCTGTCCAAACGCAATGTTGGCATACTGAATGAGGGGCCATTTGTCCGGCGGCCAAGCCAGCTGCCCTGCTCCTTCCCCCGTTAGCCCAGTATCGACGCGCTTAGAAAACCCGAGCTTGATCAGGTAGTCACCAAAGGTCTCCTTCTTCATGCGCATGGCGATCTTGCTCATGGCGATGTTCGAAGAAACCTGCAAGCATTGCCACCAGTTACACTGCGAGTGCGGGTGGTCGTCCTTGATCACCTTGCTGCCGATGACCACTGGCGACGAAATCGGGATGATTTCATCCTTTTTCAAGACCTTCTCTTGCAAGGCTGCGGCGACCGTAAAGACCTTGAACGTCGAGCCCGGCTCATACTGGTTTTCAATCGCGATGTTATGCCAGCCAAAGGGCACAGGTGGCTTGTCGGTATCGTTCGGATTCATACCGGAGGTCTCCGCCAGCGCCAGGATGTCCCCTGTCTGCACGTCCATGACCACGGCAATGCCGAAATCCGCCTCTCGCTCGATCACGGCCTGGCGGATGTGATGTTCAGCAACAGCTTGAATCTTCTCATCAATCGTCAATTTCACCGATCGACCGCCGTACAATCCTGGGTCGGGCGCACCTTCGTAGTAGAGCGGAATGGCCGAAACGTCTTTGGCGGAGACCAGTTCCACCACCTGGCCACGCAGGATGCGGTCAAAGCTCTGCTCGACCGATCCAGTGGACTGATCGGTGCCAATTAGCGCCCCGGCCAACTGATTATTGGGGAAATACCGCAACCAATCCGGCTGGATCGTGACACCGGGCAAAAGGCCGCGCGACTTCATCGACTTCAGGGCCCGCGCAGCTTGGTCGTCCACGTGCTTGGCTACGTACGTAAAACCATGGGGTTTGGCCAAGCGCTCGGTCACTTCGCTCAGCGGCGTAGCGGTCACCTCAGCGATGCGCTTAGCCACAGTCGCCCGCAATTGCACGGCAATTGGGTCATCAAACTTCATCGTCTTGGACTTGCTCTTGTCGCGCTTCTTGGGCTTCTTCTCTTCCTGGGCCAAAGCCACAGCTTCAGCCTCGGCCGCTTCGTCAATCAACTGCGCACCCGGCAAGGGATCTTCGGGCGCACGCCACGGCAAATAGCCCGGCGGCAACACCCAGCGCGGGTCCACCGATACTGAATCGGCGCGCAAACTGGTCGCCAAAGTCACGCCATTGCGGTCGAGAATGTCGCCGCGGCGCGTCTCAATCTTGGTCCGCGAATTCCAGTTATCCTCTGCAAATCTACGAACATCGGCCACATGGATGACCAGCATGATGCCAAAGCAATAGGCCATGACAATCTTCAGGCCCAGCACGCCGACCACTTGCTGAACCCGACGACCTGCACGTTCCTGGCGCGCCTTGGGCGTATCACCTGCACGATCAATGAGTTGAAACACACGCGTGCGAATGCGCTGAATCGAGGTCTGCCGTCCATTTGCGTCGCGCATCGCCATGATTCCGTCTCCGCCCAAGGTTCCCAACTACCTATTTTGCCACATCTATTGCCCAAACATCGCGACATCGCTCGCGGGCGATGGCCTAACCTTGCACGTGCGCCTTGCAACGGCGTCCTAGTGCCGAATCTCCAGCTAATTCAGCACATTTACGGAAGGCCTGGTCAGCCTCGGCCGCTTGACCATCGGCCTCCAAGGCCTCCGCGCGCTGCAGGTGCAATTCCGCATACGTGGGGCAGCCTTTGACCGCTTCGGTCAGGTGTTCCACGGCCCCACGGTAGTCGCGCTGGGTCATGGCCACGAGGCCCAAGTTCCTCCAGCCATTACAGAACTTCGCGTTCAAGAACACGGACATGCGCAGGTTCTTATCCGCTTGGCGCAGGTCGCCCTGCTTGAACCAAGCCCAGCCCAAGTTGTTGTAGACCAGGTACTGCGTTGTATACGTTGGCTCTTTGAGCAACGGCTCCAAGACAGCCACCGCATCCGACCAGCGCTCCAGCTCCATGTAGGTCACGCCCAAATGGTTGCGCGCGGCGTAGAAGTTCGGCTTTGCTTGCAGGGCCTTGCGGAAATGCTCGGACGCCTCTTCGTAGCGCTTGCGACCAAACAGAATAAATCCATAGAGATAGCGCGACTCTGCATGAACGTCGTCGAGCTCAAGCGCCTCAATCAACTCGCGAATGGCCAAATCCACATTGCCGGCATTGAGGTAGCCCACCGCAAGCTTGTGGTGAAAATCCGCTTTCTCTGTGCGCTCTTGCTGCTCGACTTGCGCCGAACTGCACGCCCCTTGGCCAACGACCAGCACGGCCAACAGCGCGACCACCAGCACCCGACTCAGCCAAGCCGAGACGGAGGCGCAGCGACGCAGCTGGCTCATGACAGATTGTCCACCAAATTCAAGCACTTTCTACTCCACTTCTACCGTTTCATTGGCCGTCGGCGCGTGCATGGCGTACAGGTCCGCAGCTTCGCGGGCCAAGTCGATGGGGTTCTTCATCCGCGTCAGGTCGGCTTCCAAGTGGCGATTGGCTTCGACCTGCTCACGCAGGGCATCGTGGATCTTCACCAGCTCGTAACTCGTGCGAACTCCTGCGGAAGCTCGGCGAACCTGCATCACGCCCAAGGACACCACCGTCGCCATCAGCCCTAGGATGCCGATCAGCTTGGCCCAGAAGAACCGCTCAGAACGCTTGGCTTTCTCGCTCTCCGTCAGGGGCAAGTTGAACCAGCGGGTGATCTGTTGTCCTTTGAGCGAGTCGCCTTGCATGATCCACCGCTTTCTTCTGTGCAGTTGCTGCGTTGCCGGGGCCGCAAAAGGGCCCGATCGTCGCGTTATCCGTCTACTCGATCGCGTGTCAAGTTTTCTGCCTTTTTGCCGATCAGCATCGGCAAGCCCGCTGAATTACGCGTAGGATCCGGATAAGGCCGCGTCTGCGTCCTCATCGAGCGCCGATTCCAATGGATCTTCGTCATTTTCAATCAGTTCTGCGCACTTGAGCGTCCTGAGTCGGGCACTTCGCGCTCGGGGATTGTCTGCGCACTCCTGTGCCGAAGCCGCTACGTCCGGGGCCCGCTCAAAGGGACCGCCGCGGCGCTTGGGTGCCAAGGCAGCAAAAGCCTGTTTGACCATGCGGTCTTCACCCGAGTGAAAGCTGATCACGGCCAAGGTCGCCCCAGGGGCCAAGCGCAGCGGCAGGACCCTCAGCAAATCAGTCAGTTGCTGCAGTTCCTCGTTGACCCAAATGCGCAGCGCTTGAAACACCGGCGTCGCTGGGTGGTGGGAGCGCTGCCGCGTCAGCCGGGCGCCGAGGCGTTCAGCCAAACGCTGCGTGGTGACAGCCCCTTTATGAAACTCATCGAGGACGATGCGTGCAGTACCGATGGAGCGCTGTATATCGGCATATTGATAGAGAATATCGGCCAAGTCTTCCAGAGAGACGCAGGCCAGCCGCTCCGCCAGGGTCAGCCCGCGGGTCGGGTCCATACGCATGTCCAGGGGCCCATCTAGGCGCAGGGAAAAGCCGCGCTCGGCTGAGTCGAACTGGTGCGAGGAAACGCCTAGGTCAGCGACGGCACCCGAAATTTGAGAAATCCCCATGTCATCTAAGGCTTTTTCAACGTCTGCAAAGGTGGCATGTACAGCGCGCAGACGACCGCCATAGGCCGCCAGTCTTTCAGCCGCCGCCGCCAGTGCCGCCGGATCACGGTCGAGCCCTAGAACGGAAACTCCCGGATTTGCTGCTAGAATGGCTTTCGTGTGTCCACCGCCGCCCAGCGTGCAGTCGACCACCCACCCTTGGCGATCAGGCCCCAAGGACGCGACCGTCTCGCGGCAGAGAACCGTGGTATGCGCAAAGGTTGCCATGCGTTACAACCCCAGACGCGCCAGGTCAGCGCTCCACTGCCCCAGGGTTTCTGCGCACAAGGCCTGCTCGGCCAGCCAGCGATCTTGGGCCCAGATTTCAAAGCGATCGATCTGACTCGCCACCGTGACGTCCATCGCTGGCCCCAGGCCGGCATGGGTGCGCAACGCTGGCGGCAGGACAAAGCGACCGTGGCCGTCGGGTTCGATCAAGACGCTAGAAGTGACCTGAAATTGCAGAACCCGCCGCACGGTCGGATCGCTGCGCGGCAGGGTGAGGATCTTGTCCTCGTATTGGGCCCAAGCCTTGGCGGGAAACACCTGCAGACATGCGTCCGTCAGGGACCGCGTGATCACCAAACGAGCGTCGCCATGGGCCTGCAAAGCGCTGCGATACGCCGCCGGGATCGCCAACCGACATTTGTCGTCGGTGCGTAGGGCATGTTCTCCGCGGAAGCGAACGTCCATGACCACCCGGGCTTGGCTGCAGGCACCGTTGCCTCACAACCCTTGAACAAAGTTTGCAAAAGACCAGGGATGGCTGCCACCGTCGGCAAGGGCCCTGGCACGAATCCGCGTCGGGCCGTGTGCCCGATCCACAAAGATCCATTTCACGCCACTTTTCTCCACCAGGGCGAGGATAGGGACCGTGGCGATAATCTGTCAACCGGGATCCGGACCTGCGCCGATTTGTCGCTGCCGTGACGCCCCGCAAGCCACTGAAAGTACGTTGTCGGCTCGGCGGAGTTCTCGCGTGGATACGCAGCGCCAGCCGATCGCGCAAACGCTTGTGACCGACGGGCTGGACCGCTACCATCTACGGGTTGCCCGGCCCCGCCGGAAGGAAATGGCCAATGATTTCGAAGTTTCTTTGCAAGGGTGCGTTCGCGATCGTCTTGTCGATCGTCGCAGTAGGCTGCGGGAGCAAGAGCAACGCAAGCGCTCAGAATAGCTCAACTACTTCTGATTCTGCGGCCAACAGCCAAGCGGATGGCGGCGGCAGTGGATCGGATGCGGGCCCGGGCGGCGACGCCTCGACAATCACAGGTGGCGGAACCATTGGCAGCACCGTGGCCGTCACCGCCTCCGAACTGCAAATCGTCACGCACGCCTTGGATGCCGACAACAACCTGCAACAAGCTGCATTGAAAGGCCAAGTCTTGGTACCAGCAGCTTGCAGCGCTGCGACGCCCTGCGGCCTCATCGTCGTCGTCGGCGACTATCGCCAGCCACCCTGGCCCACAATGAACAATGGTGCCAAGCAGTTAGCCTCGGACACCAATTCGGTCGTCGTCATCTTCAACCTTCCGGGCACCGGCGACGGCGGCAATAAGTCCGAAGGCAGCGATGACATGGGCGGATTGTGGCATATTTCCGCGGTCAAAGACGTGATGCACCAGCTTTCCGCCCGCAAAGACGTCGACAAGACCAAGACTGGTTTTGTCTCCATCGGTACCGGCCTAATGGCGGTCGCGGCGTCGCTGAAAACCTTTGGCAACGGCGACTTGGGCAATGTTGCGTGGCTCATCGATGTCGAAGGGCCTGTGGACCGCTGCGGCATCAGCCAAGCACCGGAAGACGACGGCCAGCAAATCGGCCCGTCTGACGGCGCCGGAGCTTCCGATAGTGCTTGCCACTACACGCTTTATCCCCACGCCGACCAGTATCCGGCCGCCAGCAATGGCCATCCCGCTAGCATCGTATGCGCACCGGGCGCCTGGCCGATCACGGTCACGGGTGCCGGATGTGACAAGAATGATTGGTGGATCTCCCGCGAACCATATACCAACCTCAAGGGCATTACCCAAAAGTACTGGCGCCTGCAGTTTGCCAACGACCACGCCCTACCCAGCCACGTCTCGAGCATGTTGGCGATCAAGGCCGTGGCGTCGTCGCCCGCCCACGCCTACGCCGTTAACTGGCTGTTGTGCAAGGTACCTTCGGAGACTGAATGCAAAGACCTCTCCACGCAGAATCAGGCGTGCTGGCTAGGCGATTCGACCAAAGGCAATGGCTTTGCCCCAGCGCCCTTTGCGAGCGGCCCCCTCAAGGCGATGACGGCTGATGTATTGCTGGGCCTATGGTTGCCTAAATTTGTCAACACGATCAACGACCCAAGCCAGTTCAGCAACTGCAAGTGAACGCCGTCATGCCACCTGACCTTGGCCCTGCGCGGCCCGCCTCAACGGTGGTGCTGCTGCGCGATGAAGTGCTTGGACCAGAAGTCTTTTTGCTGCGTCGCCACGGTCAGAGCGGCTTTATGGCTGGTGCCACCGTCTTCCCGGGGGGCAAAGTCGATGCGGACGACTGTGCCGTGGGCCATGTCGATCTTTGCGCCGCCGCCTGCGCCCAAGCCCTTGACATGAAAGATGGTCCCGAGGCCAGGGGCTTCTTCGTGGCGGCGCTGCGTGAACTGCACGAAGAGTCCCATGTGCTCCTGGCGACCAAGCCCGATGGTGCCGCCATCACGCAGCAGGACATCACTGAATTTGAAGCGGATTTGCAACCCATGCGCCAGGGTCATCGCTTAGCCGGCGGCGCTTGGCACCAACTGATCGAGCAACGTGGCTGGATTCTTCAGATTTCCGCGCTGCATCCCTTTGCCCACTGGCTGACGCCACGCGTGGAACCTCGTAGATTTGATACGTATTTCTTCTGCGCCATCCTGCCCCAAGGCCAACAAGCCAGCCTCGACCCTCATGAGGCCACCCACGCCTTTTGGCTCCGTCCCGGCGAGGCGCTCGACCAGCACAACCAGGGCGGGGAAATCCTTTTACCTCCACCGACCTTGCACACATTGGCGGCGCTGGATGAAAGGCCGGGGCCGGCGGATGCGTGGCTACGCGCGCTCAAGGCTCAAGGCCCGGGGCCGCTGATTGAGCCCTGGTTTCTCGCGAATACGCCTCAGGGCCCGGCCATCGTCTTGCACGATGACCCGTCGCACCCGCAGCCGTCCACAGGCGAGGCCCAGCCCCGTTGTACGCTGGCTTGGCATCGTTTCGTGTTGCAGGACGGGCGCTTTCACTACATTCGCGCCCAGCAATAGCGAGGCCCGAGCGCCATCCACCGCCCAAGGACCGGCAGTCGATGACACCAGCTGTGCCTAGCGCTACGGCAGGACGTCGTAGAAAGCCGATCGTTTGACCAGCCGCACCAAATCGATCAAGCCCTGAGCTCCGACAACATCGGGAAAAGTCAGGGACTTTGCGAGTTCAAACGCCGCAACGTAGGCCCTGTTCGGCGCGGTCAGCAGGTTGACGTCGGCCCCCCAAACGGTCAGGTCCGGCAGCACCAAGGGCTTATCGACCTGCGTCGCTGGAACCACCACCAACCACTGATGATCTGAGCCATCGTGCAAGGTGAGCCGATAGAACTGCGCGCCTGCCACGGCCTTGACTTGCAGCGTCGCCGTCGCCGGGTTGAAGGTCGAATCGCTGGGAAATCCTAAGAAATCAGGCGTTTGCACGGTCGTGCCCAGCGTGCCTGGGGCTGTGATTTGGACCGAAGCGCCCTCTTTCTTGCCCTTGTCCGCGTTGGCCAAGACCACCGCCGCGGTCACCACCACATGATTGGCCGTGCCAACGCGCGTCCCGCTGTGCAGGGGGGCCGCATCCAAATGCAGAGGCTGTTGGCCAGGTTGCTCGGAATTGCCGTCGACTTGACCGTCCGGCGTCGTGTCCGTATCGCCTTGGGTATCTGCACCGGCGGTTAGGCCCAGCGGAATGATTTCCCCTTTGGGCATCATGGCTCCGGCAATCACAAAGGCGAGATCGGCCCACTTCTTGTCGCCCAAGGAAGGCAGCGCGGGCAGCGATATGTCGAGGTGCAGGCCCAGCGGAAACACCGGCGCCAAGTTCAAGGTGGGCGTCGGCTGCGTCAGCGTGTCGGCAAACGGCACATCAAAGGCGACTTGCGAACGGAAGGAGCTGAAGTACGGCAGCAGCAGACTGACGATTTGGCCAATATCAATGCCGCCTTTGACGTTGTCGACGATGGCGCTGACCACCGGGATCACGTCGCTGAGCGCCACCTTGCCGGCCAGCGTCCACAAGGTGTGCTTGCCCGGTGTACCCGCCAAAACGTAGCCAGAAACAACGGGTTTGCCGAGCATGAAGGTCACGCCGCCCGGCACGTCCTGGGCCTTGCCGGGGTCAGGGTTGACCACCGCCGGCGCCTCTTTATCAAAGGGCCTCTTGACCTGAGGGCCGAGGATCGACTGCACGGCAAAGTTCAGGAGAGAAGGGCCAAAAGCCAGTGAAGTGACGCCAACGCCCGCTTCGCCTGTGCCTGTATAGGCCACGGCGCCTTTGAGCAGGTCAACATTGACCAACTTACTGTTTGCACTGACCAACTTGCCATCCAAGTCAAATTCCAGATTGGCCACGCTGAACAGAGGCGCGGGCAGCACGACGTCCGCCGCCGCCGTCCCGGGGTCATAGCGCAACACAGAAACCGGGGCGTGGCTCGTGCCGATCACATGGATGTCGGCCGGGAACTGCACACCGGCAAAGCTCGCCTGACCACCAACAAGATTCACCACTTGCGCGGTCGTCGGCGTGGTCGCGTTGGCCAGGCCAATCACAACGACCTTGCCCGCCAAAGGCGCGAGCGTGTCGTCATCCACTGCCGTCACCCGCAGGTTCTGACCGGCTGGAATCGGACCTAGATTCCATAATGTCGCAGGGTTGGACTCGCCAGCACTGGAGCCTTTGACCTTGGCGGTCACTGTCGCAGTGCCAGGCTTGCTCGTCGCCGTCAACTGGGTCCCGCTGAGCGTAAAGGCATCGGTTGGGGCCAGCGCGAACTCGAACTGCGCGTCGGGCTTGACGTTTCCGGCCTTGTCGACCGCCTGCGCGCCCAAGGACGTGACGGCGTCAAATTGCGCGCCTGCCGCACCGAGCCAAGAGGGGCGCAAGAGCCGTGCATTCAAGCTGTTGTCAGCGAGCGGCGCGATGCAGCCCCCTTGATGGCACTGCATTCCGCTGGGGCACGCCGCATCGGCTTGGCACATGGTTTGCCAGCACTGCCCGGTATCTGCGTTGCAACCACAGGTGAATTGCTTGTCTGGGCACAGCGGCGTGCCGTTCTTATCGGCGCAATCGGCGTCGGTATTGCAGACGAACTTCTTGACGCAGCAGCCCGCGAGGCAGTCGTAGTCGGTCGCCGGCTTGGGGCACATCGAAAGGTCGGTCTTGCCGTTGTTGTCGAGGCAGGCCGGAAGCGCTCCACATGTCCCTGTATCTGCACCGGTATCTGACGTTGGCGTTGCATCCGAACCGGCAGCAACGTCGGCGGTCGTCTGGCCATCGCCGCCAGAAACATCGGCGGCCACCGTATCGCTGCTCGGTGTCGCCTTGGTGTCGCTACCACAACCAGAGGCACCCATCGTGACCGCCAAGGCCAAGACAACTGCGCTCGCCGAAACCGTTTTTGCTAACAAGGCTGGAGCCCAATTCAACACGCGCATCTTTCCCCCGCACAGGACAGTGGCCAACATCCAGGCCCCATTTGCAACTTTGAGCCTAGCAAGGTCCGGAGCATAGCGGGTCTAGCCGCGCGCAACAATCGCCAATTCGGCCTCTTGGCCAGGAGGGTGGCTGTGCCAAATTGGCGTGCCTGTGTCGCTTCTCCCGCCCCCCGCGACGCCGAGCGACCTCAGGAAAACCGCGATTGCCCTTTCTTTACAAGAAATTCCAGCGATTCACGTTGATCCCCTTCCGCCGCCGGTGCGCGGACCATGGCGACGCGTGTGGGATTCTGTTCTTTGCAGCGCTGCTCAAACCATGTCAATCGCTTTTCATCAATGCCCATAGGCAGTTCAAAGTGTCCGGCGATACGGCGCGCATGGTTCTGTGCCAACGTCGCGCAGGCTGTCAGGCGCGGACGCTCCGGAAATGGCTGGTGAATCAGCACATGTTTGAGGGCGCGAATGCCCTGCCCTCGTCCGTGGCCCAGTCCCTTGAGCAGCTGTTCGCCTTGGGCCACTAGCGCTAGGAGCGCGGTCAATCGTGTCTCGTCCGCTGGCGACGGCACTGCGTCTGGCACCGGGGGCTGATCCGCACCAACTACCTTCAACTCTTCGCTTTGCTGGCCTTCATCCTCGGGCTGCAGCAGGGTCCAGACCGCCCAAAGCCACTGCCGCGCCTGTTGGCGAATCGTCTTGTCATGCCCCGGTTGACGCGAAGCTACGCCGATCAACTCGGCATCTTGCTGCAACACCGCAGCGATCGCCGAGCCGGACGGGTAAAGCGCGCCGTCGGTCACCGTAGGCCTCCGCCACCTTGCTTGGGGTCCAATGCCTGAGGTGGAGTAAAACGCAATACAGTACCGGTCTTAATACCGCTGTGCCGCGCCACATGGGCGGCCAACTCCAACACGTAGCGCGACTGAGCCCCGACGCTGCGGGCATCCAAGGTAAGCGGCGGGACGTCTTCAAGCATGCCGACAACACGCCATTGCTGGTCGATAAAGACCATGTCCAAGTGAATGTACGTGTTCTTCATCCAAAAGGACCAATCGTCGTCGCCGGGCATCAGAAAGATCATGCCGCGATCGTCGGCCAATGATTTGCGAAACATGAGGCCACGGCTGCGCTCAGCGTCGGTCTGGGCCACTTCCACGCGGAACTGAGGGCCCGTATCTCCCTGGCGTTCCACACGAATCTCTCCTTGCACCAAGGTACCCTCTTGGCTGGCACCGGCATCAGCCCCTGCCATAGCCGCCCCTGCGCCTGTCTTACCAGGCGCTTGATCGCCTTGCATCGCTTGGGCGCCTGAGACCGTGGGCCCCAACTCGCCCGCCGTCAGCCGTTGACTGACCTGAGGCCCGCGACTGCAGGCCATGGCAAAAAACACCAAAATGAATAGCTGCTTACAACCCGTACCTAGTTTTGGCACGGGCGCTCGGACGCTCAAACTCAAGGCATTGGCGCGCGTCATGGCTCCTCCCCGCGCAGCATGGCGTCCGAGTCGAGGTCGTCCAAATCATCTTCATCACAAGGTTTTCCGATGGACAAACTGGCCACACTGCGGCGAATCGGCGCAGCCGTGCTACTTCGTTCAAAGGTGAGCTCAAGCGGCTCAGCCTCGGCCAACTGCGCCTCGTAGCGGCGGAAATCCTTGTCCAGCAACGTCATCCCCAGGTCCAGGCACAGCCCCACAAGGCGCAGCGCTGCTTCTTGCTGCTGAAGACGGCCCCAGCGCCTTGATAATCCAGGCGAACTGCCAAGAATGGCGCGAAACGCCCGAAACGGCTTGTCGGCTGCCAAAGCGCGCTGCAGCGCCGTCCGACCTCGCCCCGGAGCCAAGCCGGCGACAAAGGCTTGGGCCATCGCGTAAGCATCATCGCTTTCCAAATAGGGCACTTCCAGCCAATCGGGCTCGCGCATCAGGCGGTCTGTGAACTGCTGAACCGCCTCACCACGTCGATTGCCGCGGGGCGCGCAAAACGTCTGTCCAGTCCGCGTGTTCCAGTGGCTGGCATTGTGCGGTCCGGCTTCGATGAACAGCCGCACGAGCCCAAGCCAGGCGCCATGGGCCCGCGTGGGCGCATCAACGAGCTGTGGCTGACCAACCTCTTGTGATTCTGGAGCGCCGCAAGAACTCATAGTCATTGTATTTTATCCAATTCCGGCACGGACTGCGCCCTGCCTGCGCCCTTGACCCAACGCCGGCAACCACCTTGTTGTCCGCCCAACCTTGGGCGATGCTGCCGCGAAGGTGGCGACCATGCAACAGTATCAACTCAGCCAAACCTATGCCAAGTTGGTGCGCGCCCTGGCGCAAGATGAAATACCTTTGGCTTCTGAACTGTTGGGTCAGATACTAGGCTTCGAACTGCCGCAGCGACCGCGCCAATGGCCGTGGTCCCAGAGGCCTGATGGCCGGGTCCTAACCGAAAAACTACTGTCGTATCGGGGCTTTAAGCCTGCTGAACTCGCCATGCTCGGTCAAGGCATCAAGCCCGTGGTCAAGTTCGAAGACATTCCCCTGGCGCACGCCCGCGCTTTCGTAGATCGCTTCGCGGGGACGTACCAGGTCGAGGTCACGGCACCTTATGCGAAAGATTACCTGATACTGCGTTCCAAGCGCAGTACCGCAGGGGTCCCGCGAGACCAGCAGTTGGTCTGCATTTACGCCAGCCGTGGTGACCAAGGTCGCCAGTTACGGGCGCTCGAGCAATCGCGGCGCGAAGATGCAGGCGCAGCCGGGAAATTGCTTGGGTTTCCTCACTGTTGTGTCCAAGCCTTTGTCGCCGATTTCGCGCACAGCCGCCAAGATCAGGACACCGTCAATGATGACGCGTGTCGGCGGGCGCTCACTCAAGGACCGACGCCCCAGGCTCTACTTAATCCTTTGAGTGACTTAGAGCTGGCCAGCTACTACCCATGCCGCCTGGACTGCGCCGAGGCCTTGAAGCAGGCGCGGCGCAATCGGCGAGCGCTGCTGGCGACCGCACCCAAGTACGCAGAAATACTTGAATTAACACTGAGTCGCCCCGTCCTCTACTGGCGTCTTCCGCTGTTCGCGGCGCTCGATGGCGCGTGGCTGCCTGGGCCGGACCGCAACCAATTATCTATCAATTCAATGGATTCTCCGATCTTTCGCTTGGACCGCGTGTGGGTCAATGCCTTCGCCGACGCAGAGGCTCGGGCCGTCCAGCTCTTTTTCACCGCCCATCTCAGCGACTTGATCGGCGATGGCGATGGATTGCAGGCCCAGGACGACGGCGTCCATGTGCTAAAAGGCCCTACAACCACACGCGTTTTTCCCAAGCAGGCTGAGACACCGGCCCTGCTCATTGGCTGGTCCAAGGCGCAGCACGATTTTTTTGATCCTAAGGACCAGGCCCGGCAACCCAACGAGTGACCGGTTTGCGACGCCTTGCGCCGCTCCAGCCTCCGGGTTGCCCTTCGGTCCGGAATTGACAGAGACAACAGGCCAGTCCTACACTTTGCACGTTTGCAGGACATGGGGGTTCATGGACGCTACGGGATTTGCTCGCGAATTAGACCATCCTTTTCCAGACTTAGCGCTGGAGCAGGTGTCCTATCGCCGGCCTAGACCGAACGCTGATCGGCCAACCGCGGTGCTGAAACCTGGGCGAAGGCGCCAGGACAATTGCCGCTTGAGCCACCTGCCCCGGTGACCGGAAATGAACAAGGAGAGAGAGTTCAACATGTTACGTCAATACATTGCCATGGCTGTCGGGCTGTTGTGCTTGGTGATCGCCGTCGCGGTCGGTGCCGAAGAGGCGCAGGCTCCGGCAGATCCCGGCAAGATTGAAGGGCAATTGGCTCAAGGGAAGGCCTACGTCGATCGACTGCACAAGATGGTCTCGGACGGTTTTAATGAACTCGAAGAAGCGAGGAAATCGCAAAATATTACCCGAGTTAACTGTGTCAACGAAGCCTTGACGACCATGAAGGGCCTGATGCGGTTGGCTGAAGGCAACTATATGTCGATGCAGGAGTGCGCCGCGCGCAAAGACGGCGGCTGCGCAGAGCACGAGTACGTCAAGATTTCTATTACTTTCAATAAGTCAGAAGAGCTCGAAGGACAACTCAAGGGCTGCGGCGGTCCCTCGGTGGATGGCGCGATCGACGGCCGGCCCTACATTGAGAAGGTCATCGACCCCGACGTGCCGGACGTGGAGCCAACACAGGGACTGACTGATATTGTGCCCAAACTCGAACAACAGGTTTCTGCGAGCCCGTTCTTTTGCCCGGGTGGTGTCTGCAAGAACTAGGCGCTGCGAGACCTTAGGCAAGACCGACGCTCGGCGAGGTCTGGGTTCTGACGCGACGGCGACGGCGGGACAGACTGGGTTGCCAGACGCCTGAACCGAGCAAGGTTTGGCTGAGAAAACGGGGTCGACTTTGTCTGACCCACGGTGCGACAGAAGACGTCGACCAGGATAGAAGATGCCAGGATTCTTCCCTATTTCCGGAAACTCCGGCCCAGCAATGACCGCGATCGGCTCGTCCGTCGGCGGGGCTACGGGCTGCGCAACAAGACAAATGCCATCGCCACGGCGCAATGGGGCCACAGCTTGCCCGGGGCGCGCATTTCGCTTGCTTTTCGCGGTAGTAGCTTGTTTGGGGTTGCCGGTACAGGCTTGGGCCCAGACCGCGGAACAGGCCCTGCCGCCTGTGATCGGCCGTGAATCGGGCCTGCACAGCGGCGAGTTCGTGCTCCACCCAGCCGTGGGCGTCCAAGGCCATTACGACACGAACTTGTTCAACGGCAACGTGCAAGAATATGGCAACGCTCCGGTATCGGCGACGTCGATTCGCATTCGCCCGAGCCTGAGCCTGCAAAACGATCTGAGCAGCAACACGGCGTTCAATTTCAACTCTTCGGGCGAAGGGCGCGTGTACCTGTCGGACAACAAGAACGTCACGGCTCAGGACGGCATCGGTGGCGCAGCGAACCTAGACCTGACTTTCGGCCAAAAGAAAGCCATCTCTTTCAGCATGTTCGAGCACTTCAACCGCGTACTGCGCGCCCAAAACTGGGACACGATCGCCTCGCTCAACAGCAATAACAATGACGTTGGTGGTCGCATCGAGTTTCACCCGGGCGATCATCCAGAGCGACGTCCCTTCGTGATCGCCGCGATTGGCTCCTTTGGCATTCAACGCTTTGAGGAATTCACCGCGGGCAACGCCAACACGCTGCGCACGCGGCTGACGGGTTCGTGGCGCTTCTTGCCCAAGACCGCGGCCTTGGTCGATTTGGGTTGGGATTTCATGAACTACGTCGACAGCACCTCCTCCACGTCGCTGGTGAAGATGGGCTTGTCGCAGAATTCTAAGCCATTTCGCGCCAAGGTCGGTATGGCCGGCGCTTTGACCAAACGCGTCACCGTCGACGTCGGAGGCGGCTGGGGCCTGTCGATGAGCGAAGGGCCGAGCACTTATAGCGGCTACTTGGCCTCCTTAGCTATCGGTTTGCGCCCCGCTGAGGCAACGCGCGTGACGGTCGGCTACAACCACGACTTCCGCACCTCGTTTTACGGTACCTATGCAAGCTTTCATCGCGCGTCGATTTCGCTACTGCAGCGGTTCGGCAAGATCGTTGATTTCAAAGGTGCCTTTGGCTACAGCTATGTGACGTTTGGCCCGTACGTACCGACGATTGGCGTCAACGGAACGCCGCTAAGCGTATCGGCGGGGACCCGCCATGACAACCAGTTGGACGCAACCCTGTCCGCCTCCTTTGACGTGTCGCGGTTGCTGGCAGTGGACCTCGGCTATGCACTACGCCAAGTGATTACGGGCTACAAGGTCTGCCTCAATGACTGCACGGTGGTGAGCAACGCCAACCGCGTGTTAGACGTGGGCGCGTACCAAGCCCATGAAATCTTTGCGACTGTCACCGTTCGTTACTAGGTCTGAGCCGACGCGGCCGCCGGAGTGCTTGGCGTGGTGCGAGAATTCGATGAGCCGGACGGGGCTTGGCCGAAACGAGAGCCAAGGCCAGCGACGATGGCGGAGATTCGGTCCCAAACGAAGCACCAACACATTCCGCAACTTCCAAGCAACGCGAAAGCTGCCAGCGCAGCGAGGAGCCAGGACAGCGGTTTCCCCGCTCTGGCACGGCCTACCAAGGAGCAACCACCCGTGACGGCAACAGGACCGGCCTTTAGGCAACCGCCACGCCTCGTTGCCACCCTATGCGACTGCCGGGGCACCCGTGGCCGTTTACGCATCGCCAGTTGGCTGATGCTGGGGCTTTGCGCTGTATGGTCGACGGGTTGCCCGAGTACGGCCTCGAACAACTACTCCGAAGTTCGCATTGACGCCCGCCACATCATTCAGTCGACCAGCCTTGGCGCCGGCGACGAAATTGAAGTTCGCGTTTATGAAGAGCCTGCATTGTCAGGGAGTTTTGTCATCTCTCCCGCCGGCCAGATCGACTATCCGCTAGTGGGCACCATCACCGTCGAGGGACTTGCCGCAGCTCAAGTCGGTGAATTGCTGCGAAAACGCCTCAAACAAGGCTTCTTGCGCAACCCCTATGTGGTGGTTCAGGTCAAGTCACTTTCCAGCAAAAAGGTCTTTGTTCTTGGGGAAGTAAGAACGCCTGGTCGCTTGCAGTTCACCGACCGCATGACCATTGTTGAGGCCATTACCCTGGCCGGCGGCTTCTCCCCTGTGGCCGAGAAGAACTTCACGATTGTCACGCGCGCAGAACCCACGGGACAGCGACGGATTCCCGTGCCGGTGGAAAAGATCATGCAGGGGCTTGCTGTCAATTTCGCAGTACAACCCGGTGATATTATTTATGTACCGGAAACGGTGCTTTAGCGATGAGTCGGAGTCTTGGTCGCCATGCTTGAAACGCGCCCCGCCAACTCGGGCAAGGCCGACGTCGCCGTAGAGCAAGCGATTGCGCGGACGACGGAAATCATTGCAGCGCGACGTTGGTGGTTCATAGCCACGGCCATCCTGGTGTTTGCTGGGTCCATCGTGGTCACCAAGCACCAGAAGCCGGTGTATCGGGCCACCGGAATGGTGCAAATCGACTCGGCTCCTCCAAAAATTCTTAATGATGTTAGTGATGTAGTTACGCTAGGCACTTCTAACTTCTTTGCGGCCAAGCCCTACTATTCAGCGCAAATGCAGATCATCCAGTCGCGCGACTTGGCAGCGATCGTCGTCAACTCTCTGAAATTGTCTACCAATCAGCACTTCCTGGGTATCGATGCCATCGATCCACCGCCAAGCAAGGAAGTGCGCGACAAGATCATTGCGTCGGCCGACCCTGTCGGAACATTGGCCGGGCGCATCGGCACTGAGTTGCCCGATGATTCGATGATCGCAAAGATTTTCATGGAAGACACCGATCCGCAGTTTGCCCAGCAGGTCGTCAACACGGTGATGCAGGCCTACAAGGATCGCAACATCGACCGCAAACGGAGCACGGTACGCGAGGCCTCCCGCGAACTGCAGATTCTGCGCAATAGGCTGGAAGAGAAGAAGAACCTGTCACAAACGCAGCTATTCGACTTTGAAAAGGAGCATGACTTCAGCGATGCGCGACGGTCGGCCCTCAACGAGCGGATGCTGGCCCTGAACCACGACTGGCGGGAGGTGCACGCCATCTACCTGCGCGCGACCCAAGACGTGGGTCAGTTGAAGAAGGTCCGCGGAACGAAGGATATTTTTAGCGCGGGTGCGCCTACGGTCATGCGCGACACGCTGGTCGGAGAACTCAAGCGCCGCTACATGGACTTGGAGATTAGGCGCCGCGAGCTTGAGCCGGTATACCTCGACAAGCACCCAAAAGTAGAGGCGATTACACGGCAAATGGACCAACTGGTGCTGATGGCGACCAAGCACATCAACGCGCTCTACGACTCGGCGACCCAGATTGCCACGGCGTCACAGGCACAACTGGCTGACCTGGAAGCGCAAATTGGCAAGAATCACGAGGAAGACGGCGAGATCCGTCGCGCCAAGCTGGAGCACGACCTGCTTCTGGCCAAGGCGGATGAAGACAAGATGTTCTATGAGAAGGTCGGAAAACGCTATGCAGAAACCGATCTGGCCCGCGACGTCGGCGTCAACAACGTGTCCATCCTGGACATGGCGACGGTGCCAAAGACCCCGGTTCGGCCGAACTTGCAACTGAACATGGTCATTGGCCTTTTGCTGGGCCTGCTCTGCGGTCTACTGGCTGCCCTTGTCGCCGAAGGACTCGACAATACGATCAAGGACCGGGCGGATGTGGAAGATCGCGTTGGCACTACGTTCTTAGGCTCGATTCCGACCTTTTCGCCCCAGGACCTGCAGGAAGGAGGGCCGATTCCAGAAGGGAAATTCGACCTCTACGTTCATTTCCGGCCGAACTCGCGGGTGGCGGAAGCGGCTCGGGCCGTGCGCACCAATCTTTTATTTATGAGGCCAGACAAGCCATTCCGCTCCCTGCTGGTGACTTCCGGAATGCCGCGCGAAGGCAAGACCTCTACTTCAACGACGCTGGCGATTACCTTGGCCGCCTCGACGGGCAAGGCCATATTGGTGGACACGGACCTGCGCAAACCGCGTTTACACAAGGTCTTTGACCTGACCAATGAGGTCGGTGTCACCAGCTATGTGGTCGGCCACGAGTCGGTCGACAAACTGGTGCGCCCTACCTGCGTGACTGGCCTGGATTTCTTGGCCTGTGGCCCGGTGCCGCCCAATCCGTCGGAGTTGCTGCATACCGAACGCTTCCGGCAGTTGGTGCGTGATCTGCAAGATCGCTATGACATGGTGATCTTTGACTCTTCACCCGTCGACATCGTCGCCGACGCCTTGGTGCTCGCCAATATGGTCGATGGCGTCGTCCTGGTCGGCCACGCCAAACGCAGCGTGCGTCAGTCGGTCAAGGCGGCCGTGGATACCATGCGCAGCATCAATGCGCCTTTGCTCGGCATGGTGTTGTCGCGCACAAGCATTCACGGGGCTGGCTACGGCTACTACTACGGGCAGGGCTACCGACGGCGCGCTGCCTACCGTTATCGCTATGCCATTGATCCGGAACAGGAACGCAAAGAGGAAGAAGAGCGCAAGCGCAAACAAAGGCCGGCCGCCTAAGCTGCGTGCCTCACCAACCCGACTTCCCGGCGGGCGCGAGCCAACACGCGGGGCGTTCAGGGACAGCAGACGGGGCTGATCGCACTGTGGCCGCCATGCCCCATCCATTGGCCGGTTTTTTAGACTGAAATATTAGCTAGTTGGGAAGACGACTGGCCCAGCCCCATGCGGCCGCCATCGCCCAAACCGCTGGCTCAGAGGCTGCAGTTGACGGGTGGGGGAGCTTTCCGCAATGCTTCGCCGCAACCGGAAGGTCGAACAAGCGTGCGGTACTGCGAGTGCAGTCCGGCGACATCGCCCCGGCAACCTCCTCCCCCTGGGGCGTTGGGCCTGCTTGAACAGCATCGCACACGCGATGGAACGATGGAATCGGAATGGATAAAGTCATCGGCATCGACCTGGGAACCACCAACTCGTGCGTGGTTATCTTTGACGGCGGCGTGCCCAACGTCATTCCGAATTCGGAAGGGACGCGGACGACGCCTTCGATGGTGGCCTTCACGCCAGACGGACAGCGACTGGTCGGAAACATTGCGAAACGCCAAGCGGTAGCCAATCCGCAGAGTACCGTCTTCGCCACCAAGCGCATGATGGGCCGCAAGTTCAAGTCCCAAGAAGTACAGCGGATGCAGATGACCTCGCCGTTCAAGGTGGGGGCAGCCGACAATGGTGACGCCTGTGTGATCGTGCACGGCAAGCGCTACACGCCGCCGGAGATTGGCGCATTTATCTTGCGCCAACTACGCGAAACTGCCCAGGAATACACAGAGCAGCCCATCAATGACGCTGTGATCACTGTGCCGGCGTATTTTGACGATGCCCAACGCCAAGCGACCCGTGATGCCGGTCGCCTCGCTGGTCTCAACGTCCTGCGCATCATCAACGAACCGACAGCGGCAGCACTGGCCTATGGCATTTCCGCTGAACAATCAGGGATTATCGCGGTGTACGACTTGGGAGGTGGCACGTTCGATATCTCGATCCTCGAGTTTTCGGGCGGCGTATTCCAAGTGCGCGCAACCCATGGCGATACGTTCCTAGGCGGCGAGGACGTCGATGCGCGCCTGATGGACCAGCTGATCGTGGGATTCCGCGCCGACGAAGGCATTGATTTGCATCAGGATCCCGTGGCGCTGCAGCGGCTCAAGGACGCGGCTGAAAGGGCCAAGATCGAGCTTTCCAGCGTCGAGGAGACCGAGATTTCGCTGCCGTTCTTGACGGCAGATGCCTCTGGTCCCAAGCACCTACGGCACATTCTGTCGCGCAACGATCTCGAATTGCTGTGTGATGACTTGATCGAGCAGACCATCGCGCACTGCCGCGATGCCGTCGAGGCAGCCGGTTTGAATGTGCGCGATATTAATGATGTCTTGCTGGTAGGCGGCATGACCAAAATGCCGATGGTGCAGCAGCGCGTCGCCGAGTTCTTCGGCCGACAGCCCAATCGCTCGGTCAATCCAGACGAAGCCGTCGCCGTGGGCGCTGCCGTGCAAGGAGCGATTCTTGCGGGGGATGTAGGAGATATCGTCCTTCTAGACGTGACGCCTTTGTCCCTGGGTATTGAAACCGCGGGCAACGTCATGACCAAGCTGATCGCGCGCAACTCGACGGTGCCGACAAGTCTGACTGAAGTGTTTACAACTGCAGAGGATTACCAGCCGCTGGTCAACATCCATGTCCTGCAGGGTGAACGTCCCTTGGCCCAGGACAACACGAGTCTGGCGCGGTTTGAACTGGTCGGCATTCCGCCTGCATTGCGCGGTGTGCCTAAGATTGAAGTCAATTTCTCCATTGATGCCAATGGCATTTTGTCGGTTTCGGCGCGAGATCTCGGCACCAAGCGGGAGCACCAAGTCAAGGTCCGGGCGACCAGCGGTCTGACGGAGGCCGCGATTGAACGAATCCTGGCTGAGGCCGAGCAGTACAGCGACGCCGACCGCGTCAACGTCGAAACGGCAGAACTACGTCGGCGTGTGGCTGGCTTGGTCTACACGACCGAGCGATCCCTTGCGGAATCAGGCAATTATCTGACAGAGGCGGAGCTCAATCAGATTCGAGCCGACCTAGAAGGTGCGCGACGAGCCACAGAGACTTCTGACCTCGCGCGCATCCAAAACGCCCTGCGAGACCTGGAGAGATCGGCCTTCCGCATCACCGAAGTGATGTACAAAGACTAGGCTCGGTTCAAGCGCCTCGTCTTTGCGCAATTTCGCAGCCTTGATGTGCCCCGCTCCACGCCACTGCTTCTAGCGCTCGCGTTTTCATCGACAATTTTTCGCACAAGCGTTTTCATCGACAGGTTCTCGCACCAGCGTTTTCGTCGACAAAGTTAGGTCATGGACAGTTACCAGCCCGATCATTACCGATTGCTCGGCGTTTCCCTCCACGCCGAGCCTGAAGAAATCAAGAATAACTATCGGAAGTTGTCTAGAATCTACCACCCCGACGCCCAAGGTGGTTCGGACACGGCGGAAGACTGTTTCAAACAGATTTCAGCTGCGTACACGGATCTTGCCGATGTCGGTCGACGCCAGCACTATGACCGGATGCTCATGGTCAAGGACCCGCTTCGCATGGTCGACGACCCGCGGGCGGAGAGGGCCCTGGACGTTCTCGATCGCGTGGTCGCACGGGTTCGCCGCAAGCAGGCGGCGTTGCCCAGCGTGCCTACGGGGCGCGATTTGCGGGTCAAACAGTCGATTCCCTTTGCGATTGCCGTCCTGGGCGGCAAGGTGGCCGTCCGCGCAAGCTACCCAACTCCGTGTGGCACCTGCCTCGGAGCCGCAACGCTGATGCCCGACCGAGTGCCCGTCTGCCACGTCTGTGCGGGCCAGGGCACATTGCGGGTTGGTCTGCGGCGAACGGAGCAAGCGTGCGGATTCTGTCATGGAAAGGGGCAGATCACGCTGCGTCCCTGCGCGAGTTGCCGCGGGTCAGGCCAGGGGACGACCGAACGTGTCGTTGAAGTCCAACTACCTGCAAGGATGACGCAAGGGGCCGTCGTACGCGTCCGGGGCGCAGGGGAGCCGGGACAGGGCGCACAGACCGGCGACCTCGTTGTGGTGGTGGATATCCTGAGTGACCCGCTTTTGCGCTGCGAAAAGGACGATTTGGTGGTCGACGTGCCACTGACTTGGCATCAAGCGGCAGCCGGCGCCCGCATCTTGGTGCCGACCTTGGAAGGCTTGGAACAGTTGACCGTGCCGCCAGCAAGCAGTTCTGGACGTGAATTTCGCATTGCCGATAGGGGTTTGCCGTTGCAAGGTCGGGCCGGACGCGGCGCGCTGCGGGTTCGGCTGGTCGTCGATGTGCCTAGCACATTGACCCGGGATCAGCTGCAATTGCTGCACAATCTGGAACAGGCTGCCGGTGGACGGCAGGCCTACAGCCGGGTGCAGGCTTTTGAACGAGCGCTGGCGCAGATGCCAGCAGCGCCAAAAAAATCATGATAACTTTCGCGGCGTTCGGCGAACAACGGCTCATTGAAGCCATTCGCGCGCGAACTGACGCGACCTACGCCGACTGGGACCGCAGCCAACTGCCTGTTGCCAATGGGGATGACGGCGCAGTTTGGCTACCGCGAGGCCCGATCGTCGCGACCGTCGATTCCATCGTCGCTGGGGTGGATTGGCTGGAGGGACCAACGCCGCCAGCAGCCATTGGCCATCGAGCCGCGGCCGTCAACCTCTCCGACCTTGCTGCCATGGGTGCACGGCCTGGGGTCTTGCTGCTTGCGCTGGAGCTGCCAGGCGATACTGACATCGAAGAACTTCTTGAATCAATTGATGGTTTTACCGCTCTGGCAAAGGCCCACGGTGCTGCGATTGTCGGTGGCGATGTCGGCCTGAGCCCCGGTCCGGCGCGCTGGACGGTCACCGCGTTGGGGTGGCTGCCTGGGCCGGCCCTGCGGCGCGATCAGGCCCGTCCTGGCGATCGGCTTTGGCTGATCGGCGCAGTAGGCCTGGCTGCAGCTGGACTGGCAGCGTTGCGCCACGGCAAGGCCCCGTGTTCGCCCTGGGACGTGCCAATCCGCCATCACCTTTGGCCCGAGCCACTGCTGGCCGCAAGCGGGCTCTTGGCGGCTTGCGGCGCGCGCCTAGCTGCCGTCGATGTGTCTGATGGTTTGCAACGCGATGCAACGTCCCTGGCGAAGGCATCCGGCGTCGCCCTAGCATTGAGGCTGTCTTGCCCGGCCGCTTGGCCCGCAGATCTCCTTGATCATGCAAGAGAAATTGACATCGACTGGCGCCTAGCCTGCGCCCACGGTGGCGACGATTACGCACTGTTGGTGGCGGGT
This sequence comes from uncultured Myxococcales bacterium, assembly GCA_903840165.1. GTDB lineage: Bacteria > Myxococcota_A > UBA9042 > UBA9042 > UBA9042 > CAIMEY01. Next base: position 52,117 of record CAIMEY010000061.1, on the reverse strand, counting down.
CCCGCCGATTTCGACGTGCGCAACTGCCTGGCATCCATCGATATTGCCGTGACCGAACTCGGCACTGCCCTGTCTGGCCCGCCGGGAGAGGTGACGCTGTACGTCGGTGATCGTTTGATGCACGCCGGGGGCTTTGTGCACGGCGGTGCTGCGTTGCATGATCCGGCAAGTCCGCCGTAGTCCACCGGCCGCCGATCCTGCGCGCCGCCTAGCGGACATGTCCCGGCGATTCCCCTTTCGATTACGGCAAAAATCGACGGGTGTTGCAAGCCGACCCAGCGCCTTGCTAGATTGCGGCCATGGAGCGCCGGACTTTCCTACAAATCTGTGCAAATTCAGGGGCCCTTGTCGCTGTGGCGTCATGGTGTCGGCCCGCAACCGCCCAACCACCAGTCTCGGCTGGCGGGGCAGCCATCCCGGTGGCACTTAGCGGCAGCGCGCCGAAAGGGGCCAATAGCGCTGCAGAAGCTACTGCAACAATGCAGGTTTCTGGGACGGCCTCCTTTCCCGGAGCCCCTCTGCGCGTCGCGTTTGAACAGGCCCCCCTCGGTGCCTACCTAGCTTGCGCGGTATGCCATGTCGATGCGCCGGGTCAGCCTTGGTTTGTCGTCGAACGGCACGCGATCTTTGGCGACGGTCAGGTCGATTTGGAAACCCCCTATCCGCATCATGATTTGGTCGTAGGAACCTATGGCGTCGAACTGCGCCTTTTTGACCCCGACGGGGCCGTGGCGGCTCGCCAAGACGTGGGCGGTTACCGCGTGCGACATATGCGGTTCAGCGCATGATTCAAGCCGTTTTTCCTCGCCGTCCGTCGCAGCGATTCGCTTGGTTGGTGTCAGCCTGCGTCGGCCTAGCCGTCGCCGCGGTTGCCGATGGTGCGGGAACCAAGGCCAAAGTGGTCGAGGCGGCACCTGTCGCCCAAGATCCACTGGAACTTCCGCAGGTTCGCATTGATCGCCTCGATGTGAGCCTTTGGCCCAAGGTGCAGATCCTAGCGACGGTGCTGGACAAGCTGGGTCGGCCGGTGCCCTTAGATGCTATCCGCAAACTCCATGTATTGGATGGGAAAAAATCGGCTGGAGCCAGCAAGACCAATCCAGGCTTTGTCGCTTTTGACATGGGCAAGGCCCAGGGCGATCGCAAGGATGCAAAGCTTAAACTCCGCGATAAAACAGGTGTTATTGTCGACATTGTCTTGGTGGCTGAGGGGATTTCCGGGGGCATTGGCGACTCTACGCAGGACCGTATCAAGGAAGCCGTGGCGGCGGCCCTCAAGCCACTGAGCGCAGCTGAGCGGGTGAACCTGATTTGGTACAACGATCGACTGTTTCAGTTCACGGCCTTAAAGAATAAAAGCAGCCAGTTGCAGGATATTGAGCGGACGCGTCGCGATTGCATTCCTGCGCGGCAGCAAGCCCTCTCGGACGATCCGTTGACCCTGGCCGGTCCTCCCGCCAAGGACGCGCCGGTGCCGCCGGTCGGGACCGACTTGTGCGGCCTGACGACCGACGTGGGTACGTTGGCAAAAGCCACAAAGATTCAACAGTTTAGCGGATCTTTTCCCCGCCTGTTCAACCTAGGTCTGCCTTTTTACAGTGCTGCCCGTTATTGCACCGTACCGCCGGGAGCCTTGGACGGTTTTGCGGTGTTCAACTCCGCAGATTACCAAAGCAAACTGGAAGAGTACGAGAGTCGGCGCGCCAAGAACGACGCGATCGATTTCGAGACATCTGCCATGGACGAGGCGCTGCGCATCCTGGTCGCGGATAGCCCGAGCGGCCATGAGCGAGCGCTCGTGCTCCTGAGCGATGGCCGCGACGGCTACGTGCAGGATCTGCAACTCTGTCAGACGGTACCTCCCAAGGAGTGCGCAAGCTGGAATGATGGAAAATCAAAGGAGAAATTTCGTTCTTGCATGGCGGATTTCTTAGCGCGTCGCATTGCGACCCAGCAGTCCCAGTTCCGCGACAAGGCGCGCCACTGGATTGGCGTGGCGCGGGCGGCTGGGGTACGCGCGTTCGGCGTCGGCATTGCGCCCTTGGGCAAGGACTATGAACTAGAACGAATTCGCCTGCTTTCCGAGCGTACAGGGGGCACCTATCGGCTGGCCCAGGACGAAGACCACTTGGCCGAGGCCATGGGCCGAACGATGGCCGAAGTCACAGGGCAAATTGCCATTGAATACACGCACAAAGAGGAGTACGCGGACCCAGAATACGCCGTAAAGCTCGCCGTGGACATCGAACCGCGGCTGGGTCGAGGCGAATTGCTAACGACGCCGCCCATCTACGCGACGCGGCCGGTTGAGCCCACGTGGCGGCAATCGCTAGAACAGCTCGTGCGCCATAATGCCGTAAAACTCCAAGAAATGCTTGGGTATAAGCTGTATGTCGCCGTCGGCATCGGCGTGCTAGTGCTGGCAGGCCTAGTGGCGCTGCTGATCCTGGTGCTGCTGATCCGCAAGCTGTTTCGCAAGTAACGTCAACAAGGTTGGCCAATGAAGCAGGGCAATTCACCGGCACCACAGGCCGCCACCGCAGGGGCTCAACCGGCTAGCAACGCCCGTGTTGCGGTCAAAGACGAGTCGATTCCAGCGGATGCCAAGAACTTCATCCTAATTGAGGGCCAGGAAGTCACGGTCGAGGACACCTGGATCGTCAACTTTCGTGACAATAAAGCCTGGGATTTTCAAGCACATACAGGCGGGGCCCAGTCGGCCGATGGGCGCTATGTCCTGCCCCGCGACGTCAAGGGCAAGCAGATGCTGACCTGCGCCGAGCTAGCGGACGTGGTCAAAGGCGTCATTATTCATGCTGATATGACCGCCGATGCCGCCGGCTGCTTTCGCGTCCTGCTGCAGCGCGGCTTCTCGACGCATTTCATGGTCGATTGGAACGGCGTTATCTATCAAGGCGCTGATCCTGTGATGAAAACGCTCCATGGCGGTGGGTCAGAAGTGTTGCAAGACGCCAACACCTACACCATCGGCATCGACATGAACTGCATGTTGCCGCAGCTCGGGCCCAACGACAACGGCCAACCTGCTGGAAGTCGTGGGGAAAGGCCGGTCATTGCCCAGACCATCCACGATCAGCAATGGCGCTCCATCGGCTATACCGAGGCACAGTATAAGGCCTTGGCACAACTGATGTTTACCCTGCACAGCCGCTTTCCCAAGCTGCAGTTGCGGGTGCCGATGGATGAGAACAGCAAGCCGATTTGGTCGCTGGTCGAGCCAGACCTTGAAAAGATTGGGATTTATGGCCACTACCACATCACGGCCCGCAAGTTTGACCCGGGTCCGGGCATGGACTGGGTGCTGCTGCAGAACCATCTGACTCGCAAGCACAATTCATTTCCGGTGGCCTTGGAGTTTGACGACAAGCAGCATAAAGCAAAGACCATCGCTAATGTGGCATCACCTGAGAATATCAAGGAATTGGCGGAAACCTACTGCCGCAATACCGAGAAGAATGAAGCCGGCGGCTACTATCCGGTGGGCCTCTCCGGGCAGTGGCATGGCGGAATACACCTGTATTTGCCTAAAGGTGCGCCAGTGTTGGCGATGTTTCCGGGGCGGGTCGTTGTGGCCAAGAACGGTCCGGAAACGCCGGCACTGGGTTCGAACAATTTCGTGCTGCTCAAGCACGAGATCGCTTTTGACCCTAAGGACGACAAGAAGGTTTTCCGCTTTTATTCCCTGTATATGCACATGCTCGAGTTCGACGCGACCCGTGACGTGACCGACGAAGAGTGGAAGCGCGATCATGGCGACCAAAGCGGTGCCGAGGGGCTAGCCGTGCCGCCACAGTGGCTGCGCAAGCTGCGGGGCGACGCGACCACCCTAGAACAAGCCAAGGTGGACGGCGAGGAAGTCAAGGCAAAGAAAGTGGAACTTGACCCTGAGACCGGCAAGGCCAAGGTGCTGCCCAAGAAGAAGAAGGTCGCCAAGGGCGATGACTCGGCGGCCAAGGTCAAAGTCCCTGGGCAAAAGAAGACGGACGACGACGAAGATGGCGACGAGGAATCGGCGGCTGAGCGGCGTAAGGCGGAATTTCAGCCTTTTCTCGATCACGGCGAACATACCGCGGCCTTGTTGGCGGCCAAAGTGGCGCGCTTTTCGGACAAAGCCAACACCATCGTTTCACCTGGAGAACGTATCGGAAGGGTTGGCGAATTTGGCGAAGAAGCCGAGAGACTTAGCCTAGTCCACATCGAGATCTTCGCCGACGAAAGCTGGCGTCGGGCCGTGGACTTGCTGGGGGCCCACAGCGCCCACTGGTTTGAGCCAGGGACCGACAGTGGCGACGATTTGATGTGTGATTGCGATGAGTTGATCCAGATGATTCTGCCCGAGCGCTCGTCGCGTTCGGCGCGCGTCTACAAGGATTTCCTGCTGACAAACGCCCACATCGCGACGGAGGACGTGCAATCGTTCTACAACGACGACCCGCGCACCAACCCGGCTGTGGCGCGAATTCGCAAGGCAATTACCCGACACGTCAGCGAGTGGAGCGACCAAGTCGATTGGTTCAAGGTCCTCGCGGCAGGTCAAGACTGGCCCACGGCCAAGAAGAACCTAACCGACCTGTTCCGCGACGATTCGGGCGGACGGTGGCGCAACAGCTTGTTTGCAGAGCAGATTAAGCGGCAATTGCCCTTCACTTGGCTCAATGAAGAAGTGGCCAAGCACATTGGCTTTGAGTCCGGCGGCAAGTGGGATGGCGTGCTGACCCATTTTCACCCGATTAACTTCTTGGTTTGGTTGACTTTGCTCGGCGATCCCGGCGGCGCCAGCGCCAAGAAGATCACGGGAGACCAGTTCCGCAAGATTCGTCAGGCCGAGGAAACGGCATTTCGTGCGGCGGGCGCTCACGATGAGCACGATGAGGCGGATCAGCCCTCCGCTGCGGACGATTTGCCGCCTCCGTCCGAGGTGCTCCAGGACCTATGGCAAGCGCCGTCCCTGCCAGGTGACTGGAAACACCAGGAAAAGCCAGAGGATTGACGCAGCGTCCAGTTTCTTGCCCCAGCCCCGACTCCGGGTACGCTTGCGCAGCGCCCATGGGCAAGTGGCGCGGAGCTGGCTGTGAGGGAAACCTGCGCATTCTATCCCGGATCGTTCGATCCGCTGACCAACGGCCACGTCAACATCATCCAACGCGGCCTGCGCGTGTTTGACCGCGTGCTGGTAGCGCTGGCCAACAACGTAAATAAAAACGCGATGTTTACCCTGCAAGAGCGCGCAGACTTGGTGCGCGAGGTCTTTGCTGGCGAAAGCCGCGTCGAAGTCATTGTCTTTGAAGGCTTGATGGTCGAGGCCGCCCGCAAAGTCGGTGCGACGGCGGTCCTGCGCGGATTGCGCGGCGTTGCGGACTTTGAGTACGAATTTCAGATGGCGACGATGAACAACCTGCTGCAGCCTCAGCTGGAGACGGTGTTCATGATGACCGAGAAGTCTCACTTCTTCGTGTCATCTCAGCTAGTTCGTGAAGTAGCTGGCTTAGGCGGCGACGTCGAGCCTTTGGTGCCCGCCTTGGTGCTGCAAGCCCTGCGCAAGCGACTGCCCTGACGGCTATTGCGCAATCGTATCAGGCTCTTAATAGACAAACTCGAAGTACTGGACCGAAGGTACCGCCACCGGCTTGGTGATGTGGAAGCTGCCCTGGTCGGCATCGAGCTTGCCCTCGTCTTGGAACTTGGGCTCGGGCCAGAAGGTCCAGGTCGGATCAAAGTAAGCCCAGCGATAATACACAGATTTGACGTCCTTGGCGATGTGATCGACGTCCACACGCAAGTCGTGTTCAACCTGATCAGAATCCAGATTCACGTTGTAATCTGAGATGATCGTGCGAATGCGCCGCTGCCCCGGCTTGTCATTGACCGTCTGACCGACAGCCAATGGAATGCACTCAATGGGCGATTGCTGTTTATCCACGCAGGTTTCCTTGGTGGCCATCAGCACCAATCCGCCGCCTGCCTTGGTGGAATCGACAACCGGGGTGCCGTTGCCAGAACCGGAAGCGTCTGGGCCATTCACAACCGCGATAAGTTGCTGATTCTCAACATAGCCGGGCGCAAACCAGAACGAATGCCAAGAAGCCGGCGAAAGGGTCCCATCTTCACCTAGTTTGCTGTTATTGAACCAGAAGTCATCGCTGACCTTGGCCGTCTGCGCTGCCGCTTCGGCCGTCACGCTGCTGGCATCCACGGTCGCAAAGCGGGGCCCGTTGGTCGAGGACATCTGCATCACCAGGCCCTGCAACAGGATCTTGGAGGCGGCGTAGAAGGCATCCTTATAATTCGAAAGGCGAACCGGGTCTGCCTTGAGCGCAGCCGGCAGAGGCGGCGTTCCCATGCGCAAGTCCGTGATGAAAATCGGAATAGGTTCGCTGCCATCGGAGACATGCCCAACCACCGAGCCGTCCTTGTTGGTCAGGGTGAGTTTGCCGTTGCCATACAAGGGCGCGAAATACTTCTCATGCCGCAGGCCGTGGGCCCAAGCGTAGTCGGCGACGGTCTTGACGATGTCATAAACCTCTTGCGGCGAATCGGCTTCAATTTCAAAGGACAAGTAGGTCAACGGCAGCTGGGTCGGGCAAGGCAGGTCCTCTCCCGGGAAGCAACCGTTGGCGGCATTGGCCGGGCACTTGGTCAGGGGCTTGCAGCCAAAGGTCGGGTCGTCGTTCTTGGTGGCGACAACATAGTCAATAAAATCAAAGATGGGCGAACGATTGGCGCCCGCCGTGTTGGCCACCTGCAGCGCGCCGCGAATGACCACCGAAGGGCCAACGATGGCTACGTCATTGCCAGGCTCCTTAAATTCATCGCGAATCTGCGTTGCGAACTGCTTGTAGGCGGCGAGCCACTTGGCGCGGCCGTCGGGGGCGTCAACGAAGCCACCGGCTCCGAATGGATCGCGCATAAATTCAACGTTGAAGATGTTGGTGGCGCAGTTGTAGGGCTTGGCCTGACCGGTAGGCACCGCGTCGCAGATCGCTTTGCTCGATTCTGCAAGCGTACGGTCATAGTACTTGAGCACGGTCCGGACGGCCTTGGCCCACTTGGCAGGATCGGCGATTCCATTGCCTTTTTGTTCACCGTTGAGGTAGTTGCACTTGCCAGTGCCGTCCCCAATGTCATAGCCCGCGGTCCAGAGAATGGAGCCGCCGGCGTCATGGGCCGCCTTGATAAGCACGCTTAAGGCGTCGAACTTAAACTGATTGGCGTCGGTCGGGTCCTTGCTCGGGTCGGGAAAGAGGCCCTGCATGCTCACCGCGCAGCCATAGCCGACGGGAATGCGGTGCCAGAACCAGCTCAAGTTGCCAAAGTTCTTGTGGTATTTGCTGCCATCGTCCAAGGACAGCGCGGTCTTGTCGGTGCCGTTGCCGCCGCGCAAGCCGACCGCTTTGAGGCCATTGGCGGCAATCGTCATGTCCGCGCAAGCCACGGGCGCGGTGGCGGTGCCGTTGAGCGTGAGGCATTGCGCAGCGTCGATCTTCACCGATCGATTGCGCAAAGTATTGTAATTTTGAGGTAATGTGATTGCCGTTTCGGCCTGCGTACAGCCGCTGGTCACCGCCAGAGCAGCAAGGGCTACCGCTGCGAGTTTCGGCGCGACGACGGCCAACTGGCCGAATTTCTTTTGAAACATCGACAGTTCAGCGGGCGCGAACAGGAGCGGGCGAAGGGTGCGAGCCATGATGCAATCCTGGGCCAAGCCATTGAACCCTGGCCGGCAGCCGTCAGTATCCGGGACAGAGCCGGTGGGGTCAAGGCGCGGCCAAAGGCTACATGCCCAAGGCGATTTGGGTCCCATTGCGCCGGTCTGGGCGAGCGGCAACGGGTGGTCAAGGAACGCGACAGGCGCTCAAGGCAATCGCCGCGCGAGCACAACACACCCCCGGGCGGTGGTCGAGCCGATCATCAGCGAATACCCGTATTTTTCTGCGAAATTGGCACAAATGGGCAGGCCTACGCCTAGGTGGCCTCCCCCTGAACGGCGCGCGTTGCCTTGGGCTACTTTGGCCCAATCTGCATGCCCTGGGCCATTGTCGCGAACCTCAAGAGGAACCGACTCCTGTTTAGAAACAAGGACATGACACCAGCGTTCGTTGCTCGGCTCCGGGTCATTGGCATGAGCCTGCAAGGCGTTGAGGACCAGTTGCTGCACGACGATCAGCCAATATGCCGGCTGCCACGCGGACGGCGGGGCCAAGTCCGCCGGCAGGGACAACTGCACGCCCACTTCTTCTGCATAAGCAATGAGTTCCCGTCGCAGCGCCGGGCCATCGAAGCGCGCGTCGAGGCGCTCTGGCACCATGGAAAGCGGCACTTGCAGCGTATCGCGCGGTGCCATCATTTGCTGACGAATTCGCTGCATACGGCTTGATAGAGCCGGGTCAACCCCTTGAAGTAACACAAGATCTAGCATCGACACGCTGCCGACGAGGTTATTGACAATGTCATGGCTCATCTTGGCCATGGCGCGGGCCAGTAGTTGGCGCTGCGCCTCTGGCAGGGGCACGACGACCTGAGGCAACGCATCGGTCACGGCGGGCAACCCTCTAAAAGAACGGAGAAAGCGCCCGATAGACTACCATCTTGGTCGATGCCACCCCAAATCGTGCCGACGCGTTGCTGGCTGGAAAAGCCCGACGCGGCGAGCAGTAGCGCCGAAGGGATCGGGCTCAGCGCCCCGTGGGTGACGACAAAGGGGTGTTTGGCATCGCCACAGTGCGATATTTCCCAATGAAGCTGAACGGTTACGTGAGTCCAGTCCATGGCAACGACGTCCGTCCCACAGGCAGCACCGTCCTGGCACATGTCGGGTTCCGCTGGCGCCACTTGCACCGCGGCCCAGGCGCGTCCACCCACGGCATCGTACAGGACGGGCAGGAACGCGGGGCCCCACAGCATGCGCCTCAAAAGCGGCGTCTGCGGCGGCAGGTTCGTCTCATCGGCATAAGCCGGCACAGCCGTTGGCGAAAATACCGGTGACGGCTGGGTCCTAGCGAGCCAGAGCAGCGTTTCCTTGGGGCCGTAGCAATGGTTGATCATCAAGTCGTTACACGCGTCCTGTCCTGGCCCAGGTTCGACGCTGTCCAGGCCAGCAGTGTAATTGTTCTGCGCACTTGGGTCGCCTGATATGTACCTGAGCGAGCCCCCTGCCACGGCCAAGACGTCGCGCCACGGGTCGTAGATCATCAGAGCGCCCATCCGCGCGCTCGGATGTTGCGAGTTGCCGGTATCGGCCCCCGGGAGCAGTTGTCCAAGATTGGTCCATTGCAGCGTGGCGAGATCGAGGCTGTAAAAAGCAACGGTTTCTCGGAGGTTATCAAATCCACCCTGCAAGATGACGCGGTTGTTCTTGGCATCTTGGACAAAGCCTGACGCGGCCAGCGCCGGCGCATCGGCGGAGGAAGAGACCTGCACTTGGCCGGAGGTCAGATCCACGGCGTAAACCGTTGATGTCGGCGTCCAGGCTGGGTCGATCTGGTGAGTACCGTCCAGCAAACCGCCTGTCCACAAACGGGAGATGTCACCGACCGCGGTCGTCTTGGTCAGTGCAAGGCCTCCAGCCAGGACCAAACGCCCGGCGACAGCGTCGACCCCCGAAACGCCAAAGGCGAAGGCAGGCCCGGCGTCAGTGACCTTTTGCCAGGGACCGTCGGCAGACCGGCACCAAACGTCAGTCACAGGTACAGCGCGAGCCGGACCGGACAAGCCCGCCGGCAGGTCATATTGCAACCCACCGCCAATACAGAATTTTCCCAGCTTCTCAGCCCACGCGTAGGCCTCGCCGATTCGTCCTACAGGTTGTTCCGCATCGATACGCCCAACCGTTGGCGACGCCTTCGCCCGAGCTTGCACATCGACCAACGCATGGGGATTGCCGTCCTGCCACGCATAACCGCCTGCAATCAACATGGTTCCTGACGAGGGATCGACGGCCGCAATGCCGCCACGTCGCGCCAAGATTGATTCGGGCGTCGTCTCAGGTCCACTGGGCGACCAAACTACGGAACCTAAAGACAATGGTACAGCAACCGCCGTCGCCGCAACGTGGGCCAAGCTGCCTGTGGCGTCGAGGCCGAAGAACTCAAGAGCCCCGCTGCCGTGGCTCGCACACTGGGCAATACCTGAAAATTGTGGCGCATTTCCTTGTGGCGGCAAAAGCACGGCCCCCAGTGTAGTCCCGTCGGGAGCTAGGCCATACAGGTCGCCCTGAGCCGATAGCACAAAAATCCCTGTAGAATCTGTGGTCAAACAGGAAACGGCGTCACCACTGACCATGCCAGGCAACACTTGCCAGCCGACATTGCCCGAGGACGGCACATTCCAACGCGGCGGGGCTCCTGGTTGCCAAACAATTATGGCCTCTTTGCCCTGCACTTTGGCCATGGCGGCAAAGGCGCGCTGCCCGGCGGCAAACGGCGAAGCCAATGGAAGTTCAGGAACAAAGGCCGGATCTAGCGGTTCGACCGCGCTAACATCCGTGACATCGCCGGCGACCGAAATCGCCAGGACGTGGGCAGCCGTGGTGCCGCCTTGGACGCCGCCAAGGGCCAGAAGGCGGTTGTATGTGCCATCGAAGACCAGCGCATCGCCGCGACGACCAGGCAGTCCCGGATGGCGAATTCGCTTCCATGTCTGGGGGTTAGTGCTGGCAACGCTCAAATCGGCTGTCGGCAATTGCCAGACGTCTGCCGTGGTGGCGCTGCCGTCCGCCGTGGGCAACTGGCCGCCGAACAACGTCAAACTGTGCCAATCCGCCACGTAGGCAGCGCTCCAAACCGCACGGCCAGCAGGCAAACCACTGGAATTCTCTTGAAAACCAGGCGCAAATGGCTGACCGCTGCAGACGGCGCTCTGGCCATCGGCGCTGCACGTGACCACCGAAGGATTGACGGGGGTAGTGCCATCGGCGCAAAGCTGGGTCTGGCCATCACAGCTTGGGCACAATTTCCCAATTGTTCCGCCTAAGTACGTAAATGGCTCATCGGTCTTGCCGTCGCAATTGTCATCCAAACCGTTGCAAACTTCGGCCTTGGCCAGCGTGGCCGAACCGCCGGCATCGGTTGAACAAATCGCCTGGCGCGCTGCCCCACATTGGACGACGCCGGATACGCCGTTGGACGCGCAAATTCCGAATGACGCAGTGCACGTAGCACCCACAGGCAGGGTCACGGTCAAGCCCGAGGTCCCGGTGACCTCTAGACCCAGCCCAGCATCGGTGGCGCCGTCGCAATCGTTGTCCAGATGATCACACCATGTTTCAAGGGCTTGCCAGTCCTTGAGACCCGGTGCGCTGCACGCACACCCCAGGCAGCCATCGGGGCCGAGTACGTCGCTGTGGACGGCCGCCGGACAAACCGTTTGCACGGCGCTGAGTTGTCCCTGGCAAACGCCGAAATCGCAGATGAGTGCTGGCGCTGGCAAGGGGTCGGCACTGCCGGGCTTGACGTCCCATGCGTCGACGATGCAGTCCTTATCGGCATCTTCCGTATTAGATTCAAGGGCATCTGGAATGCCGTTGTGGTTGCTGTCAACGGGGTTGCCCTGGTCGGCACCAATTTCGACGCCGTCCGGGATCCCGTCGTGATCGGAATCCGGATTGGCGGGGTCGAGTTGATGCTTGATCTCGTAACTATTTGATAATCCATCACCATCTGCGTCGCCATCGGCACTTTCGCATACCTTATCGGCGACGATGCAGACACTGCCAGGGCCGCATTGTGCGTCGGACGTGCAGGACGCGGTGCAGTGGCCGTGATAGCAAACTCCGCCTTCGCATTCAGCATTCTGTCCGCAAGTGGCACCGAATCGCCGCATCTTCTTGGCAGCGCACGAGGTGGAAAATACCACGGAGAAGGCAAGGCAAATCATGACGATTGCCAACATCAGTCGGTCTGCGACGCGTCGGATGCTCGGCGAAAACATGGTCCCTCAACCGCCTTGGCAGGCCTGTGCAATGTAGCAGACCGAGCGCAACTCCGCAAAGGCTTACATATTGAGGCACCTATGCGGCCGTCATCAGCCACCGACCGGCACCGAGAGCCATGCGAAGCGCCCGGCCCAAGCAACGCCAATCGGTCTCGAGACCAGCCGAGACTGAGACTGAGACTGAGACCATCGGCCCAAGCGACAGGGCAGAAACACCTGTTTTTGCTGGATATGGTCCATCTGCCGTCGCGGCAAATGGCTGGCACGGTTCTGGCAACAACGGTCCATGTGCGGGTAAGGCCCGGGCACCTCGGGCAAGGAGACTCCATGTTAGCCAAAGTATTGAGCGCCGCTGTCGTCGGCGTCGAAGGCCGCCTAGTCGAGGTCGAATGCGATGTAGGGGCGGGTCATCCGAGCTTTGACACGGTCGGTCTGCCCGAGCTTACGGTGCGCGAGGCCCGCACTCGGGTCCGAAGTGCAATACGTCAGGCGCAGTTACCCTTTCCGCGGACCCATGTGACGGTCAACCTAGCACCCGCCGATCTGCGCAAGGAGGGGACTTGCTACGACTTGCCGGTGGCTTTGGCGCTACTGCTGGCCAGTGGCGTGCTGCCGCCGGGCTGCCTCGATGGCTGGGTGGTGGTCGGGGAGTTGTCGCTGACAGGCGCGGTTCGCGCGGTATGTGGCGTGCTGCCCGTGGCTGAAATGGCGGGCAGGCTTGGACTGCGCGGGGTGGTCTGCCCTGTCGACAACGGCTGGGAAGCCGGCGCAGTGCCTGGAATTACTGTTCATCCGGCCACCACGCTGGCGGACCTGGTGTCGGCCTTGACCCTGGACCTGCCACCGCTGCCTGTCGCGCCGCCGACTGACGTTTGGACGCCTCAGGCCCGGCTGTGCATGTCCGATGTGCGCGGTCACGCCATGGCCAAACGCGCGCTGGAAGTTGCAGCAGCTGGGGGCCATAACACCGTGTTGGTCGGCACCCCGGGAACTGGAAAGACCATGCTAGCCAGGCGGTTGCCCGGGATCCTGCCTCCGCTGAGCCCAACAGAAGCCATCGAAGTCACCAAGGTTCACTCGGTGGCTGGATTGCTGAGTCGAAGCGGCGGCTTACTGCGCGACCGGCCCTTTCGTGCGCCGCACCATACCGCCAGCGCCGCAGCCTTGGTCGGTGGAGGCTCGCTGCCTCGCCCGGGTGAGGTGTCGCTTGCGCACTCGGGGGTGCTGTTTCTCGATGAACTGGCTGAGTTTCCAAGACAAACCTTGGAAACGTTGCGACAACCACTTGAAGACGGTTCCGTCATGGTCACACGGGCCCGTCAGACGGCGGTCTTCCCCGCCCGCACCATGCTGGTGGCAGCGCTAAATCCTTGTCCTTGCGGATACTTGGGGTCGCGAACCAAGCCCTGCGCTTGCTCACCGATGGGCCTGGACAGGTACCGAAGCCGTTTGTCCGGGCCTCTTCTAGACCGCATTGATATTCAGCTGCAGTTGCAAAATCTGACAGCTTCGATGTTGCGCCTCAGCCCGCCGTCGGACACGTCTGACGAAATTCGCGCGCGCGTCTGTGCCGCTCGGCAGGTGCAGGCCGACCGCTACGGCAGCGAGGCCACCACGAACGCCACGGTGGCGATGGCAGCCTTGCGACAAAAGAGCCCGCTCGTGCCGGCCGTTCATGACCTGCTACTGCGGGCGATTGATGCGTTTGGTCTATCGCCGCGGGCCCATGACCGCATCTGGCGCGTGGCTCGGACCATTGCCGACCTTGGTGGTGCCGCGGACATAGGCAGCGACCACGTCGGAGAAGCGTTGCAATACAGGCACTTTGACGAACGTGTCTCGGCGGTCCAGCCCCCGACCCGAGCCTGTGGGCAGGCGGGACCCTCGATACTGGACCAGCCTTCTGAAATCTAAGCATTTTCGAAATTGTCAGTCTGGGCGACATGGTGTGCGCCCGAGCAACTGGTCGACGCGAAGGACGCGCCTGCCCCAGTTTGCGCGTTGTCAGGAGGAAAAGATGGCAGAGAAGTTTGGAATCAAGGCCTTGGATGACTTGATTCGCTCGGCGGAGAAATCATTTGGCAAGGGGATTCTCATGCAGGCAGACGGTGCAGTTGTGCAAAAAGACATCGAAATCTTGCCAACGGGCAGCTTCGCCATCGACCGGTGCCTTGGCGTGGGCGGTTTGCCCAAGGGGCGAATTATCGAGATCTATGGGCCAGAAGCCTCGGGCAAGACGACCCTGGCGCTCAGTGCGGTGGCCCAGGCGCAGGCCCAAGGTGCCGTGGCGGCCTTTGTCGATGCGGAGCACGCCCTGGACCTGCGCTACGCCCGCGACCTCGGCATCAACTGCGCCAAGATGCTGCTGAGCCAGCCAGATTGCGGCGAACAGGCGATGGATGTTGTGGAAGCGCTTGTTCGTTCTGGCGAAGTGGGCGTCATCGTCATCGATAGCGTCGCAGCGCTCGTGCCCAAGGCCGAGATCGATGGCGAAATGGGCGACAACCACGTCGGTCTGCAAGCGCGGCTGATGTCGCGAGCCATGCGCAAGTTGGCGAGCCTGGCGCACCAGACCGGCACGACGTTGATTTTCATTAATCAAATTCGCATGAAGATCGGCGTCACGATGGGCAGTCCGGAGACGACGACGGGCGGCAATGCCCTGAAGTTCTACGCGTCGGTGCGCCTCGATGTCCGGCGCATCGGCTCCCTCAAGAAGGACGATCGCGTCTACGGCAACCGCGTTAAGGTCAAGGTGACCAAGAACAAGGTGGCACCGCCGTTCCGCCAGGCCGAGATTGACCTGGTGTTCGGCAAGGGATTCTGCCGAGAAGCCGAGGTCTTCGACGCGGCGGTGGCCCAGGGCGTGGTCTCGCGCGCGGGTGCCTTCTATCGGCTCGGTGAGGAAATGGTGGGCCAGGGCCGCGAACGCGCGGTGACTGAGCTTAAGGCAAACCCCGGCTTGTGCGAGCGGATCGTCCTGCTGCTCGGCGAAGCCCCGGTTGAGGTCGGCGCAGAGGGCGGCGATCTCGAAGAAGCGGCGTAGTTCCAGCGAGAACTGCGTCAAAACTGTCCAGCCATGGCTGGAGTTCGTGTCCAGGGCAAGGAGGAAGTCATGTCAGATTTGAACAAAGTGCTGCTGATCGGTCGGCTCGGAAGTAAGCCTGAAATCAAGAAGTTGCCTACTGGCGATAGCTTGGCCAAGTTGCGCGTCGCCACGTCCTACAGTGTCGCGCGTGGCGAGGGTCAGTTTGAAAAAACGACCGAATGGCACACGGTTGCGGTCTTTGGCAAACAAGCCGACCGCTGTGCCGACCACCTCGACAAGGGCAGCCTTGTCTATGTGGACGGCTACTTGCACAACAACAGCTGGAAGGACAAGGACGGTCGCGACCACCATGACCGGGAAATTCGCGCCAAGAACGTGACTTTCCTGAGCCGTGTCGCAACGGCGGGTACCCCCAACGCGCCCCAGCCGATGGCCCAGGAAGCGTTCCACGGCAACATCGGTGAAGCGGTGCCCTTCTAGGCCCTCCGACTAGTACCTCAAACCCAAAGTTCCATGCGGGTTCGAGTGCCCGTAATCCCTCAGGATCCTGCGCAAGGGGAGATGGCTGCGCGCCGTCAAACCGAGCGCAGGACCCTGGGGCCACCGGCAGCAAGACACGCCACCGCCGGACGGGCGACGAAACCTATTTATGCATTATGATTACGGTGTTAGGGCCAGGCGCTGCCCTGGAGTTGGCCCCGACCGCCCCATCTTGGACCTGGATGGATTGAAGTAGCCAAAGCGCAGCTTGGGAAAACGCGCCCGCAACTGACGAATCATCGCCAGAATCCCGATGGGCTCGCCAACCGAATCCTCTGGAAGAATACGAAGATACAGCTCCGGATCGATATTGAGATTGCGGAGTTGAATCAGGTCGACGCCGATATCGCTGATGAGGGCCGAAAGGGCCTCGAATTCCTCCGGCGAGTCGGAGACACCCGGGAAGACGAAGTAGTTCAGACTCACGTACCTACCGCGCTGCTTCATCTCGTGGCCCGACTGGACGACATGGTGAAAATCATAACCCTTTGGCCGGTAGTAGGCCCGATACACCGCCGGACGGGCGGAGTTCAGACTAATGCGAATGGAGTCCAGGCCGGCATCGGCTAGGCGGGCGACAATGCGCGGCAAGGAAGCATTGCTGTTGAGGTTAATCACGCCCTTGTCGGTGCGGGCGCGGATGCCGCGGATGGTCTGCTCCAGCACTTGCGGCTGCATCAAGGGTTCGCCCTCGCAGCCCTGGCCGAAGCTCACGACACCATTGGGCACCCGCTGCAGGTGCAGGCAGGCCAGTTCCACCAAATCAGCTGCAGTCGCAGGGATTTTCATGCGTTCGTGGTTCGCCTCAACGGCCGACCCCGTCTGATCGCTGATGCACCCGATGCAGGCCGCATTGCACACAGCCGCAGCCGGCAGGGGGGCTTCCCAACGCCCTAAGAAGAAGTTCTGCGCAGCCCGACAATGGTAGACCAGCGCACAGTGCTCCACATGCTGAATCGACGCATTCTTCGGGAATTGGGCGCGGAGTTCGCGAACGCCTCGTTCGACGCTGGGTAGGTCGAAGCGATAGGGATCTTGGCGCTGGTCAGCGTCGACGCGTACGGCTGGAACCACAAAGCGACCGTTTAGCCAACCTACCGCCGTATAGGCATACAACGTCAGATCAGGAGCGCCGGGCAGGGTTTCGTAAACGGGATGCAGCAATCGTGCGTAGGCTGGAGCCACAAATGCTGAAACCGCCTGCAGTTGGCCCGTCTCCGCATCTCCCTGCACGGGCACCGGTTCGTCGCGGTCGACGTCAAGCGCGTAGGGGATTCGCCCTGGAAGCACAAAAAGATCAGAGCCCTTGGGCAACTGAATCAGTTCTTCGGGCAGAGGCTGCCGCCACGATTGGCCGTCCCAGCCGAGCATCGCCAGTTCCGGGTGATCGAAAATGCGGCCGGCCTCATCGGCAACGACGGCTCGGGCATAGGTCGGTTTCATCACGCAAGATGTCCTTGTAAGATAAGACGATCACGACTGTTGCCAAGCGAGCGCAGCCTTGTGGAGCGGCCAATGAAGGTCCCCGGTGCGGCACCGCGGCGCCACCATAGGTCCCACGTCAGACACCTACGGACCGCCTTGGGGGCCGAGCTACAGCTTGAACAGTAAGTTGCCCAGCACATTGAACGAGGCAATTTCCCCTGTACTCACAGGGCCAAAGGTGTGCGCAGCCTGAGTCGCCTTGACCAAGGGAACTTGCACGCCGATGCCGGCCTGGACGACCGCGAAGTAACCGCGAATCCCCAGCGTGCCGAGCCAAACGTTATTCATGTTCGGGGCGTTTTTGATGTCCTGCAGACCATCTATCTCCGCAGAAATACCAACGAATCCAGCGTCCAAGATGACCGCACCGCCGATCTGGCTGTACTGCATCTGCGCCGGCGCGGCCGTCAAGATGTCACCTTCTTTGTCGCGCACCGGCGTCATGTTGACAAACTGCCCGCGCAAGATGAGGTCGACAAAGGGCAAGTCAACGCCAATCACCGCGAAGGGGGCTGCGCTCAAATAGCTGTGTGCATACCGGGGAGTAGCCAGGATGTTACTGAGCGCGACGGCGTCCGAATTGGCCGTCCCCGTGGGTAGCCACACGTCACATCCGAGGCTCCAGCCAAAGGCCGCACCACTGGGGCCGTAGGCATCGCCGGTCTTGAGGCTAAGCCCAATATTGCCTAGTTCCAAGGAATTGCCGCTGTCCGTGTGGAATCCGGCGACGGCGACCTGGGTCTTGACGGCCAGCCATTTCGTATTGAGCTCGGCATAGGGTTCTAGGCTAAAGGTCAGGGCCGACTGAGGCGGCTGATTGTAGATGTCGACAACCGTCGCCAACGTCTTGATATTACTGGATGTTATCAACTTTAGCGCATCCTGCTGCTGGGTCGACAGGGGATGCCCATTGTCCTTGGCCTGCTGCACAATCAGGGCCTTGACTTGGTCGACTTGACCACTGTCCGCTAACGCCTTGAGTTGCTTGGTATCGACGTACTTGAGGCTATCCACCACCGGCGCAATGGCCGGATTGCTGGCCTTAAAGTTGTTGACTTGGTCGGTCACCAATTTCTTCTCCAGGGCTTTGACCGGCGCGACTTGCACATTGACGCCACCGGTAAAGTGCCTGTCGCTGCTTGAAGATTTCATTGTGTGGCTGACAAATAGGTCTTCCGTTGCAAACGGGGCGGCACTGGCCGGAACCGAAGCGACCAGCTCGATCGCCACTAGGCCCCCAAAGAGGGCGAAACTCGAGGCAGATCGAGCCAAAATCGAGCGACGAGGTAGTTTGGGCGCGTGCATCGTGATTCTCCTTGGCAAGCAATACTGGCCGTGATGGTACGCTTGGCCGGACGGGTAGGCAAACGGAAGTGAGGCGTTGCGGCCCGCCCACAAGCATTTAACCAATTGAATATACTCATTTTTCACAACCAAGAACAGCTGTTGTGCGGCGCTAGGGCCAAGGACAGCCGGACGGGCACAGACGCCGTTGCGCAGGCCTGTTCGACGTCAACAAGCCCTCGGGCCATGGGCGAACGCGGTTTGGGATTGACATCGGCCGCCCGTGAAGTTGGCGCAGCGGCACTGCCTGCGTATCATCGCACCCGTCGACTAGCGGGTGCTGGTCCAACCCCGCATGTTTTCAGCCCAGCGAACAACCATGCCGCCGTCGCCCCTTAGCCGTTCTGCCGTGACCGACCGATGGCCGTGGTTGTGGATGGTGTTGACGATTCTCTTGAGCGCAGGCCTAGTTGCCCCGATCTGGATGGTGGACCTGCTGCCTCTGGTTGACGCTGGCTCGCACCTGCACTTGATTACGATTCTCCACGGCCTCAATCTTCCGGTTTTTGCTAAGCATTACAACAAAGTCCACGCTATCGTTCCCTACATTTCGTACTACGCCGCGGTGGATTGGCTGGCCTATCTGCGTGACGTAGAGTGGGCCAATCGTGTTGTTTTAACGGCCTGTTTGCTGGCCATTCCACTGGCGAGCATTTCACTGCTGCGTGCGGCCGGTCACAGCCGTTGGTTGGTATTGGGCGTGCTCCCATGGCTGCTCAACGCCGATTTCTTCATGGGTTTCTTCAATTTTTTGATGTCCCTGCCCCTGTTCCTTTGGCTGATGGCGGCGCATCTGCGCTATCTGCGGTCGCCGAGCCGGCTGCGCGCCCTGCAAGTGGTGGCATGGCTGTGTGCCCTGGCGACGACGCACTATCTCTTGTGGTCCGCAGCCTTACTGCTGATTCCCCTACTGGCGCTGGTCTTTGGCGCCCGGCAGAGCTGGCGGCAAGCGTTGGTTTGGCCCATCCGCGACGGTCTCCTGGGCCTGCCTTCTGTTGGCGTGCTCCTGCCTTGGTTCATGAAATACTTCGTTTTTTCCGAAGGTGTCGTGACCAGCGATGCCGCCAGCGTCTCGCACAAAGGCACGTTTTGGCAGCGGCTAACCAATGTTTATGCCGGGGAACACCTTGGACCCGTTGATAATTTGCGCCAAGTTGCCGATCGCCTCTTTGACACGGTCGGACCTCAACAGGCCCCACCGATGCTCGGATCCCAACCAGGTCAACTGGTTACCCTGCTTTGGCTCTTTGGCTTGGTCCTTTGGATCGCGGCCTCCATCGCCCAGCGCCACGCCCGGCCCCACGAGCCACTACATCCCCTGCCGCTGGGTCGGTGGAAGGTCGACGGCAGCGCCTACACGGGCTGGCTTCTCGGTCTAACATCTGGTCTTTACTTTGTTTTTCCACAGCATCTTCTCAAACCGATCTGGTTGCACGGTGTCAACTTCCGGATGATTGAGCTGCTGGCGATTCTGGCTGTGGTGGCCTTGCCCTTGAGGCCCCTTGAGCCGGTGCCCAAGCGGCAATTACGCATGTGGATTGGCATGTTATGCATGATCGCTGCCAGCATCGTCTTGGCGCGAACCACCTGGCGCAGTTTTCAGGGTGCGCAGACGGAATTCGACAGCATTCGGCAAGCTTACGGCCGCATCCCCGAGGGAAAGGCAGTCCTGACCCTGCGATCGAAGAGAAAAAGTCAATGGTTTAGATATCATATCTTCAACGGCATCGGCGAATACTATGGGGTCCTGCGCCGAGGCTACGTGCCCTATTCCTTCGCAGACACAAGCTCAAAACCCGTTGTGATCAATCGTGATACAGCGATTCCAGCCCCGCCATGGGACGCCCAAGAACAGTTCACTTGGCGCGACCACGGGCGCTACTATGACTACATCGCGCTCTACGATGACCTCGGCAGCGGGCCTCCGCCGTGGCAGGACGAATTGCCTAAAGATTTAGTGGAGATATACCACCATGGTCGCTGGCGAATTCTCCGCAATCTGAGCCCCGACCCCTGGCCCCAACCGACGCCGGCGCAGTGGACCAAGATCGCGGAACGATACGCCCAGCAACGCGTCGAAATTCATTTGATAAGTCACGCTCTTTCTGAACGAGGTCTTGGCGAATTGGCCGTCGACCTGCGCGAACCGACCGCCGGACCTTGGCTCGAAGCCATGCCTGGCCGTCTGCCCAAACTCAAGGATGCAGCGGTCTTAGGCGTTGAATTGACGCCGCTGTGGCCCCACGTGCCTCTGCCGTCCTGGTCCGCACCGGAGCCGCATCGCCCCTCCCTGCGCGGTCGGTCGGGTCGGTTGCTCGCGCCTATCGTTGAGCCGGCCCCCGGGCACACGACTGGCACGCCCGACGCAGATGAGTAATTCCTACGTAATAAGAAGAACTTTGACTTGCCTTGCCGAGCAATTGCGTCGCCTAGCGTGTTCAAGGCGATGGCGACATCGTCACACGTGGTCGGGCCGGCTGGGATAGCCACCGCGGGCAGTCCGATGCCTGATCCTCGCAATATCACGCAACATTCTCGCACTATCTCGCAGCAGACGGACCGAACTGCCACTGACATGGGTCATGCGCACGGGAATTCGCGCGATGGACAGCTGCCAGCGGCGGGCGACAAACAAGAGCTCAACATCAAAGGCAAATCGATTCACCGTCAGCACGGCAAACAAGGCCCGAGCGACGTTGCCGCGAAAAGCCTTGAAACCACATTGGGTATCGCGAATTCCCAGCCCGAGGCTGACATCGACTACGCCCTGAAATCCTGCAGTGGCGAGCCGGCGAATCCATGGGTAGGTGCTGTGACCGGCACCCTCCACCAAGTCCCGCGCGCCAATCACAAGATCAGCCGTTTCAAGGGCTTTGAGGGCAACTTCCACGCACGCCAAGGGGTAGGACAGGTCGGCATCGAAGAACAGCACCGCCCTGCCCTGGCTTTGCTGGACGCCGGCGCGCAATGCCGCCCCTTTTCCTTGATTTTTCTGAAGTTGCACAAGTCGGATACGGCCATCGGCGCTTTGCGCTTGGCGGACCACGGCTGCCGTTAGGTCCTGGCTGCCGTCATCGACAACAATTACTTCAGCTTGCAAGGTTTGCAGGTCCAGCCAAGCGGTCACCGCGGCCAGCGTCGGCGGCAGTCGGGCCTGCTCGTTGCAGGCAGGGATGACGATGGACAGGTCGATCTCGCTCATCGTCTTGATCCGCCTGCAGAAATGCCCGCGAGGAAGTCGGCAGTCAACGGGGCACAAACGGGCCCGAGGGCATCAACCAGCGACGCGGCCCGAACTTTGATGCCCCAGAGCAACGTATGCTCTGGACAGGAAAGGACAAAGCCTGGATTACCCTTGCCGCCATAGGCCGCAGTCCGCTGCAAAGGGGCGTGCGCAACGTGCCAAATACCACCGCGATCTGGCGCAGCGACCGCCTGCGGTGCGCACAATATACCAATGGAATCAGTAAACTCACTGGCATGACCATAGAGGCCAACGGGCAACTGTTCGTCCGGACAGCGGAGGTCAAAGTGGCCGGCCTCGTCTTGATCCCCATAACGCGGGCCAAGTTCCGTTGGGGAACCCGTGCGCATAGTGTTGTCTGGCCCAAGGCGCAAGGACCGACATTTAGGTTGAATTTCAGCCAGTTCTTGGGATTTTCCCCAGCGATTTACGCGCCCCGAAAGGCCCGAGAGCACCTGCCCCAAAGGACAGGTCCAGCGCAAAGCCGTGCCGCCCTTGCCGCCCGCTAGGCCCGGCTCGGTGGTATGCGCCTGCGGATCGATAGCCACAATCGGCAGTTCCGGCGGCGACACCACCTGCCATTGCAGCGGCGGCTGTTGGCTGTGAACGAACCAACGCCAAGCCGGCGAACTTGGTTGCGCGATACTCCGTAAAGAAACCAATGGTTTAGGTGGCGACGTGATATCCACAGCGACAAACCGATGGTCATACAGTTGGGCCGCGTGGCCGGCCGCCAGTTCGACGACATGCCTTCGATCTTCGACATGGGCCAGGTCTACGAGCAAAACCGTAGCACCTGCAGGGAGATGCACGGCCTCAGGGACAGGGGCCTTGGGGGACGGTGGGCGCTCCGGTTCGGTGGCGTAGGCCTGCACCTTGGCCGCGTCCAGATCGTCGATTTGCACAATAGGTCCATCAAGATACCACTCGAGTTCGATGCGCGTCTGCAGCGAACTGTGCACCAGGTAGTGCACCTCGCCACGCCGATACTGACCGGCAACCGCCTCAAAGAAGCGCGATTCGGGCCACTGGCTGTCATAAGGCACCACGTAAGAGGCCGATCCGGTGGCAGCACCCCACTGCAACTGTGCCCAAGCAAAGCGAGATTGGGCGACAATCAGGGGCACAAGCAGCAGCAGCGCAACCACAGTTCTCAGACCAACCTGAAGGCGAGACCGGTGACTGAGCCAATGGGTGCAGGTCGCCGCTAACTGCTTGGCTGCCGCGGCTAGGAGCGCACCCCCGCCCAAGGCCACAGCCGGAACTGCGTAAAACGTCCAGTAACAATGGATGAATCCAGCCTGCTTGAACACCAGCGAGTGGATGGTCTGACCGACCACAAAGCACGCGGCGACGAAATCGCCAAAGTGGGCCTGCCCCTTGCGCACGCGCCACACGAGCCACGGCAGCCACAGGCCGCCGAGCAGCATGACCAAGGGGCCCTGAAGGTCCAAACTCCGCGACCACAAACGGATAAAATAGGAATCGGGCGAGGAACTGCGGCCGGCAAAGGCGCTGCCCATCTCGGTCAAACCGCCGCGAACCCGCTGAATCCATAGAAAGAAACCAAGGAAACTGGCGAGAACGATCAGGGTGTATACAAGCAGAAAGGTCCAGGCCGGTCGCCAACGCAGCCACGGTCGACCTTGGCGAAGCCCGGAGCCCAGGGCAAATAAAGCCAAGAAAAACATGAAGTAATAGGCTGCCCAGTCCCACTGCGCGTCCATCGCCGTGGCCAGCAGGCACAGGAGCAGCCACGGCCACCGCCCCGAGCGCTGCCAGGCCTGAAAAGCCAAGAACATCAAGAGGGTCCAGGCAATGCATCCCTGCTCGTGGTCGATCATGTTGGCGAAGATCAGCGGCAATGGGGTCAGGGCGTAGACCAGGGCCGTCAGCAGCGATGCAAGCCGACCAAAGGTACGCCGTGCCAGGATCACTAGCAGGGCCAAGTCCATGAAACTATAGAAAGCTGGCACCAGGCGATGCACCCATTCGGCCGGCCCTAACAGCGCTTCCATCACCACCAGATGCGCGTGCAACATCATGGGATGATGGGTATAAAGCGCGTCCGCTGGGGGCCGGTCCAGGCCGGTGTAGTACAAAGCTTGGCCGAATAGGTTGAAGCGCAAGCTATTTCTGGCGGCTTGACTAAAGGCCGCGCCGTTGTAGCCGTTGTGCCCCCATTGCCAGGGGCTGCCGATGCCGCGCAAGCAAACTGCTGCAAACCACGCCAAACTCAGCGCGATCGCCAGGCGATAGGCCCAGGTGGACCACGACGTCGGCGCTTGGACCGCACCGTCGCTGCAGGGAGGCTTGGCTGAACAGTCCGTTGACGGCACGCGTTTTCCTGCCCGCACTGACCACAGCGGTCGCAGGGGCGCAACATGCTACCGCGCCGGGCCCGGCGGCGGCAACCGCTGGGGCGAGCCCTTGCTGATGTCGCGCGGCCCGATGTTCGCCACCGCGTCCCATGGCAAGCAGCGCATCAACCGCCTGGACAGAATAGGGCTTTATAGGCGGGAGGCACGCATTCCTTGTTGCCCATCGTATCGATCTGGCAGCAACCGCCGGGACAATCGGCGTTGGAATTGCACTTCATTACGCAGGCGGTGGCGTCGCTGGGCCAGTACGGCGGCTGCGGATTGGGATAGTTCAGGCATTGTCCCTTGCCGCCGGCTCCGCAGGCGTACGGATCGGCTGGCGTCGCCCAGTACTCCTTGACGCCGCAGCACTCGGCTTGGTAGGTCGGCGTTAGGCAGTGTTTGACCTTAAAATTCATGTAGCAACAGGAGGTCGGGCAGTCATCGGGCGTGTTGCAGGTCTTGGCGCAGAACGGCGCAAGGGTGTCGGGATAGATGATGCACGCCTCGTTGGCTTGGCACTGTACGCCGCCGCAGCAGTTGGGGATCAGATCGTGGACGCAGCCGGTCTTGGCAGGCTGGCAACTGTCGAATGTACAAGCATTTCCGTCGTCGCACTTCATGGCGTCGGGGCTGTGGGTGCAGCCGCCAGTCTTGATGTCGCAAACGTCGGCTGTGCAAGCAATGCCGTCGTCGCAAGTCAGCGCTGCGCCGGGCAAGCAGACCCCGCCGGTGCAAGCGTCGCCCGTGGTGCAAGCGTTGCCGTCGTTACAAGGCGATGAATTATCTACATGTTTACAGCCACCACTGCCATCGCAGCTGTCGGTCGTGCACGGGCTGGCATCGTCGCAGTTGATGGGCGTGCCGACGCAACCGCCGGAACTGCAGTTGTCGCCGGCCGTACAGGCGTTGCCGTCATCGCAGCCTCCATTTGACAATACATGACTACAGCCGCCGGCCGGTAGACAACTGTCCGTGGTGCAAGGGTTGGCGTCATCACAGCCCAACCCAGCTTGGGGCTTGCACAAACCAGCCTTGCAGAGCTCGCCGATGGTGCACACCAAGCCATCATCGCAGGGGGCGCCTTCTAAGCTGCTGTGGCTGCAGCCGCTGTCGGCGGTACAACTGTCGGCCGTGCACGGATTTGAATCGTTGCAGATCAAGGCCTTGCCCTTGCATGTACCAGCGCCGCAGCTGTCGCCGACCGTGCACTTGTTGCCGTCGTCGCAGGGGACGCCGTCCGCGATCGGCTGGGCGGTGCAATTGCCGGTGGCGGCATCGCAAACGTCAACAGTGCAGATATTGCCATCATTACAGAGCTTTGCACCGCCTGGCATGCAGTTAAGGCCGACGCACGTTTCCTTGATGGTGCAAGCGTTGCCGTCTTCGCAAGGCTGGCCGGTGCCGGGCGTGTGCACGCAGTTGCCGGTCATTTTCTCGCAACCATCTAAGGTGCAAGGGTTTGCGTCGGCGCAGTCCTTGGCCAATCCTGATACGCAGGTGCCGCCGACGCAGGAATCGGGCGTGCAGGCATTGTCGTCGGCGTTGCAAGCCGTGGGAATCGGAATCGCGGCGTGGCTGCATAACCCATTGCCACCACCACACAAATCGGTCGTGCATGGGTTTCCGTCGTCGCAGGTTTTCTCGTCGACCTGACCGTTGCAGTTGTCATCCAAGCCATTGCAGACTTCTGGAGACGGCACGCAACCGGCGATTTCCCCCGGGCCAACCGCGTCGTTTGCGGGAAATCCCGCGTCATCACTCGGAAACCCAGCGTCCTTGCTGACAAAACTGTCGTCTGGGCCGACCCAGCCACCGTCGACCGCGTCCCAACCGATGGGCGAACCACCATCGCTGGCTCCGAGGTCGGACTCCGGCAAACCCGCGTCTTTGCTAATGAAACTGTCGTCCGGACCAACCCAACCGCCGTCGGTCGCGTTCCAGCCATCGGGCAACCAGCCGCCATCGGTCCCGACGCCGCCGTCGCCCAGGCAGCCGTCACCAAGGCAGCCGCTGTCTAGCCAGCCTCCATCGGCCAGGCAGCCGTTGCCAGTACAGGCGTCAGTCAAGCCGCTATCATTGCTGATAAAACTGTCATCAGGGCCAACCCAGCCACCGTCAACCGCAGTCCATCCGTCCGGGATGGGGCCTCCGTCCCAGGCGTCACCCAAGGAGCCGCCGTCATTGCTCGTCGAGCCCATCAAGGTCGTGCTGGTCGCGGCAGCGCTGTCGTCGGAGCAGCCCGCGAGCCAGATGCCCAGCAACGACACGCAACACGTAAGTAAAATCGAATAGTTGCGCAACATGAGACCCCCTAGAAACCGGACCGACCGAGGACCTTGCCACGGTACGCGCTGCCTGCAGCCGATGCAAGCGCACGCAGGGACCCGACACCCCAGCGAATCTAGCCATGCTGCTGGTAGGCGACGAAACATCTTGATATTATACACTATAGTGAGGGCGGAAGTGCCACCTTCTAGGCCTCGCCCTCGACCCCGGCGCGCTCTAGATAGCGATAGACGGTGCGAACGTCTACGTCGAGGTCCTTGGCCGTCTGACTGCGATTGCCGCCGTTGATCTCAAGCACACGCCGAACATAGCCGCGCGCAAAGGATTCCTTAGCGTCGTTGAGGGATTCGATCGTCCCCGCCTCTTGCAGCGCCGCTAGGTCCAGGTCGACGGCGGTCACTGTGCCATGATCGCAGAAGATCAC
Organism: uncultured Myxococcales bacterium; assembly: GCA_903840165.1. Taxonomy (GTDB): domain Bacteria; phylum Myxococcota_A; class UBA9042; order UBA9042; family UBA9042; genus CAIMEY01. The sequence continues at coordinate 25,433 of CAIMEY010000061.1, read as the reverse complement.
CGCTTTCTTGATGCGGTTGTCTAGCTCGCGAATATTGCCGGGCCAGCGGTGCAGGTTCATGGCGCGGACCGCATCATCGGAAAAACCTTTGATTTTAATACCAATTTCGTCACTGTGGCGCTTGAGCAAATACTTGGCCAGCAGGTTGATGTCGTCGCCACGCTCACGCAGGGGCGGCAGGCTCAGGCGCACCACGTTGAGGCGGTAGAACAAGTCTTCACGAAATCGCCCATTCTTCACTTCTTCTACAAGGTTACGGTTCGTTGCCGCGACCACGCGGATGTCGACCTCGCGCCCATGGGTTTCCCCCACGCGTACGACCCGTCGGTCTTCGAGGACGCGCAGCAGTTTCACTTGTAATAGCAGGGGCATCTCGCCAATTTCATCGAGAAATAGCGTTCCGCCATGGGCCGCCTGGAACTTGCCATCCCGGTTGGCCACAGCGCCGGTAAAGGCCCCGCGCACATGACCGAACAGCTCTGATTCTAACAAGTTTTCAGGAATCGCGCCGCAGTTGATGACGACAAAGGGACCTTTGGCGCGGTTAGAACGGCGGTGGATTTCGCTGGCGACCAGTTCTTTGCCCGTGCCGGTCTCGCCATCGATGAGGACGCTGATGTCGGTGCCGGCTACCTTCTCGACTTTACGAAACAATTCGCGCATGGACACCGAGGCGCCGATGATAGAACCGAAGTTCATGCGCTCGATCTGTTGGGTCAGCGACGCGTTGGATAGTTGCAAGTCATTGATAAGGATAGCATTTCTTAGTGCCATCGCCGCCTGAGCGGCAAAGACGGTGGCCACTTCGCGGGCTTCTTCCGTGAACAAATTCACGACGTTGTCATTGCCCAGGTAGATGACGCCGAGCAAATCGCCCCGCACCATCAGCGGCACGCAAAGCACCGAACAGATGCGGAATTCCATCACCGACATCGCGGCGTTGAATTCGCGATCGCTCATGGCATCGCTCACCACAACGGGCTGGCGAGTGGAGAGCACGCGTTGCACGATACTGTCTGAAATAGCGAGTGAATTCCTGCCGTCGCCACCTCCAGAACGCCGGGCTGTGCGGACCTGGGGCTGACCATCGACCAGGAGCAGCACTGCACCGCGGGCCGCATCGGTGGCTTGGATAATCGAATCCAGCATAGTTACAAGTAGTTCATCGACATCATAACGTCCGGCCAGACTTTCAGAAAAGCCGGCCAAAGCGCTAAGGAGGCCTCCGGAGTCTGAAGCGCCGGTACCGGCCAAGGGGGGAATGCGGGCGCTATCACGGTTTTTTGCTGTCACAAAGCGGAGTTTGACGGGGCCTATGTCGACCTGATCGCCCGCGCTCAGCGGCGAGCTCTCCATGCGTTTGCCATTGACCCAAATGCGTTCGCCGCCGACGGCTTCTAGAACGACGCCCTTGGTCGTCGTCCGCAACCACGCATGAACAGTAGCTATTCCTTTACCGCGCAGTTGGATATCGCTGTCGGTGTCGGTCCCGAGGCTGCAGAGCATCTTGTCCACAGGGTGGGAAATGCGCACCGTGTCGCCGGGGCCGAGTTCTTGCAACCAAGCATGGGGGGGCATAACAGCTCCAATCAGGGGCCAGAGGCGCTATGGCAATCGGCCGATGAACAGCAACGCCATCGACAGCGGCCATGGGTGCAGGATGGCCCACGCCCGCGGATCGCGCAACCAGGCAGGGCCTGATGCGGCGAAGGCGGCATAATTAAAGCGATAGGGCGGCGCTCGACTGCATGCCCGGGGCTACTTGGGTTCCGCCCCGCCGCCGTCATTTTGCGCGCCGTCTAGTGCGGAACGGCGACCATAGCGCACCAACGCGTCGACGATGCCCCATCCAGCCACCGCGAAGAAGGCTGCGCTGGCTGAAATCTGTGTAATTTCAGTGGCCTTACTATGAGGCCCGGTGTTGTGCACGTACATGCCGTCCCACAAGCCGGCGAGCACAGCTTGGCCGACCAGAAATACTGTGCCACGCCCGGGCGTGCGATTGGCAAACTGCCCAACACCAAAGGGAAAAAACATCAGTACCAGGGGCGGATTCTGCGCCACTGTCTCTGGCCCCACGGGGAGCTTGGGGCGGATTTCACCCTGCAACTCGCCTCGACCAATGAGGTTTTGACGCAACGTCTCAAACTCTGCAACCATTTTCGGAGGATACGTCGCCGGGTCGAGTCGCGCCTTGGCATTGCGCACCAGCAAAGCCGTGAACTCGTCCTGTGCGCCCTGGTGATCGCCTTGCCACCACAGAGAAGCACCTAGATATTCGCGGACTTTGGCCTCGCGAACCGCGTCAACGCGCATGATCGGAAAGATGAGGGCGCGCAACTGCGGAATTGCGTTCTCGAAATCTTGGTACTTGAAGGCGTTGACCGCATTGTCATAGGCAGAAACCGCTGCTTGGTCCTTGCCCGCGTCGGCTGTTCCCTGCCCCCCTGGCGTCGCGGCAGGAGGCGGGCGATTTCCCTCTAGCGACGCGGACTTGGCTGGCACGGACTTGGCTTGGTCTGCTGCGGCTTTGGTCGTTGTCCGGTCGGCGGCGGCGGCAGTGCCAGAGGCCAGCAGGCCAACTGCCCACGCCACGGCCGCTAGTGAGCGCAGGGCGACAAACCTTGATCCATGCTTTTTTCGCAATAGATTCAGCATCTTCCCGCATCCACGGACAGTCAGACTGCGCCCTGAACAGGCGTCGTCACCGCGTCGCTGCGCCAGCCACGCTCCACACGGAGGGCCAAGACCTGCCCCATGCTAAGCGACACCAAGCGTGGTGCCAAGTTGCGAGACAGAGGCCACGGGCCGGCACTGGTGGCGTCACCGATGCGGGCGACATTTCGGCAGCCTTGGATTGCGCGCAACTATCGAAATAGAGCTGCAATTTCAGGGGCTCCAGCAACTGCGCGTGACAGGCGTTGGAACTGCCGAACGATGATGGGATGCGCCGCGTCAGGTTCAAGCCCGGCGCACAGTGGCAAGACGCTGGCATCCAAGTCGACCCGACTCGCGGCCACGAGCAGGGGCAGGGCCGCCACTTCGGATCGGTGTAAGGGGCGATGGCGTTGATACCCCCGACACAGCGCTTTCGCAATCGAAGCGCGGAGTTCCACAGGCTGAGCCGGGTCGCTCGGCCAGTGAACGGCCATGCGGTCCACGGCACGCGCCAAGTCCCAGACCAGCAGGTCCATGTCCGCCAAATCCCAATCAATCAAGCCTAGTTGGCCGTTGGTTTGCCGCACGATGTTCCCTGGACCAATGTCGCCATGGGTCAGGCCAAGGGGACAGTCGCTCAGCACGCTGCGCAACCGTCGCGAAGTGGCTTCGGTCAGAGAAACCACCCGAGACCACAGCGGATGTGCCCTAACCACGGCCAAGGAGGTGCCGTCGACCGATACGGCTGCCCCAAGTGCCAGCCCTGGCTGCGGGTGCCTCAAGATGCGCGTCCCGGCCCGCACGCCGCCTTCTGGACGGCCTGGACCTGATGCATACACTTGCAATGCTTGATGAATTTCACCAATGGTCGCACCGATGTCTTCGGCAAGGCCTTCATCCAAGTCAGCATCGGCAAGGGCGCGTTCGCCTAGGTCCGGGTAAAAGGCGATGAAGTCACCAGCAAACTCAATGATATCGCGATCATTTCGGTCGCGTAGGGCCACAGGGGCACCAAGGCCAGCAGCCGCCACTTGCGCCGCCACGCGGTGACCAAAGCCAATGCTGGCGGCGGACCTTACACCGCCCAAGTAGCGCTTACCATAGACGTTTCCCGCTTCGCAAACCAGTTTGGCCGTCGGCCCATGCACGCCTAGAGCCCGCCAGTGCACAGCGCGAATCGGGCCCCAGGGACCGGGACATTGGGGCAGCAGGGCAGCAAAAGCCTCAGCCGTCATGTCGAGTTGCTTGAGCTGCAGACTCCACAGGGCCGTCTCCGGCGCGTCCGTCTGCAGCCGCTGCAGGGCCCTCTGCGCTTGGGTCAGGGCGCCGACGTGCAAGGCCCGCGCGATGACACTTTGCCACAGCCATTCCGGGGCAACCGCCCCACCTTCGTCATTGCCCTGCAAAAGAAGCTGAATATCGGATAGTTCCCTGGATACCCATGCTTCATCTTCGCCTGCCACCAGCCTTGGAACCGCCAGCGCCGGCCGCGGCTGCCAGCGCAACGCCGGGCTGTCCGGGGTCATTTGCGTTAGAATCACACGGACTTGCTGCCAGTCCTGTTTCTGAGCTGCCTTGGCCGCCTCTTGTCCGGCTGGCAAGCGCTCGGCCAGCCGGAGAAGGTGGGTGCGCGCCCCCTCAGTATCGCCTTGGGCCAAATGCAGCATCGCCAGGTCGACGCGGGCCCGGTCAGCCGTGGGTTCGATTTCCAGAGCATCCCGCAACCACCCAATAGTACAAGGTAAATCACCACGCTCCAGCGCAACCATGGCCAAACCGTAGCGCACAGCGTCGGACAGGGGCACCCAGCCCAAGGCCAGCCGGTAATACTGTTCTGCTAGGCCTAGTTGTGCCCGCATGTGCGCGCGACGGCCATGACCATAGGCCAGCAAACCAGCTGAAGGCTCTTGAGAATCGCCAGTGGCGGTCGGCCCAGACAGCCGGCCATTGCCCGCCGCCCCAGACGGCAAGTCGCTTGGCAAACCGCGACAACCCGCCGTCCACGCCCAGGCCCAGTTGACCTCGGCCAGATCGGCACCGCGAAGGTCGGCGTCACGAAGATCAACACCTTGCAGATCAGCGCCTTGCAAGTCAGCTCCCTGCAGTTGCGCCCCTTCCAGACGAGCCAGGGTCAGGTCGGCCCGCGCTAGGCGTGCACCGCGTAAGTCCGCACCGCGCAAGTCAGCGCCCACCAAGCAGGCGTGTCGCGCATCGCAATCGCGCAGGTCGGCACCGGCAAAGGCGCCGTCCCGTAAGTTGGCTTCGCGCAAGTCTAATGGCGGATCGGTTGCGGCCGGCGCTTGCAGGGGCGATCGGTCGGGACCCGCTAGCAGCCCAAAGCCATCAAGGGGCATCTTGGGTTGAACAGCCACAGCAATCGCCCCCGGCCGTGGAATTACAAGCAGAACAGACCGAATTGGCAGGTCTTTGTCTTGTCTGCGCAACTGCCGTCCGCCTGGCAAGGGGTCATGCCGGGAATGCCGCCGCCGCTGCCACCGCCGAGTTGCAAGGGGATGCAAATCGAAGCGAGACACGACCAACCGCTGCTACAATCGGCACTTGTCTTGCACTGCCCGGGTCCTGGCATGCCCTGCCCTTGCGCGGTGCACAGGCCGAAGGTGCATGCTTGGCCGGCCGGACAATCCTTTTCCACATTGCACTGTTTGGTGACGCAAATGGCGACTAAGCATTGCTTGCCCGCGCCGCAGTCGGCGTCGGTGGTGCAGAGGTCGGGAAGCGTGAAGTTACCGATTTGCTTGGGAACACAGACGCCCGCAGCGCACTGCGTGTTGATGGTCATGCCCTGGAAGGACAGGTTGGGGCAGTCGGCGTTGGTCTTGCAGTCGATTTGCGGCACCGAGAAGCCGCCAACCATCGGGATACAGAACCCCTTGAAACAGCTACTCTTGCCCTTGCAGTCGGCGTCGGTAGCGCACTGGGCCGGGACGCAAAGGCCGCCAATGCATTGCTTTTTCGGCCCGCATTCCTCGCTGACGGTGCAGCCCGAGACGGGAATGTTGCCGGGCAAGCACTCGCCGAGGATGCACTTCTGTTGATTCGGACAATCACTATTGAATTTGCACTTGTCCGGCACGCACTGGCTGAACTGGCAGACAAAGCCGGCGGGGCAGTTGGCGTCAGCTTGGCAGTAGTCGGAAGGGACGACTTGGGGAGGCAAGCACTGGTTCTTGTAGCAGAATGTACCTGTCTTGCAGTCCGCTTGGCTGTTGCAAGGACTCGGCGCTAGGCAAATGCCGTCAAAGCACTGCTGACCGGCAGGGCAGGCAGGCAGTTTGGCCCCGCAAAGTTGTTCAGAGTCACAGGCATCGCCAATGCCGTCGCCGTCCGTATCCTTCTGGTTCTTATTGGGAACAAAGGGGCAATTGTCAAAGGCATCAAGCCAGCCGTCGCCGTCCGTGTCCTTGTCGCACGCATCGCCAATGCCGTCTTTGTCCATGTCGGCCTGGTCTGGATTCTTGATTTTCGGACAGTTATCAATGGCATCGGGCACGCCGTCGCCGTCTTTGTCGCCGCTCTTGTCGCAGGCGTCGCCTACGCCGTTGCCATTGCTGTCGGCTTGGTCCGGATTGGCGACCAAGGGGCAGTTGTCCTTGGCATTGACGACCGAATCGCCGTCCATGTCGTCATCGCAAACATCGCCCAACCCGTCTTTATCTAAGTCAGTTTGGTCCGCATTGGGCACAGTGGGACAGTTATCGACGTTGTCCGGCACGCCGTCCTGATCTTTGTCGCCAATCGCCGATTCGATCGGGTCACAGGCATCACCTAAGCCATCTTTATCACTGTCTTTTTGGTCTGGATTTGCCACCCAGGGGCAGTTATCGATGGCGTTGGGCACCTTGTCGCCATCAAGGTCGGTGTCACACACATCCCCCTTGCCATCCTTGTCTAAATCCGCTTGGTTAGGATTGTAGGTGGTGTCACAGTTGTCGGAATCGTCCGGGATGCCGTCATTGTCGCTGTCCGGATCGCAGGTATCGCCGAGCCCGTCGCCATCGCTATCGGCTTGGTTCGGGTTGTAATTCTTGGGACAATTGTCCTTCCAGTCGGGAATTCCGTCGTTATCAAAGTCGGCCTTGAGGTCGGTATCTGCCGGTGGTTGAATATCCAAAGTGTCAAAAATCGGTTGCGTATCGGGCACATTGGTGTCCGCTACGTCTGGAGCTGGGCCAGCATCGACGGCCACTTCTGCGCCAGTATCTGCAGGTCCAATTTGCACGTCTTGGGCAATTTCGCCTGCAGATCCATCGGTTACAGAGACGGCGTCTGCGTCAGTCGGCACAGTCACGATGCCCGGCTGTTGGCCTGGCTGTTCGCCTGCACTGAGCACGCGAAATTGTAGATATTTTTCAGGGATTTGCGTTGCCGGATAGGTCACTGACGCGTTGGCATCCTGCGCCGCGACGTAGTAGCGCACGGTCGTGCCAGCGGGTTGGGAAGGAACGGCCCCCTGCCAGGACGCGCCGCCGAGCCCCGCCATTTCGACGGAATGGAATGTAACCTCTTGATTGCGGGCGTAATACAGCCGAACGTGGCTCAGCGGTTGATCGCCGGGAACGACCGTGGCCCAAACGGCATAAGTGCTGTGATCATCATAGGTATCGCCGAGCTGACTGACCTGCACGAAGCGCGGCGTCAGCCCGCCGCCCGAAGTGCACGCAGCTAGGGTCAGCAGCAGGCCCAGCAGGCCAATCCAAGAACGCGAGCGTGCGGCCAACCTAGGCACAGCAACGGCAAAAGGCATGGCATGCTCCGTGACCAGAAAGGAATCGGCCGCAGCAAGTGTAGCACAATCCGACGGGCGGCAAACGGGCCGCCGACTGCGCACTCAGGGGGACCGAGAGGCGGGCTCATCGCGCTGCAAATCCAGCTTGCGAATCAGGTATTCCAAGGACTTGCGATGCAGACCGGTCGCTCGCGCCGCCGCGGAAACGTTCCATTGCGCCCGATCGAGGGCGCGTTGCCAGTAGTGGCGCTCGAACGCGTCGATCAGCCGCGCTTTGGCGTCCTTGAATGGCAGATCAAAGTCCGCCGCAAGCGCTTGTTCAGAAACGGGTTCTGCGGCATTGGCTCCCAGGGGCGACCACTGCACTTGCAGTTGCTGCCCATCGGAGAGCACCGCCGCCCGCTCAATGTGATTGCGGAGTTCCCGCACATTGCCCGGCCAACTGTGATTTTGCAGTTGCTGCATGGTGTCAAAGGACACGGTGAGCGAACGCCCAAGCCCATTGCGCGCTACCACGTCCTGCAAGAAGTGGTTGACCAACGGTGGAATATCGCCGCGCCGTCGCCGAAGTGCCGGTAATTGAACAGTAATCACCGCAAGTCGGTAGTAGAGGTCTTCGCGAAAGGTGCCGTCGCGCACCATTTGGCTCAAATCCCGATTGGTGGCGGCAATAATGCGCACGTCCACGGCTTGGCGCTCATTGCTGCCTACAGGCTTGATCTCCCGTTTCTCCAGTACCCGCAACAGCTTAGGCTGCAGATCCATGTCCAGCTCGCCGATCTCGTCCAAAAACAGCGTGCCGCCATGGGCTTCGGCAAAGGCCCCCTTGCGTGTGGCGATGGCGCCGGTGAAGGAGCCCTTGACGTGGCCGAACAACTCGCTTTCGACAAGGTCGCGTTGAATCGCGGAACAATCGAAAACAACAAAGGGTTTCTGGTGGCGTTTGGAGTGGTGATGCAGCGCTTCGGCCACCAGTTCTTTGCCGGTGCCCGATTCGCCTTGGACAAGCACTGTGCTATCGGCCGGGGCGACACGCGCCAACAGTGCGAATATCTCACGCATTTCAGGCGATTGCCCGAGCAAGTGGCCAAAGTTCGGCTCCCGAGCCAGCGCGACTTCGTGGAGCTCAGGCAACTGCTCGAATTGCAACTCTGTTTGCCCGAGGCGCAGGAGCGATGGACTGCCGAGAATCGCCTCGCTGAGCCTTGCGCCGGCAAACCAGGTGCCATTCTTGGAGTCTAGGTCGCGAATCCGATAGCCGCCGCGTTCTCCATCAATTTTCAAATGATTACGGGAGACGGACGGATCATCAAGCACAAAGTCGTTGTCCGGTGCCGAGCCAACGTAGACCAAGCGACGGTCAAAAATCTTTTCTAATCCGGCATCTGGCCCGTTGATCACCCGCAGACGGTACTTGGGCAACGTGTACCGATCGGCAAAGGCAGCGGCGGTCAGTGTTCGGGTGGCAGCATCCATGGGCGCAGACGATAGCGAAGACGCGACGCGGATTCAAAGCAAAACCGCCGCGCTCGCTAAGGCAGGCCGCCGCCCAGCAGCGTGTCGGCGATGTCGCGTTCTTCTTGCGCGCACAACTGTTTGATTTCTATCACTTTTGATTCGCCGGTATCCGGATCTTCAATCTTGAGGCGGTGATCGCCCGGGACCAGCGCCAGACGGTACGTGTTGCGCGTCCGATCGGGGCGGCGCAGGACCCCATCGATGCTGACCCGGCAATCCGCTGGAAGCACGCGAAACTTCACAATACCCGTGGCAACATCGGCATGCGATAGCTTATGCGCCGTCGCCTTGCGTGCCTGCGCGTCGGGTGGCTGCTGGGCCGTGACTGCAATCGGCAACTCCAGTGCTGACAAGGTTTTCTTCTCCGCGGCGAGGACCACGGAGCCCTGTAGCTGCGTGGGTGGATTCGGCAGGGCGACCCCCTGAGTTTTCCATGCCAATGACGGATTTTGCCCTGAAGGGGACTCGGTGCCCTGCATGGTTGGCGCGTGGCTTGGCTCATCGGGGGCTGGAGTCCGGCGGGCACCGAGCCAGAATCCCAGGGCAACCGCGGCAAGAAGTACAAGAAACGCCGCTGTCATCAAGCGCTTACGCCACGGCCGCCGCACAACCGTAGCAGACACAGGCGCCTCATCCCGGGCACTGGCCGCGGCAACCTGGACCACTTCAATGCCCGGCAGACTGAGCGTGCCCGTGGCTTCGACCGCGGAAACACCACCAACACCAACGAGTTGGGCCAAGGTCTGGTCAAAGCTGGCAGCCTTGGCCGCCAAAACCCGCAGCGCAGGGCTGAGTTCTGCGGCAAGCGCACGGGCGGGCGATGCTTCGCCCAACTGCACGAGCAGGGCTTCGGCCCGGTCAGCGACGATGCCGGCGTCACGAGGGCGAGCGGCTGGGTCCCGCCCCAAGAGGTTGCTAATTAATTCAATGGTTTGCTCACCACATCGCCCGGTTAGTCCCGCTAAGCGCTGCGGCAATCGGGCGTAGGCATCCTCCAAGGCTTCAGGCTCAGTGACGTCCAAGGCCCTTTGCCCACTGATCAATTCCGTGGCGCACAGGCCGAGCGCAAACAGATCAGCCCTCCCGTCCACCGCCTGCTGATTGGCCTGCTCAGGGCTGAGGTACGGCAACTTGCCGCGCAGGGCTCCCGCCGACAACCGATGAACCACGGCCGAGCGGGCCACGCCAAAATCCACAAGCTTTACATGGCCATCCTGCCGAACCATGATGTTCGACGGCGTCACGTCATGGTGGACAATCTTGAGCGGCGCGCCATCGGGCCCGCGACGCGTCTGGGCGTGCTCGAGGGCCCGAGCGACGGCTGCGACGATGTAGAGAACAGACTTCTCCGAAAGTCTTGGCGTTTCGCCATCTTGAAGTGGCAGGGCTCGCTGCAGCGCCCGGAGGTCGAAGCCTTCGACAAACTCCATGGCCAAAAAGTAGGTGTCGCCATCACGCCCAAGATCTTGTATTTGCGCGATATTTGGATGATCCAACGCTTCTAGCAGCTGGCCTTCGCGCACGAACTGCTGCACGAGCTGCTCGTCAGCCGCCAATTCACGCCGCAATGTCTTGATAACAAGGCGTTTTGCAAAACCCGCCGCGCCCTTGGCCTCAGCTAGGTACACCTCGCCCATGCCCCCAGTGGCTAGGTGCCGCAGCAGATGGTAACGCCCCAATTCGTCTTGCACAGCGCCGCCCTAACGCTGCGATGGCAGCGCCTGGACAAAGGAACACAACGCACCACAACTCTATGCAACTACAGGCAATTGCTGCAGCCATGCACACAGATCGGCGATGACGCGCTGGCGGTCCGCCAACGGTTCGTTGAACAGTTCGTGGTAAAAGCCGTCATAGACCTGCAAAGCATGCAAATTGCCTGGAATTTGTTCGTAAAATGCCCTCGTGCGCGCCGAATCGATGATGCGATCGCCCGTGCCGAGCAGCAGCAGAATCCGGACAGAAGCCAGATCCGCCGCACGCGCAAGCACTTGGGCCTGGGCACCGATAAAGGACGTGTACCAGCGCGCGGTCGCAACTTTGTGAACCAAGGGATCTTCTTGGTAAAGCTTGACCTGTTCAGGGTCGCGGCTGATGTCGGTCGGCGGAATGCCGGAGGGCACTTGCAGTCCAGGTGCGAGGCGCGAGGCCCCGATGGCGAGCAAAGATTTCCAAGCAGGAATCACTACTTTATTGACAAGGGCCGGATTGGACAGCACCGCAGCATCGCAGACCCGCGGTTGGTCGACGAGCAGGCGCAGCACCACGAGGCCTCCCATGGAATGCCCTAGCAAAACCAGGGGTCCGGGCAGTCGCGCCTTCACGTCGGCGACGACTCGGGCAAGGTCGTCGACGTACTCTTCAAAAGTCTTACAGAAAACCGGGATGCCACCGCTATTGCCGTGGCCGCGCGCGTCAAAGGTCACCACATGCCAACCGGCAGCGACTAGCGGGTCGACGACGTGGCCATAGCGTTGACCATGCTCGGCAAAACCGTGGTGAATCAGCACGGTACCGCGACCTTGGTCGGCCCGATTGACGCGGGTATGCAGGGCGATGCCATCCCGTGCAGTGATCTGAATGACTTCGCAATTTAGGGTCGACATAGGTACCTCACAGCGCGATCCGAAGGTCGAGCGCACTCAGGGGGCGGTGGGCGTCGTCACAGCAGGCACAGGGGCCGCCGGCGGGACGCGCTCCGCCTTGAACGTGCCTTTTAGCTTGTGGAAATCCACTTCGCCCTGCCAGGTGCCCGTCAAGGAATCGGGGTGAGCTGCCCCGGGAGCCCCCTGCACCGTGCCGGTCAGACGGACCCAGTCCTGGCCCACCTGCCCGAATGCATTGAGGGATGTCCCGGAAATACGCCCCTCGACAGCGATAGCTGGTTGGGTCTGGGCGCGGCCGTCGGGCTGCTTGCGCGGCACGCCGTTCCACTGGACTTGGCCAGTCAGCGCGCCATCAGTACCAGAAAACTGCACGGAACCATTGCGTTCTCCTGATACACTACCGGACCACTGCCCGGTCTGCCGCGCCTGGAACGCCGCAACACGTGGGTCTGGACAGCGGCCAGCCTTCTTTTCCTGAATCTGGGTCTGAACAATCGGGAACCGGCCGAAGATTAGGCCAATTCTTGAAAAATCGGCCGCTTGAAATTCGTTTTCCTGAAAGATCTTCGCCGCTGCCTGCGCGTGGGCCAGCGTATCGAGTTTGCCTTTGTCATCGGTCATCTGCGCCTGCAGGCACGCGATCTCGACAAATGCTTTGGCATAGCGGTCGATCAAGGATTGCTCGATGAGGCCAATTTCTTTAGCATACAAGCACTTCTGGACACGGGCATTGATCGCTTCGCTGGTCGGCGTGTGGCTGATCGACAGGTCGATTCCGTGCAAATACAGAGCGCGCGTGGCCCGATCAGCCTCGTTTTCGGCCGCGGGCTCAGGCGCAACTTGGGCAGACTCTGCTGCCGCCTTGGCCGGCAAATCCCCCTTGATCACGGGGGTTCCCTTGGCACCCTTGCCGGACTTGGTCGGCTTGTTGACTGGATTGGCCTCGGGCGTGAGCGCCAAATCGAGGTTCCAAACGGGCTTGCGACCTGCGAGAAACTCGACGGCCAATCGCTCGCCTTCTTGGTGATTTTGCCCATATTTTTGCGCGCAAAGATCGAGCACCCGCGCAGAGACGTAGGTCTCGTAGGCGACGCCGAAGTCCGGCAAGGGCGGGGGCAACGGCTTGTCGACCGCGGCCTTGGCTTGGGCAGCCGGCAAAGGGGGCGCAACCGGGGACGGCGGCGGGGTTCGGCCACAAGACAGCGCCAGCGTCGCGGGGAGCAAAAAGGCGACCAGACGGCGAAAAACCATGTCTTTACGCGGAGATGAAGTGCGAGCTCCCGTATCGGTCGTGGGGCTTGTGCAGGGCATGGGACGGTCGAGCCCAAGGCGAAAAGTCATCGGCGCACCTGTGTTGGTCGGCAGCCACGAATGCCGCGGCGGACTGGGGATTGTGCCACCTTCGGTCGCTGCTTGCTACCCAGCAATTGGCGGGCATGGAGCCGGCCCCCGGGTAGGCTTTGCGTTCTGCCATGATCGTGCGGAGTACCGCAGCGACTGGCGGCCGTGGTGTGCGTTTTGGGCGTGAAATTCCCGGGGCAACGCCGTTGCTGCTATGCTGCTGAGCGCCAAGCAATTGGCAGGCTGAACATGACCAAGCACTGCCACCGCGGCCGCAGCGCGCAAGGCCCTGACGAGACAACCGTTGATGCGTCCTAGCAATGCGTTGATTCAATTACCCATTCCCTTGGGAGCCTTGCCTTGCGGCCGGGACTGCGTCAAGCGCAAGTCGGCATTCTCCTTGGTCGGCATGCTGGTCCGCAAACGGGCCGATTGGCTTGATTCGATCAGTTTGTGGCTGCCCTTGGGACCCATCGGTTGGGGCCGCGTCGTTATGCTCCTCGGCCTGATGGCGGTGACGGTTCACCCTCGCAGCGTGCAAGGACTGGAACCACCTGGGAACATGATTCATTTGGCTTGGCTCAAGGTGCCCGGCAGCGGTGACCCTTCGTCGGCGCTGGCCGCTTGGGCCCAAGAAATTCGCCTGCGAACCAGCGTTGATATTGCGACCCAAGCTATTGGAATTCGTCCTGAAGATCCCGCCATCTTTCACTACCCTCTGCTGTATTGGTCGGGTGACAAGGCCGTCGCCAAGCTGAGCGATCAAGCCGTCGCCAACCTGCGCCTACACTTGTCGACCGGTGGCCTACTGGTGGTCGACAATGTCGGCCGAACGGAGGCGAACAGTGCCTTTGACACCAGCATTCGCGCTGAATTGCAACGGATTTTTCCGCAGCCTATGCAACGGCTGAACAGTGGCCACGTCCTGTTCCGCAGCTTCTACCGCCTGGATCAACCCGTGGGCCGCCGCGCCGATACGCGGGAACTGGAAGGGATCCGCGTTAGCAATCATTACGTGGTCTTATATACGCGCAACGACCTTGCGGGGGCCTTGCAGCGGTCGCAATTCGGCGGCTTTGCCCTGAGCGCCGTGCCGGGAGGCGAATCGCAGCGCGAGCAGGCGTTTCGCTTGGCGGTAAACTTGGTGATGTATGCATTATGCTTGGACTACAAGGACGATCACACCCACGTGATGCACCTTTTGCGCAACCGACGCGGCAGCCACGTTCCTGCAGCAGTACCCGCTGCAGGTGCTGAAGAATAAAGGGCTCTCCGCGCTAGTACACGCAACCCTAAGTCCTTTCCGGGTTACCGCGAAGGACTCGGCGTTGTGGACTTTGCAGCCGGGGAACCGGCCGAACCCAGGGGTGAGCCCGCACGCGCGGGCGGGGAGAGGACTCCACGGTGCGCGCAGCGTATGAGCCGTGCCAAGTCTGGCACGGCGAAAGGGGAGATGGCGCGCCCCCCTTGAAACTAGAAGCAAACACTGTACCTCTAACCCGCAAGGAACTTCGGGTTTGCGGTACTAGTGTGCGAGACTACGACCAAGGCCCGCCGATTGGCCCGGCACCGCTGCGACCCGGTAGGGCGCCCCTAGCTGGCACTGAACAAGGACGCAATGCCGCATTTGCTTCGCCTTGACGGACACTTGGAGTGGGGACTGCAGTGGTCAGTGCCTGCGCTCCTGCCCGTGGCGTTGCTGGCCCTGGCCGTCCTTGCCCTGAGCGCCTTTAACCTGCGCACTGTGGTTCGACGCAAACACTCAGTCATTCTTCTGCTTTTGCGGGCCGCGGCCGTGGCGAGTCTTGGGACCGTCCTGCTACAACCCACCTGGGTGAGCACGCGTTCCCAGCACGCCGGGCGCAAGGTGGCGGTCGTGGTCGATCGGTCCCAGTCGATGGCCCAGGGGACGGCCGGGCAGCAGCGATTTGACGCAGCGATGCTGGCAGCCACTGACTTAGCGAAACGTCAGTCTGTTCAATGGTTTGCCATGAGCGACCAGTTGCAACCCGTGGCGGATGCAGAGGCACTGCGCAAGCTCGGGCCCCGGGGTGAGACGACGGACTTTCTTCATACTTTGCAAGCACTAGCGGAGCAACAGCCATCGAGAAACCTTGCGGCTGTCGTGCTTGTGTCGGACGGACTCGACAACGCCCTGCTGCACGCCCGCGCTGGTCGTGACCATAGCCTGGACGCGGACACGGCTGATGTTCTTGAAAAGTTAGGCATTCCGCTCCATGCCATCCACATCGCCGATGCCGAACCCGTTCGCGACGTCGCCATCGCAGCGGTGCGGGCGGCCAGCTTTGGCTTCACGCGAACCGAAATGCCCGTGAGCATCGATTTAGAAATCAGCGGTTTAACCAAGAATAGTGGCGATCTGACGGTCACCCTGCGCGACAACGGCCAACTCGTCGCGACAAAGCCGGTGGCAACGGCAGGTCCGGCACGAAGAACCTTGGATCTCACATACTTACCTCAGCACGTCGGGTCTCACCTGTTGCAAGCCGAAGTCGCCGCGTTGCCGGGAGAGGCCACAGAGTCGAACAATCGCGCCTGGGCCCAGGTGCAGGTAGTCCGTGATAGAACAAGGGTTTTACACCTCGCCGGCCATCCATCCTGGGACACGCGCTTCCTGCGCACCCACTTGCGCGCGGACCCCAGCGTCGACCTCGTGTCCTTCTATGTCATGGTCGGTCAAGGCTCCGGTTCCTTTGTCAGCGCCGAGGACACCACCCTAATTCCCTTTCCAACCCGTGAGATCTTCGAAGAATCTCTGTCCAGCTTCGACCTCGTTATCTTCCAAGACTTTCCGTTTGGCCCTTTTCAGGTCGAACAGTACCTGCGGCAATTGCAGCAATACGTCACCGGGGGCGGCGCTTTCCTGGTCCTAGGTGGGCGCCAATCTCTGTCGGCCGGGGGCTATTACGGAACGGAAATTGCGCAATGGTTACCAGTTCGTCTGCAACCGCTGGCCGGCGAAGATCTAGGGTATGTCGACTCGACCGCTCACCTGCAGTTGACCCCCGCGGGCCGCAGCCATCCGGTCGTGCAGTTAGACGCAGATGCGGATTCCAATGGCGCTTTGTGGGCAGCGCGCAGCTGGCATGGCCGCAACACGGGCCTACAAGCGACTGAAAATGCAAGTGTCTTGGTCACCGACGACCATGGTCAGCCCCTGCTAGCGGTCGGCGAAGTCGGCCAAGGACGCAGCGGCGTGCTTGCGTCCGATGGCTTGTGGGCCTGGGCCTTTCCGGACCAGGGGAGCGACCTCGAAAGGCAACGAATCCGCGGCGATTATCATAAGTTGCTCGATCAGCTAACCGCTTGGCTGCTGCGGGATCCGGACCTCGACAGCCTCCGACTCGAGGCGCCGACCGCCCCGATTGCCCAAGGACAGCCCGTGCATGTGCGCGTGCAAGTGGTTACGTCCAATGGAAAACCTGCGGTTGGCGTTTCCGTCAAAGCCGATCTTCTACCGCTGACGGAGGCGACCAAGGACGCGCACGCGACCGCGATCTGGAGCACCGCTAGCGACGATCAAGGGCGCATCGAGCTCAACCTGATACCCAAAGAAGTCGGTGCCCTGCTGGTCGTGGTCGAGGCCATGGTCGATGGCCAGGCGTGCCGGGCTTCGGTGCCGTTGGTTGTGGCGCCCAATCAGGCTGAGTGGCAACAATTACAGCCAGATGACGGGATCTTGCGCAGCCTTACCCAGGCCAGTGGCGGCAAGTTATGGCGAGACCGCGGGCCCACCGGTCCGGTGCCGCTGATGGTTCGCGATCTCCCTGATCTTGCTGAGCAATCACATGATGACCTTTGGAGTCGGCCGGAAGTCTTTGCCTGGATTATCTTGCTGCTCGGCGCCGAATGGACCTTTCGACGACGTTGGGGCCTAGCCTAGAACGCGATTCGCCAGAACGTGGGATCATTGCCGTAGCAACCTGATATGCCTGCACAATTCTCGTAGCGCGAGTGGGTACAGACAGGGCTCCACGTTCCATGCTTGCCGACACTTCGCGGTTGCCGTACCTTGCCGGTCCCTGCTTTGGAGACTCAGCCATGCCCTGCGAACACGGTTTTTCCAATCTTCATGCGGTGCACGCCGCGTCTCAACAGGCTCTGCGCGCGCCCAAGCCCTTTCAGGCCAAGGACACGCCGCTGCAGTTCGCCCCGGATCTGCCCATCGCTTGGCACGAATTGACGCTGCAGGTGCAGGTCGACGTCCTGGGCCAAGCGGTCCACGGCACCGTGACCTACGAAGGAACCGTCCGCAAGACGGAGGTGACCCGCGCTCGCTTTGACGCCGATGCGATTGATATTTTGCGCGTTTTCTGCGGGGATGGCCACAATCGAACCTTCTCGCACGACGGCCGGACCCTCTGGGTTGAACTGGCTCAGCCCGCGCACCGTGGCGATGCGATTCGACTAAGCATTGATTTTTCCTGCAAGAATCCACGTGCAGGTTTTTATTTCATCCTGCCGGACGCCGATCATCCCGATCGACCGGCCCACGCCTGGACCCAAGGTCAGGATGAGGATTCACGTTTTTGGTTCCCCTGCCACGATAGTCCGAACCACAAGCAGCGCGTCCACGTGCTGGCCACGGTTCCGGAAGGCATGGTCGCCCTGTCCAACGGGGCCCTGCGGGACGTTTACGCCGGTTCCCAAGCAGGAACGCGGATTTACGACTGGCAGCTGTCGCGCCCGATTCCGACCTACCTGTTGACCCTGGTGGTGGGGCCCTTTGTCGAAGTGCAACAGAGGCAAGAGCCTTTTCCCGTTTCGTACTGGGTACTTCCTGGCAGAGAGGCGGACGGCGAGCGTGCATTTGGTCGAACGCCGCAGATGATCGACTACTATCAGCGCCTGCTCGGCGTGCCGTTTGCCTATGAAAAGTATAGCCAAGTCGCGGTGGGCGAGTTTGTTTTTGGCGGGATGGAAAATGCGTCGATGACCACGCAGACCGACCTGACCCTGCACGACGAACGCGCGCACATCGACTTTAGCTCAGAACCGCTTGTTTCTCACGAGTTAGCTCACCAATGGTTTGGGGACCTCGTGACGTGCCGGACTTGGGCGCACGGCTGGCTCAATGAAGGTTTTGCCACCTATTTCGAAGAGTTGTGGCGCGAAGAGGTCGAGACAGCCGACGAGTTCGACTACGGCCGCCTGCAGGCCCAGCGCACCTATTTGGCGGAAGACGAAGGGCGCTACCGTCGCAGCATCGTGACGCGCAAGTACGTTGAACCAATCGATGTTTTTGATGCGCACCTCTATGAAAAGGGCGGTTCGGTCTTGCACATGCTGCGGCGTTTGCTGGGCGATGCGACGTTCTTTGGCGGCCTGAAGAACTACCTGTACGCCCACGCCGATAGCAACGTGGAAACGCCCGATTTGCGCCGTGCTTTGGAGGCCTTTGGCGGCATTGACCTCGGCCGCTTCTTCCAGCAATGGGTGGAAGAGGGCGCTGGCCACCCCGCGCTCAAGGTAGCTGGCAGTTGGGACGGGGACACCGGACAGTGGCAGTTGACCCTTGAGCAGACCCAAGACCTTGAACTGGCACCACTATTTTGGCTGCCGGTTCGCGTCGTTGCCGTCCTAGCTGATGGCACCCAGGTCGATAAGTCCTTGGTTTTGCACAGTGTCAAACAGACCTTTCACATCGACCTGCCCAGTTCGCCCCAGTTGGTGGCCGTCGATCCGCGCGGCGATCTACTAGCGACGTGGGAATTGTCGTTGCCAGAGCCTATGTTGCGAACGATGGTCAAACAAGCACCCTGGGCCATGACTCGCATTGCGGCGGCCCAAGCCCTCGGCAAGCGCGATGGCCATGCCAATACGGCAGCACTGGGCGACGCTTTGGGCGCGGACTCAAGTTGGTGCGTCGCCGCCGAAGTGGCCAAAGCATTGGGCAAGATCGCGACTACACAAGCCTTTGAACTGCTAGCTCTGAACGTGCATTTGCCCCACGCCAAGGCTCGCCGCAGCGTGCGCACGGCCCTGGGCAACTGGCAAACCGATGAGGCAGCAAAACTGTTGACGCAATGCCTAGTTGCTGGTGACGCCTCCTACCTGGTCGAAGCGGAAACCGCCATTGCGCTTGGTCGGACCCGTCAGCCGGCAGTTCTTGACGTGTTGCGCGGATGTCTAGACCGTCAGGGATGGAACGAGACGGTTCGTTGTGGCGTGCTCGATGGCTTGGCTGCACTGCGCGACCCACAAGCCATTGATCAAATTGCAGTTTTCCTTTCCAAAGAGCACCATACCTTACTGCGTTGCGCCGCCCTGCGCAGTTTGTGCGCCTTTGTGGCCCAGGCCCCGCAGGTGCTCGATATCCTCGGTCCCTGGACGGCGGACACGAGCTTTCGTTTCGCGTTCAACCTAGCGAGCAACCTAGGCAATTTGGGTGACGGTCGTGCCATTGCCCTGCTGCAAACCGTGGCCGAGCGGGCCGTTGACGGACGTGTCAAACGCCGCGCCCAGGACGCCATTGCCCAAATAGGTGCGGGGCTGGCGGCAGGCAAACAAGTCGAAGCATTACGCCAGGATGTCGATACGTTGCGCAATCAAATGCGCGATCTCACCGAACGCCTTGAGCGTCAGCAGCCCACGCCCGCCAACTTGCCATGAAGCCGCCGTGGTCCCATGCACGGGCGCCGATTGCGGCCCTGGTCGACGACGCTGTGAGCCAAGGTTTGGGCTCCGCGGTGGCGTTGGCCGTCTGGACGCCCGAGCGGGCTTGGTACCATTGTGCAGGCCGAACAAAGCGTTATCGGCGGGACGGTCAAGGTACCCTGCTGCCCGACCCGGGGTTGCCCATCGGCCCCACGACGGCCTTTGACCTGGCGTCTCTGACCAAGCCGCTGGTAACTTCGACCCTGATCGCCCAAGATTTGTCATCACGAACAGCAGGTTACGACCTAGACACACCGCTCGACAGGCTCTGGGCGCCAAGCCGGAATACGCCCCTGGCCGAGCTGACGGTCTCGAGTTTGATCGGCCACGGTTCGGGCCTGCCCGCGTGGCACGACTTCTACCAACAGGCTTGCGAGCAGCCCGATCGCGCTAAGGAAATTCAACGGCTTGTCCTTGCCACGCCCCTGGCGACGCCGCCCGGCACCCAAGCGGTGTACAGCGACCTCGGCTTTCTGCTGCTTGGCTGGATGCTGGAGGCTGTGCACGGCCAACCGCTGGACCGACTCTATCAGCAGCGAATTGCCAAACCGCTTTCTATTCACTCGGGATTCCGTCCGCTGCCTCAGCAGTTGCCCTTTGATGCGATCGTCGCAACGGAGATTTGGCCGCCGCGCTGCAGCGATGGTCGGCCCCTTCAAGGCGCGGTCCACGATGACAATAGCGCAGGATTGAACGGCATTTCCGGACATGCTGGTCTGTTTGGCTCGGTGGTCGATGTGGTCACCCAAGCCCAGTCCTGGCTGCGCGCTGCTCAAGAAAAGCCTGCGGATCGCTTAGGGTTAGACCCAGATGTGGTGCAGGCTTGGCTGCAGACGGCGGCCGCGCCGTCGACCACGTGGCGCCTGGGCTGGGACACCCCGAGTCGGCCCGGCTCAACTGCTGGTGACTCTGTCCCCGAAACAACGTTTGGTCACCTTGGGTTTACGGGGACTTCGCTGTGGATTTGCCCGGCACGGTCGGCCATCGCCGTGCTTCTGAGCAATCGGGTCCACCCGGACCGCGCAGAAGTGCAAGGGATTCGCGCCCTTCGCCGTAGCGTGCACGACGCCATTTGGTTATCGCTGTAGGCGGAGTCAACACGGTCGCCGGCGATGACGGCAGGCGGAGAATTGTGCAATC
This sequence comes from uncultured Myxococcales bacterium, assembly GCA_903840165.1. Classification (GTDB taxonomy): domain Bacteria; phylum Myxococcota_A; class UBA9042; order UBA9042; family UBA9042; genus CAIMEY01. Next base: position 4,745 of record CAIMEY010000061.1, on the reverse strand, counting down.
AGCGAACCGCACCAGTAACGGGCAGTTGCAGTCGAAGTGCTAGGCACTGGCCCGCGGTGCGTTGACCCAGACGTGCAAGCGCTGCTATGTTGGCATCCTTGCACGGTGCGTTGGGGCCAGCGCAGACCGGCAGGGAATGACCGTCGCACGGTGCGCGTGCTGCGGGAGGCTACGGGTGTCCGACGCAAGGCCAATTACCAACGTAACCGACTACGTTTGCGGCAGTTGTTGGAATTCATTTTCCCGCACTGACAAGGGCGTGCTGCAGGGCAATCAACTGGTTTGCCCCCATTGCGGCCACCAAATGCCCGCCGAAGACCAGAGCATTATCGACGCTGTGCGCGGCGCGCCCCGGGCCATGGACCCTGACTCTGGCGGCTTTTCTGGGCGTCCCGAATCGAGCTCCTTCAACAAGCACGCAGAACCAACACCTTTGCCGGTAGACGCGGGCTTCCCGGACTTGGACAACGCCACGCCCTATGGGTGGCTGCCTCCCGACCTGGAGCCGGGCCGACCGGGTGAAGATCAAGGCCTTGGTTTTGTCGCTGGCACGCCCGATAGTTTCGGCTTGGATGGCGCGACGTTGCGCCCCGATCACAGCCAAAGCGAGTTGCTACGCGCGGTCCGCGCAGCGCCACAGCCGATCAGCGAGTCGAACATCGTCGGCGACGAATTCCCTATCGATCTTGAGGAAAAGACGCCCGTTGATGCTTTGGCCGAGTCGGACCACTTCGGCTCCTTGGACGGAGCGACGCAGCGGCAGCCTCAGGGGCCCGAGCACGCCGCAAACGCAGACGAGGACTTCGAGTATTCCGTTGAAACGGCGGCGCCCGAGCCCAGTTGGGAGATCCGCGACTGGAAGCTCAAGGCCATGGGTTTGACCTACAATTTTCATGGCTTGGATGCGTTGCTCAACTGGGCAACCAACAAGGCTGGCCAGACGATGGCCGTTTCTGCCGACAGTGGGACAACCTGGAAGGATTTCCACTCTTTCTTCGACGGGGTCAAGGCCGGGCTCTCGCCGCAGAACGCTTGGGCCGAAGCCGTCGAGCCGGGCGCGCCGCCAAATCCACCGAGAATTCAGGGCGGTACTTCATCCGCTCCTGGCCGGCGTCCGGGAGGCAGCCCTCCGGAAATGCAGGTCCCCAACAAGACGGCACCAGCGGACGCACCGGCCTCGCCCGCGGAATCGACGGTTGCCCCTGTTCGGCCCGGAAATGCGCCTCTTTCGCCTGCTTCCGGGCCATCGCGCACGGTGCCGGCGCAGGCCGGCAAGAGCTTGGGGCCCGCAAGCGCAGCGTCTAAGCGCACACCGGCCGTCGCAGGCACAGCCAAGAGCGAAGGCGCCCTTAGCCCTGCCAAAATCGGCGTGATTGTCGTGGTCTTGCTGGCCCTGGTGGTCGCCGGCTTGGTCGTCAGCGGCGTGATCAAGCTCTAGCACCCGCGGTACTTGGCCTGGCGCAGTATCCTAAAATTGCAGCTTTTCCTTCATGCCCGCGCAAGATCGGCTCGATGGTGCCAATCCGCGCCTTCCGTGGCCCAATCCCGCCAAAGGAGGCGCATAGGCGAACTCGGTTGATTTACAGCGATCCCTAGGTCCCTGGCACGCAAATTCCGGCGCCCCCAGGCAAGGGTTGATTGCTGGAATCGGTCAACTTGTAACAGGTCTGCCCAGCATTACAGCCAAAGGCCGTGAGATTGTTCCATTGACAGGTCGGGTAGCATTTGAGGTCCAGGGTGTCGCAGAGCATGGGCCGATCGGTGTCGCTGAGTCCGCATTCCGTTAAGTTCGCTTTGCAACTAGCATTTTGCCCCAGATTGCCATGAGTCAGGCACTGACCCGTGGGATGGGCGGTGTCAAAGTAACAGCCCTGCCCGGCCCCACAAGGCGTCCAATCCACCAAGTTGCAGGGACCGCTGAACGAATCGGCAGCAGAAGTATCAGCAATTTCAGCGGCATCCACACCAACAATGTCAGCCACTGCGACGTCAACGGGCCCGGTATCCGAAGACAGGCTGTCAGCTACATCGCTTTGCGTATCAAGGGATTGCGTATCGCCGCCGGGACATACCGAACTGACGCCACTAGGCTGGCAAATACCGCAATCGCAGCGGAATCCCGAGACGCAGTCAGCGGTTGTCGAGCAGGCATACCGCTCCCCAGCGCTGGTCGCGGTCAGTCCATCGCTACAGCCAAAAGTGAACAGTCCCGAGCAGATGCAAGCGAACCGGAACCAACTGCGCGCCCTGCATGGCCACTGCATTAGAACCGTCCCAGCAGGGCCACGTGCACCCCGTCGGCGGCGACGCCGGGCAAAAGTTGAACATGATCAGTAGATTGCTGATCAGTCGGCAGCAACCACAGCACCACGGCCGTGACCACTGCGGCCGATCCTACAGCTAGTAGAGCTGAACCAGCGATTTGCTTATTGTTATGGCTGACATACGCGCTATTTACCTCAGCCTGGCGCACGCTGGTATGCAGCACCGTCCCGCCGACCACCTGGCGGTCTGCCTGCAAGCGCGCCTGCAAATCCTTAACGTCTGAACTAGCCATACCGCCAAGCACAAGACCGCCCACGATCAACGCAATTCCCGCGCCACCGGCGACAAAGGATCCGGTATGGCTCGGACCCGACGGCCGTGGGTGGCGGCTCTGCACTCTCTCGAAAAGCGCCGGATTATGCACATGATCTTCCGGTTTGACCGCGATCGTCGGATTCTGGTTCGGCGCTGGCTCGAAGTGATTGGGCTCGATCGGCTTTGGGTCAACAGGCTGAGGTTGCACCGGCTTGACGACCACTTGCTGAGGCGCTGCGTCCTCTTTATCTATCAATGCCTGTACTTGCGCGATATGATCTCGGGCATCGCGACGCCCTTCGATTTCGCCGGGATGCTTGTCGCTGGTCACCGACAAGTAAAGCTGAAATAGCGGAAGCGCTTCACGAGGTTGGCCCGCTTGCTGGTAGGCACGGCCGGCGTTGAACACCAGCGTCGGCTCGTGATACTGCCCATACGCATCCATGTACAGACCCGCTGCACGGGCAAAGGCCCCGGCAACAAAGGCAGATTTCGCTTGCGCGGCCAATTCGATTGCGGCCTTCTCGCTGGCCGCCTTGTCGGCCGCGCCCTTGTCAGCTGCCCAGGCAGCACCTGGCGCGGCAAAAACAGTGACGACCAGCGTCAAAGCCACGCGAACCAGCAGGGACCGTGGGGCCAAGCAAATGCGCATATTGTCAGCACAATTCATCAACAAGCAGACCGCCAGCGTCGCCAGAGACGCCCCTTGAGGTTCTTGTGCAAGAATGCGCGGTCGGGGCGGGCCTGTCAAACCCGAATCGGCCTTTTGGCCTACCAGGGGTGGCCCTCATCGCACCCCCAACTGCACCTTCAAATGCCTTTAGGAATGAGGTGTTGCATGGCCCATTTCCAACTCGCTCGGCCAAACCTAGCGACCTAGCCGTGCAGCCCCCTCCCCGTGCGCGGCCATGCCAGTGGGCCCAAGCGGCTTTCATTTTACTGTTTACTGTCAATATGTTCTTGCTCAATAAGGCCAAGCTTGCTTTGGCAAAGGGTTGACAAAAAGCGCACTTTGGCCTACCTGCCCCTCGCGGCGCCAGAGCGCCAGGACACGCACCATGGCCACCCCCGGCAAGCCCACGAACAAGAAAGCCTCGGCAGCATCGCCTCCAGCCAGTGGCGATAGATTGCAAAAGTTCTTAGCTAGTTGCGGGATCTCCTCGCGACGAGCGGCCGAAGAACTGATCGTGCAGGGGCGGGTGGAAGTCAACGGGCAGGTCATCACCCAGTTGGGCACACGCGTCGACCCGGCTGTGGATGAAGTCCGGCTTGACGGCGAGAAGCTGCGCGGGCCTGGCGAAAGACTGGTGCTGCTTTTGCACAAGCCAGTCGGCTACTTATGCACCGTCAGTGACCCGGAGCACCGCCAGTTGGTGTATTCGCTGGTGCCCAAGGACCTTGCGCTGCGTAGCATCGGACGCCTTGATTTTAATACTGAAGGCGTCCTGCTGTTCACCAATGACGGTGCACTCGCTGAGCGCATTGGCCACGCGCGATTCAGCGTCCAGCGCGTGTATGAGGCGCGCGTGCGTGGCGTGCCAAGTGCCGATACTTTAGCGCAATTGCAACGGGGCGTTCGCCTCGAAGACGGTCTGGCTCGGGCGGAGAATGCCGCGATTGTCAAACAAACAGAGCAAAATGCTTGGGTTCGCCTAACGCTCGTGGAAGGCCGCTACCGGGAAGTGCGGCGAATGCTCGAGCGCGTCGGTCACCCTGTCGTTCGCCTGCGCCGCATCGCCTACGCGGGCCTAGGCGTGGGTGAGTTGAAGGCGGGACAATGGCGCCTGCTGTCTCCGAGCGAGATTGAGCAGTTAGAGCGAAAAGGCCATGTCGGAGCCTTTGAGCTGCCTCCCGACCCCCGGCGCAAAGGCAACTGGGTGCAGACGTCTAAATTGCCTGCTAAAGCGCCACGTTCGCAGTCGGCTGCGCCCTCTTCGGCCCCCAAGCGGCCCGCCAAACCCGCGCGGGACGTGCCTGCTGACAAGCCCGACCGCCGCCGATCGAGCAATCGCAATAGTACCAATGAGTTGCCCCGCGATCCTCAAGCGACTCGCCGCCCGCCACGGCGCGCAGATACCGGTCGGCCTGCAGCTCCCCGTGACAATCCGGGACGCTCCGGCGGCGCTCGACCCGGCGCTCCCCGCGACAATCCGGGACGCTCCGGC